>NZ_JACHZA010000004.1:0-404806 GCF_014193305.1 Rhizobium sp. BK181
ATTTGCTCATTCAAGGCGCCTGATACAAAGCTCCTCCGCTCAAGCGTCGAGGAGCTTTTTTGCGTTTCTGCCAAGTGTCGAGCTCGACGGATGCGATCCTGGTCATCAAATCATTCTGTGCGGCGGTGATGAACTGCTGCTCCATCAGGTCCAGAACCTCCATCGACGCCATGATGTTGGCGATCGAGCCGTGCACCCGCAAACCGGCCGGATCACACATAGTGAGTTCTCTATGTCTTACTCCGAGCTCTCCTTCTGGGCCTACGCTGCCGTGTCCGAACAGTGTTTTCCCGGTGCCTGCCGCATGATCGGCGTCCACACGGCATGTCAGAGGTTCTTGCGCCGTGACGCGGTCCCGATCTGCCACCGCGACCCAAAAGTGGTCGCCAGAGGCGAACGAGGTGCGCACAGTCTGGCCATTGGTATTCCGTAACAGATTTTTGATTTACCGTAACGTACTTACCCGATGCCTTCGCACTTGGTTAGATGCGGTCATTGCAACGCATCAACGGCCACTCGGAAATGTCGATAAAGTCAGCGTCGAGGGTGACCCCGTCATTGCCGATAAACGACAGTCTGGCGGGAGGGGACACCGGTGAGTAGTTGGTCCAAGCCGCTGAGAGTACATCTGAGTGTCGTTATCGTCGGCCTGTTGATCTGTATCTCAGCGCCGCTGATGTGGATGGCCTATGAGCAGGGGCGGGCGACGGCGTTGGCAGCAGGCGAAACCCAGATGCGTCAACTGGGGCTTCGTGTCGTAGAAAACTACCAGAGCGTCTTCGGTGACGGCTATTCGGCAGCGGCCACGGCATCCGTCCTGCCACAGATGTTGACGCCGCCGTCCCAGGATTTCGACGCCAAGCGCGACTATTTGCTCAAGGTGCTTCAGAGCGCCGACTATATCGACGGCATCTATGCCGGCTACCCCGATGGAAGCTTCATCCAAGCTGTCAATGTCGCTGCCAATCCCGCCTGGCGCGAGGTCTTGTCGGCGCCGGAAGAGACCGCATTCGCGATCCGGGTCATCGACAGGTCTCCCGCTGAACCGTCAGCCCGATGGCATTTCCTCGGAGCGAACGGTGCCCAGATCGAACAACGAAACGATCTCGGCGACTCCTACGATCCAAGAACGCGCCCTTGGTATCAGACCGCCCGCGACACCCGCGAACAGGTCTCGGTCGGACCCTACGTGACGGCGACCACGAAATCCCTGAGCCTTACGCTCGCAGTACCGATGAGCAAGGATCATGAGACAGTCGCCGGAGTGGACGTCCTACTTCAGACGATCAGCCGCCTGCTTAACAAGGAGGCCATATCTGAGAACGCTCGTGGCTACGTGTTCGATGGGCGTGGGCGCCTGATCGTGCACTCCGACGCCGCTGTTATGGCAAGGATACTGCAGACGTTGTCTCGAGGCGATTCCGGAGACGCCTCCGTCCCTGACGACGCCGATCCGGCGATCGCCCCCATTCGGGCGCTGCTTTCAGCTCACAAGGGGACCGGCGGAGGCATCGTGCCATTCAGTGTGAACGGCGTTAGCTACGTGGCACAGATTTCTCCCGTGGAATTCTCGGGTCTTCTGAAAGGAAACGCTGTCGTTATCGCCGCGCCGTTGGCTGATTTGGTTGGCCCGACTGACAGGCTGCTCTTGAAGAACCTTCTGACGGCGACCGCATTCGTTGCGGTGGGTATCGGCGCCGCAATCGTCATGGCGCGGCTGATCAGCAAATCCCTATTCGCATTGGCGGACGAGGCACGAAGCATCGGCGATCTGAAATTCGAGGAACGCCGGCTTCCGCATTCGTGGATTGCCGAAATCAACATTCTCGGGCGCACGCTTGAAGCAGCCCGAAACACCATTGCTACGTTCTCGTTGTATGTGCCCCGAGAACTTGTCCGAAGGATCGTGACATCTGGGCAGTCCGCTATCGGGGTGGCCGGACGGCAGGAAATCACAGTCCTCTTCACAGACATTCAGGACTTCACCACGATCTCCGAACAGCATTCGCCGGAAGAGGTCGTCGAGTTGCTCTCGGCGTACTTCGAACTTCTGAACGAAACTGTCGAGCAACACGACGGGACGATCGTCCAGTATCTCGGAGACTCCATCTTTGGCATGTGGAACGCCCCCACCCGTGACGATGACCATGTAGCAAAGGCCTGTCGCTGCGCGCTTGCGATGAAGCAGGCGATCGATGGAATGAATGCCGCCAACCGCCAGGCTCATCGCCCACAACTCGTCACCCGGTTCGGCCTGCACACCGGCCAAGCCGTCGTCGGCAGCGTCGGCGCGAAGGCTAGGCGGCAGTACACCGCCATGGGCGACACCGTCAATGTCGGTTCGCGCCTCGAGGGAATGAACAAGGAGTTCGGTACATCCATTTTGGCAAGCGGAGCTGTTCGGGCCGCCGTATCCGAAATCTTCGAGTTCCGAGCTTTGGGCACAGCTCGCGCCAAGGGCCGGATGGAGGAGCTCGTGGTGTATGAGTTGGTCAGCAGTAGGCCGGGTTTGAATGCCGAGGAGACTATGGGGGATTGTGTCCAACCAATACCGCCGGGCAAGACGGGCCGCCTATAGTTCCTGGGATATGTCTTCGCCGTCGGCGACAACGATGGCTTTTGATCACTTCAGTGAGGGCCGCTAAGCATGTCGTTCCTGGCTAATCCTGTCATTGCACTCTTCCTTTCGATGGCACTCGGCTATTTCATTGGACGATTGCGTGTCGGCCCAATCCAACTCGGCGGCATCTGCGGAACGCTTCTCGTCGCCCTTGCACTCGGTCAGTTCGGTGTCCGCGTAAGCTCTGACCTGAAGGAGACAGCGTTTGCGCTGTTCATCTACGCGCTCGGATTTTCGGCCGGGCCACAATTCTTCGCCAATATTCGCGGCGGATGGCGGTACGGGATTTTTTCGGTGATCGAAGTGATCTGCGCGCTGCTGCTGGTCGCGGCGGCGATCGTTATCTTTCACCTCGACATTGGAACCGCCTCTGGGCTCTTCGCGGGATCGGCAACAGAGTCCGCAGTCGTTGGCACGGCGTCGGAGGCGATATCCCATCTCTCCTTGCCGCAGGCGGCTATCGAGGAACTCCAAGGAAACATCGCGACTGCGTATAGTCTCACCTATCTGTTCGGCCTGATCGGAATCGTGGTCTTTGTCACACAGATTGCACCTTTGATCCTTGGGATTGATCTGAAGCAAGAGGCGCAGGCACTGGCACGAAAACTCGGCTCACCCGAAGACGTCGGCGACCAGCCAGAGGGCCTTCCTCTGCTGGTCGGGCGAGCGTTCTGCGCGGGCTCTGTGGCAGGACAGACAGTTGGCGATGTCGAGCGCAGCCGGAACTGGTCGATCGCGATAGAAGGCGTTCACCGAGGAAGTGACGTTGTGGAGGCGCTGCCCGAGTTGGTGGTCGAGCCTCGCGACATTCTTTTCATCCGTGGGCGGCGCAATGCGGTCATCTCCGTTCGAGACCTGTTCGGGGACGAAGTGCCTGTACCCGATGGAGCCAGCATCACCTTGGTGTCGCGCGACGTCGTCCTTTCCCGAAAGGAGGTCTTCGGTCGGCAGATCCGCGACCTGAGGCGACTTGCCTCGCCGGAACTGCACCGCGGCGTCTTTGTGTCGAACGTGCGGAGACTCGGACAGCAGATCCCGGCGCTATCGGGAGCCGTCCTGCAACAAGGCGATGTCCTGACGCTCTACGGGCCTGAGAAGGCGGTCGAACGCGCTGCCATCGAACTCGGCAACCCGCTTCCCGCAACGCATAAAACCGATTTCACATATCTGGGCATCGGTATAGTCGTCGGCTTGCTGATCGGTCATCTCAGCCTCGAGCTCGGTGCGATGAGGCTAACGCTCGGTTCAGGCGGTGGGGCGTTGATTTCAGGTCTGGTTTTTGGCTGGCTCAACATGCGAAACCCGTCGCGCGGTGGCTTCCCGCTTCCCGCGGCAGAATTTGCGAAAGATATTGGTCTGGCTGCCTTTATCGCGGCGATCGGTCTCGAAGCAGGACCGCATGCAATCAAGCTTATCATGCAATACGGGTTGATCTTGCCGATACTGGGGCTGCTCGTCTCGGTGGTGCCGGCTGCGGTATCGCTTTACGTTGGCTCCAGGTTGGTGAAAGTCGATCCGCCTATTCTTCTGGGAATAATCGCTGGGCAGCACTGCAGCACACCCACGATCAGCACACTCGTTTCCCAGGCAGGAAGTTCGATTCCGGTCATCGGCTACACGGTGACCTACGCGATTTCGAATGTGCTGCTACCGCTGATGGGGCCAATCATCGTGGGCGTCGCCGCCGCCCTCGCTCCGTGATATTGACAATTCGCAACCATCCCCGTCTTCGACACGCATCGCTGGCTCAATTTATGCGGGTGGTAGTTGGCATTTCGCGAAACGCGCTCAACGACTTTCGGTCGACGACGGGAAAGATCACTGAAGCGGAACGACTGGGGTTGAAAGCCCCTGTCGCGTCCACTCATAGACGCGAAGGTCGGTACGGAAGTTTCCGAGGCGCGCTGTAGCAAGATCGAGAATGTCGATGACGATCGCCGTCCATACCACCGTCAAAATGAGAACCAGAAAGCGCACAGGTCGCCCCTTCAGACCAAACTGGTAGCCGAGCAACGACATGCTCGCTACCATGACGCCGATGAGCAACCAGAAGATCTGCGACGGCAGTCGCGTTTCGAGTGCGAAGCGCTCGGAGGTGCTCGCATCGAAAGTCTCGTTAACGGAGGCCATAAGAGACGCGGCGATCGGGTCCGGGCGTTGACGCACGATGGTCGTGACCCGGTTCCAGATTTCCTGCTGAAGCCGCGAGGTCTCCTGGTTCGCCCTGTTGATCGCTTCCTCGTCGCGTCCTGCCCGAACGAAATTCTCGCGTGCGTTGAGATACTCCGTAAGCAGCCCGGCCACGTCCAGTGCCTCGGTTGATCCAACGGCCTGCGCGCGAAGCCAGGCGGTACCGATCGCGTTGGCCTCGCTCAGCGTATCCTGGCGACGTTCGTTGAAGCGAGCGCTGGAATAGGAAAGCGTCAGCGCGAGCACGAACGCCAGCAGGCCGAGCATTCCGCCAACGACGACGCCGACGTTTTCCGGTTGCCCGGTGCCACGCGCTCTGACGCGGCTGCCTAGGCGGAAGCCGACTTCGTGGGCCGCAAGTTGAAGGACAAGCAGGAGCAGCCCGACGGCAAGGATGCTGGTCTCGGCGATTGCAATGATCAAGTTCATTGTAGCCTCGTCATGCTAGCGGGGCCATGAGGTCACTTCGGAAACAGAAACGTGATCGAGGCCCGCACTCCCCAGCCTTCCGGGCCGCCTTCTGCAGACGCCGCCCAGTATCGCGCGCCAACCTGGAAGCTCACTGGCTGCTTGTCGAACGTGACGAGCTTCGCGACCGAAACGTTGATCGGCACGCTCCACTGGTTGCCCTCCCAATCGTAGGTGCTCTCGGTATTGAGCGCAAAGGTCCAGGCATCCTGGGTCGTGTAGGAAATGAAAGGCTGTAGGAACGTGGAGCTGATATCCGCACGACCGCCGTCCCCTGCCACCGACCAGATATGATTTGCAAGCGCGCCGTAGGTCCATGGGCCGTCCTGCTTCAATACCACGCCTGTCGGACCGATCCCGAGCTTCTCGCCGCCCAAAAGCGGTTCGGTTGCGGTCGGTAGGAGGATGGCTGGACCTGCACCCCAAATGATGCCGCCAGGCCCGGGTTGCTTGGGAGAGAAGAAGAAGCTCTGCAGAGTGTCACCCAGACCGAACTGCGATCCCGTTTCACCGGCGATGTCGTCCTGCCACGTGACGGGGACGATCGTTCGCGAAATCACGTTCCAATCCGCATTGAGCTCGATCGGAATGACCGGCTGGATGTTAAGCACTGCCTTGTGTCCATCGATCGGGCCGTATCCGGTATCATAGTTGAATTGGAATGGTACGCTGATCAGTGAGGCAATGGGGTTCGACAGTTTCTTGGCCAAGTCCGCGTCCTGTGCGGTGGCCGAGCAGCAGGAGCATAAGGAAATTGCGAGAGCAACGAGGAGAGACTTCGGGCCGGTCACGAATTCCTCCAATCGGTTTGCACCGGATGAACACCTTGGCGACCTCAGGTTGCTCTGGGCGCTTCCATTAGCAAAGCGTGTTCAAAGGATCAGCCAGCCATTTTCCGTCATTTTTTGATCAGTGTTGCCCTGATGCTACTGCGGAGGATGGCTTTTCATCTTGGCCCAAATGCCCATTAGAGAGGTGGACATGACCGACCATCCGCGTGAATTCGGCTAGTCGCAACCACCTGCTCAAATTCGATTGCTCACGCCACCTCGGTGCAGACGAACTCGCTGAACTGGCCGACAGGATAGGCGGTCATGAAGGCCGACCGGATTGCGGCAGCCGATGCATCCGGCGCATCCACAAAGACGACCCCGGACTCTTGCCCTTGTGCAAACGGCAGGCGTCCCTTGGCGATTTCGTCTGCGGCTGCCTGCGATATCACCACGATGGCATCGCGCTCGCCGGTTTCATCCGGTTCGATCCGAGGCGAGGAAGGGGTTGCGCGAACATCAAAACCCGAGAGCGTGGGGTGGAAGTAGCCCCACGTCCGGCTCTCGATCATCAGCACGAAGAAGTTCGGCAGGGCCAGCAAACGAGAGGCAGACAGAACCTGCTCGAGGCGTTGCTGCAGGAAAGTCAGAAGTACGACCGCCTCATGGCGCGATTGCGCCATGTCCTTCTCTTCAGCCGGTGCTTCCGGCAGGAGACCATCATCGATCGCCTGCCGGGTGGCTACTGCAACCGCAAGCGTCAGCGGATGCTCGACTGCAAACTCGATCGTCAACGAGCATATGGTGCACATGCGCTTGCTGCTCCTTTACGCTCAGGCGGTCACGATGTTGAACCAGAACTCGAAGTTGTCGAGCAAACCGACGAATTCCGAAAGCCTCTTGGGATCACCGGTGAGCTTGGCTTTCCCTTCAACCACCTGCTTCTCCATCGTCGAGGTGCCGAGCATCACGTCGTTCAACGCCTCGCGGGTGGTGACAATCGAGACATCAGCGCTCGGTGCGCTCTTGTCCTTGGAATAGTGGATCGCCGAATTCTCGACGCCGACGACGTATTTTTCGTTGGTGTCGGTCAGCTCCATGTTGATCTCGATCGTCTTGCCCGCTGCGCGCTCGCCGTTCAGCCGGACCCCGAGGAAGTCGAAGAACATGTCGATCGGCATTGCCCTGATCGTGTCCGGGCTCGCCGTGTTCGGAACCGGGAGTTCGGTCACGCCTTCGCGCAGTTCGCGTGCACCCGTCAGGTAGAAGTTGCGCCATGGTCCGGATTCGGACTGGTAACCCAACTGCTCGTAGGTGTCGGCAAGAAGCTGCTTGGCAGCGACGTTGCTGGCATCGGCGAAAACGACATGGTTCACGACTTCGGCCACCCAGCGATAGTCGCCTTGCTCGAAGGATTCCTTCGCCTGCCGCAGCACATTGTCGGCACCGCCCATGAAGTCGACGTAGCGCTTGCCGGCTTCGGTTGGCGGTAGCTGGTGAAGGGTCGCAGGCGCGCCGTCGAAGAAGCCGAGGCGAAGGTTATATTGCGCCACAGCGTCGTGATAGACGGTGCCGTAGTAGCTCCGGCACGCCCATGTCGTGGCCAGCGCCTGCGGAAGGCGGATGACTTCGCCGATTTCCTTCGGCGTCATGCCGCTGTTGGCCATCCGCATGACCTGGTCATGGATGAAGCGGAACATGTCGCGCTGGCTCTTGAGGTGGGCGATGACGCGGTCGTTGCCCCATGTCGGCCAGTGGTGGGAGGTGAAGAGGACCTCGGTCTCGCCACCGAACATGTCGATCGACTGCTGCAGATATTTTGACCAGAGCAGACCGTCGCGAACTTTCGCCCCACGCAGGGTGTAGAGGTTGTGGAGTGTGTGGCAGGCGTCTTCGGCGGCGCAAAACGCCTTGTACTTCGGGATGTAGAACATGAATTCCGACGGTGCCTCCGATTCCGGGGCCATCAGAACTTGCAGCTCGACGCCGTCGATGATGATCTTCTGGCCTGTTTCGGTTGCCCAATCAGTCGGCAGCGCCAGCCCGATTTCACCTGTCGACGTGGTCTTGCCGAGGCCGCCATCGACCTGACCCTGCGGTCCCCGCGGCAACAGGTTGCCGTACATGTAGCTGGCGCGGCGGCTCATCGCATTGCCGGCAATGATGTTTTCGCCAACGGCAGCCTTGGTGAAGTCCTCTGGTGCGACGATCTTGACCTTGCCGGCATCGATGTCGGTCTGGTTCACCAGACCGCGCACACCGCCATAGTGATCGACGTGGCTGTGGGTATAGATGACCGCGACGATCGGCTTGTCGCCGAGCTTCGGAATGACAAGCTCCTTCCAGACGGCCCGCGCCGTTTCCGAGCTGACCAATGGATCGATGACGATGTAGCCGGTGTCGGTGCGGATGATGCTCATGACCGACAGGTCGTAGCCGCGAGCCTGGTAAATGCCGTCGACGACCTCGAAGAGACCATGGATCATGTTGAGCTTGGCCATGCGCCAGAGGCTGGGGTTCACAGTATCCGGAGCGTCGTCGGTTTCGGAGGTGCCAAGGAAATCATAGACGCTGAGGTCCCAGACCGGCGTCCCGTCGGCGTTCTTGATGATGGCCGGGTCGGGCAAGGCCGCTAGCAGACCGCGATGCGAATCCTTGAAGTCCTGCACGTCGTCGAACGGGAGGCCATTGCGATAGAGCGCGTTGTAATCAAGTGTGGCCTTCGTGGCGGGCTTGGCTGCACTTCCGCTTCGAGGAACTGGGGGCGCATCTTGGGCGCTCGCCTTGGCTGATTGCCCGACGAGCGTGACGGCCAGACCCGCCGATGCCATGCCACGAAGGAATTCCGATCTGCTGATGCCATTGCCGTCAGAGGAGGTCATTGCGTTCTCCGTGCTTTTGCGCAGTCCAACATTTCGTGGAGGAAGCTAAGGGCACGGACGAATATTAGAAGTGCGTAACGGTAAATTTACCCGTAAAAGCTTGAATTTTGCGGCTGCACAATTCACGAGACTTTGAAACGGCGGTGTCCGCTTCCGACGCCTAAAGTCCGCCGAACCTGGTCACGCGGGTGGCTGCTTTCGGAATCTTGCTGCGAACTTATCAACGACCGGAATGAGGGCGCAAAGCAGTCTTTCAGTGATCCGCCTTCGATGACCGCAATGGGCCGAAAACAGCCGCCCTAGTGTCATCCCTATCGCCATACTCAAACGACCGTCGTCAGCAAATCCTTCAGCGAGGCGACCTGGACGAAAGGCTGCGCCGCCGCGGCAAGGTCAGGGTCCAGGGTGACCAATGCATCCGCCTGCAGCTGCGTGACGGCGATGTATTCGGCGCGATAGGTATCCGCCCAGTCAAGTTGACTGGCGATATTCCACGCGTATCGCTGCAACACGCGGTCGCCGAGCAATCGAATTCTCAGACCCCGGAGATAGTCCAGCTGAATGTCAGCTTCCCTCTTGCGGAGATCGCCATTGCGCACCGCCGAATAGAGGTGGGCCAACATTTGGGATCGCAAGAGCGTTGGGGCAACCAAGGCGTGGTTGTCCGGAACCTTTGCGGCATTTTTCGCCAGCACGAGCGCAGCGTCGGCCGCTATCGCAAACCGCGTCTTCACCACGATCTTCTCTCCCTGGAAGTTGGTAGGGATCCAGTCCGTGCAGTTAGATCATCCTCCTTCTAGCGCCGATAGCGAAAAATGGCCCAACTCGTCCTTTTCTGGGAAAGCCAGCGGTAACACGCTCCGGTCATTGTCGCTGTCGGTGAATTCGATATTCTCGGCGCTTCCAGCCTCCTACGCGACACAGCATCGAAATGTTCAGGAGTACGAATGCGGGTAGTGCTTACTGGTAGTTCCGGACGCGTTGGTCGCGCCATTTTCAACGCCCTGTCCGTGTCGGGATCGATCGTTCGCCCTTTTCGACGACGCGCTTTGTCGGCGACTTCGCGGACGAAAGGCTCCTGGCGTCTGCCCTTGATGGCGCGGATGCGATCATTCACTCGGCCGCATTGCACGCGCCTCATGTCGGCGTCGTTCCGGACGAGGAATTTCAGCGGATCAACGTCGCCGGGACCGAGCGTATCGCGAGGGCTGCGCTGGCGGCTGGCGTCAGACGATTCGTTTTCACCAGCATGACGGCTTTGTACGGACATTCCGTTTCGTCCAGTTCGTGCAGCTGGATCGACGAGGCGACAACGCATCAGCCTAATCCATCTATCACCGCACCAAGCTGGACGCCGAACGCATTCTCGAAGACATGGCGGCTTCCAAATTGGCTGTGCGCGTTCTCCGGATGTCTCGCAGCTTTCCCGAGCCGGCCGATGTCATGGCTGCCTACAGGCTGCACCGGGGCGTGGACATTCGTGATGTCGCAGACGGCCACGTACTGGCATTGACGAACGAAGGAGCCCCATTTCAACGTCATATCCTTTCGGGATCTACCCCGTTTGCGGTTGAGGATTGTGAGGCTCTGGCGGGGGACGCTGCCTCGGTCATCCGGCTTCGGTGTCCCGGGCTTGCTGCCGAATTCCAGCTCAGGGGATGGAGCTTGCCGACGTCCATAGATCGTGTCTATGACCCGGCCGCGGCCATCCGCGATTTGAACTGGAGTCCGCGGTTTGGGTTCGACGAGGTGTTCGCGCAACTGGATAGGCGAAGCCTGGAGGTGATGCCGTTGGGATCGCAGATGAACCGGAAGCCGGAATAGCCGGCCGCAGAATATCTGGGGTGTCGTGAAGCGAGCCGGTTGCGATGGTTGCAACGGGCCAAGGCAACAGCCTTGGCCGCTTTGCGCCCCATTCCGGACATAGCTTGCATGCTAGCAGGATCCCATAAGCGGACATCTCTTTGGATCCACGAGGTGGTATGTTCGCGCAAACAGCGGTCATACGCTTCACGCCCGGTATCTGACCGCATCGACGAACAGGCTGAACGCCGGGGATGCGTGCCGTCTGCTCGGGTAATACAGGTGATAACCGGGAAGTGGTGGTGTGCTGTCCGGCAACACTCTATTCAGCCGTCCACTGGCGATATGCTCAGTCACCTGGTCGAGCGGCATATAAGCCAGCCCTAGCCCGTCAACCGCTGCGTCGAGGATCAGCTCGATTGTGTTGAAGACCAAAGGACCATCGACTCTGACCCTGACCTCACGCCCGCCATCGATGAGCCGCCATGCATTTAAGACGCCTGTCGTGGGCAGACGCAGGTTAATGGCCCGGTGATCGATGAGGTGCTCGGGGTTTTCCGGAACAGCATGCTTTTCGAAATAGGCAGGTGATCCGACGATGGCCATTGGCACATCCGGACTCATGCGCACCGCGATCATGTCTTTGGCGACCTGCTTCCCCAAGCGGACCCCGGCATCAAAGCGGTCGGCAACGACATCGACCAAACCATAGTCGACAATCACCTCGACATTGATGTCGGGATACTTCGTCAGCAATCGCGTCAGCGTCGGCCGAATGATGGTCTTTGCCGCATGCTCCACCGACGTGATGCGGATCGTTCCGGCTGGCCGATCCCGGAACTCGCTGAGGTCGGCGAAGCTCTGGTCAAGTTCACGGAGCATCGGTGTCAGTGTTTGTACGAGCCGTTCGCCCGCTTCCGTTGGCGCGACGCTGCGGGAGGTTCGCGCCAGAAGCCTTACTCCCAGCCGCTCTTCCAGACGGCGTACGATGCCACTGAGTGCCGACTGCGATAGCCCAAGCTTCAACGCGGCCCGCGTAAAATTGCGCTCTTCGGCCACCACGACGAACGCCGTGAGGTCTGCCATGTCCTGGCGATCCATCAATCACCTCAGTGATAGGTTCATGCACTTCTCTATCATGGAATGATAGCCGGGCGGGCAGTATATTTCCAGTCGTCCGCTGCTGGCGCGGTGAAGACCAGATCAGAACAAGAGGAGATGACAATGGGTAAGATCAGTTTCGTGAACTCGAACAATCCTGGGATCACCATGTCGGCGTTCATCAATTTCCCCGCAGGGTTCAACGAAAGCGGCAAATATCCCGCCGTCGTCGTCTCCCATCCGGGCGGCGGCGTGAAGGAACAGACAGCCGGAACCTATGCCCGCAAGCTTGCCGAGGTGGGGTTCGTGGCGATCGCCTATGATGCATCCTATCAGGGCGAAAGCGGCGGCGAACCGCGCCAGCTCGAGAACCCCTACATCCGCACCGAAGACGTCAGTGCCGTCATCGACTATCTGACGACGCTTCCCTACATCGATCAGGGTCGTATTGGTGCCATGGGCATCTGTGCCGGAGCCGGGTACACCGCCAACGCTGCGATCCAGGATCGCCGGATCAAGGCGGTCGGCACGGTCAGTGCTGTCAATATCGGCTCGATGTTCCGCAACGGCTGGGAGAACAACGTCAAGGATATCGACGCGCTCCCCTATATCGACGCCGGATCGAACGCTCGCACCGCAGATGCTGTTAGCGCCACCAAGGGCCAAATGCCGCTCGCTCCTTTGAGGGAAGAGGACGCGCCGAACGAGGAACTGCGCCAGGCCTGGGAATACTATCACACGCCTCGCGCGGAATGCCCGACCGCTCCAGGTTTCGCGACGCTGCGTAGCCTGAACCAGATCATCACCTACGACGCCTATCACATGGCCGAGGTCTACCTGACGCAGCCGCTTCAGATCATCGCGGGGAGCGAAGCGGGCAGCAAATGGATGAGCGATGACCTGCTGCGACGTGCCGCCTCCTCGGACAAGAAACTCCATGTCGTCAAGGGGGCGAACCACATGGAGCTGTATGACGGCGAGAAGTACGTCGGTGAGGCGGTATCGGTCCTGGCACCATTCTTCCAGGAGAAGCTTGTTGCCAACGCCACAGCGAGCCAAGCCGCCGAGTAACGACAATACGATACCAACGAGCGCAAGGCGTTCCAGACGAACAGGAGAGTCACATGGAAAGCGTGACCATTCGCAACCCCGGAATGTATTGGGACATTGCCGCCAACATCCACTTCCCGCCGGACTTCGACGCCGGGAAGTACTATCCGGCAGTGGTTTCGAACCATCCTATCGGTAGCTGCAAAGAGCAGACCTCCGGCAATGTCTACGGCGCGGCGCTGGCAAAGGCGGGTTTCGTCGTCATCGTTCCGGATGCCAGCTTCCAGGGCGGCAGCGGCGGCCAACCACGCTGGATCGAAGACCCCGAACAGCGGGTGAAGGACTATCGTGATGTCATCGACTACGCCCAGTCCTTACCCTACGTCGATGCCAACAGGATCGGCATCCTCGGTATCTGCGGTGGCGGCGGTTACTCGATCAAGGCAACCATCATCGATAAACGCATCAAGGCGTTGGTCAGCATCACCGGTGTCAACTTTGGACGTCTGATGCGGGAAGGCTTCAGCAGTTTCGACCCTGTCGGGGCTCTCGAAGGAATGGCCGCACAGCGCACGGCGGAGAACGGCGGCGCAGAAGAGCGCATCAACATTTTCCTGCCCGCCAGCGTCGAAGAGGGCAAGGCTGCTGGTATCACCGACATAGATGTGCTGGAAGCGACGGACTACTACCGCAACCGATGCCCGGCTGTTGGGTCAGGTACGAGGATGCTGGTCTCGCATGCCACTTCGGCCGTCGCGTGGGACGCCTTCGCGTTCGCTGAAACGCTGCTGAGCCAGCCTATGATGTTGGTGTTCGGCGACAAGCCTGGCGGCTTTGGTGCCTATCGTGACGGGATGGAAATCTATGGTCGCGCCGCCTCGAAGAACAAGGAACTGGTCGTGGCCGAAGGCTGGTCGCATTATGACCTCTATGACAATCCAATCCCGACCGGTATCGCTCTGGACCGCGTGATCCCCTTCCTCAAATCGCACCTTGGCGAAGCCACCGTTTCCGTATTGGCCAAAGCCGCCGAGTAAAGCGGGCGGCCACGTTCTAATTCCTGACGCTGGCGGCCAGATTGCGCATGTGATTGATCGGCTCGCCGATGACAGCGGCACCCAAATGGCGCTCTTCCTTCGAAGGCGGGCAGGATCACAAGTCCGCCCGCCGATGCCAGAGTCGTCCAAGGCGACGTGCTCAGTCGTCAACAGATAAACGCGGCCATAACAGAGTAGGATATCGTCCACGCGGACCTGACGGGTGATGACCTCGACAATCAGGCGAAAAACGTCATCGCCTCAATGCGGACGGCTAGAGTTCGGCGGTTACGAGAAACGACTGTGCCCCCTAAGGCCTTCGCCTTTCGTCGTCGTCTCGTGGTATCAGCAAACCCGGCACAGATACCGACAAACCCTACTTCATGTAGGCATGGGCCGTTCGACGGCCCATAATTAACTGATCACGCTTGCTCCGCGACGAGTAGTCGTAGGACTTCGCATACGCCGCAATTCTGCGCACCTACGTCCGCTTTGGGCCCGGTCCCAGACCTGCCAGGCAAGAGTTCTGATGTCCGCTTTCGTGTTGGGGATCCTGGCAGCGGACCGTCGGCAGTCGGCCCCCAGTGAATCCTTTAGCGCACACGTTTTCCTACAGGCCATGAAGGCCAAAGGAGCATTCAAATGGGCATTGCACAATATGATCCTGCCGCATTGGGCCTGCCAGCATGGAATGCTGGCAGGGAGGTCGGCGTCAAGAAGCCGCTGAAGCAGCGCCAGATTTGGGCGATTCGCTTCTTCCTGGATCGGGAGGGACGCATGAGAGATCGCGCACTATTCGATCTCGCAATCGACAGCAAGCTCCGGGGCTGCGATCTTGTTAAGATCAAGATCGGGACCCTCGTTTGGGGGCGGCACATCAAAGTTCGGATGCGACCGCCCACGATCAGAGAGACTGGTTTGAGAGGGGCCAGTACCGCTCGCAACCTAATCGGTAGCGCCATCCGGTATTGTGAGTTTCGTTTCATCGGTGTCGACAACGAAGACCGCGAGAATTTTGGCGGGCTTCGTATCGCTGGCATTAGCACTGACCTGATGGTGGTCACCGGGTACTTCGATCCAATTTTCGCCGGTCTTATAGATCGTCACTTTACCGTCGTTGAGCTGGCTCTTGATCTCGCCCTCGATGACGGTAGCGTAGATGAATGCACTCTTGGCGTGGGTATGCGACGGGTTATGCCCACCTGGCCCATACTCGACGAGCACGCCGCGCATGCTCTTGCCTGGCACGTTGGGGAGGGGGTGGTCGAAGACCACGGTGACTTTGGCGTTATGCGGTTTGTCCGCCGCGGCGGCAGGCACTGCAATCAGTGCCGAGCAAAACAAAAAGGTCGCGAGCTTTCGCATCATGCTTCTCCTTCGCTTTTGATCCTGCCTATGACCGGCGCGGATCGTATGCGACCTACCAAGAGAAAAACTAGATATACCAAGGTTAGTGACCACCGTCGGGGAAACACAGTCGACAACCGCCTGCCTCTGATCACGCACCTCGGAGGCTATGACAGCCAATGGGTTATGCTGGAAAACGTAGGCCCCTGAGGTTGCTGTGGAGGTCCACCGCCAGCGAGGCCCCCAACCTAAGCATAGCTCGACCGCATCGCTCCCCGGATTTAGGGTTCCCACCGTGACCTATGACCGACAGCTCTCAACAACCGTATCTGGAGCCTATCATGTCAACGGTAGAAGCAAGACCCGCCACCACATCGATCCCCGGGGCCATACTCGGTAACCCGCAGGACGAGCTGGTCCCCTCGCGCTATGCAGTGCGCGTCGGCGACATCGACGTACTTGTGATCAGCGACGGCGTGCTGACGCCGCCGGCCGAGTCAATGGCCACCAACGCTGACCCGGCAACCCGTTCGGCCTGGCTGGACAACATGTTCTTGTCGAAAGGGGCTTTCGACTGGGCCTTGAATGCGGTCGTCGTGCGCAGCGGCAGCCAGACGATTCTCATAGACAGTGGCCTGGGGGAGGAATATCCGGACTTCCCGCGGGCGGGCTTATTTGTCCACCGGCTGGAGGCGGCAGGAATCGATCTTGCGGCGGTCACCGACGTAATCCTCACCCACATGCACTTCGACCACGTTGGCGGATTGCTCGCTGACGGCGTCAAGGAACGGCTACGCCCGGACCTCAGGATTCATGTGTCTTTTGTGGAAACCGAATTCTGGAAGTCGCCCGACTTCTCTCGGACCGCCATGCCGCCGCCCCTAGTGGAACTTGCGCGACGCGCGTCTCTCGAATTCTTGGGCGAATACCACAGTCACCTTCGAACATTCAACGAAGAGGCAGAGGTGGCACCTGGGGTTGTCGTCACTCGTACGGGCGGCCACACTCCCGGACATAGCGTTGTCCGCCTAACGTCTGGAAGCGAGCGACTGATGTTCGCAGGCGACGCCATATTCCCGGTTTCGTTCGACCATC
Source organism: Rhizobium sp. BK181 (assembly GCF_014193305.1). Taxonomy (NCBI): domain Bacteria; kingdom Pseudomonadati; phylum Pseudomonadota; class Alphaproteobacteria; order Hyphomicrobiales; family Rhizobiaceae; genus Rhizobium; species Rhizobium sp. BK181. The sequence goes on from NZ_JACHZA010000004.1 coordinate 16,364, forward strand.
CGGAGTGGCACAACGGCTTCGAGCACGACCCGGAGGAGGCGACCCGCGTTCGGCTGAGTCTGATGCACGAACTTGCCGGCAATGGCTCGTGGTTGATATCGACGCATTTGCCGTTCCCCTCCGTGGGACGAATAGCGGCCGCCGGCAATCTGTTTCGTTGGGTCCCAGTATGGTGGGACTTCTGACGAATATTTGCCATTGACGCTCGAAAGCCGACCGGATCGGCGTGGCCAATCCTGTTTGCGAGTTTTGTAGCCGGTGCTTGGGTCTTCGACGGAAACCAAGTCCAAGACAAGGTCGCGGGATGCATCTGGTGGTGCCACGACCGAGCAGAAGTCGAACACCAAGGTGGGAACAACCGATAGCATCGGTTCCGCAACCACAGGCGCCGAGAACGGCACGCAGAACTCCAAGTCGTCCGGCGGCACGTCGAAGCAGTCGGGAGAGACCTTCTACGAGGGGCCTACCGACAATCACTGATCAGCCGAAATGCGAGCACGACCAAAAGTTTATCGTCGTTCTATTGACGAAGAAGGATGCTCCGGTGGTCATACGCCGACGACAGCAACAGATGGAACAACGCCGATGAAAATCACCGTACTAGGCGCGAGCGGCCGCATTGGAACCCGGCTTGTAGACAAGCTTCGGCAGACGGACGCCGAGGTAGTCTCGGCCTCTCCTTCGCTCGGGGTCAATAGCGTAACCGGGGAAGGGCTTGTCCTGGCCGTCGCTGGATCCGACGTGATCATCGACGTGACCAACGCCGCATCATTCGGCGACAATTCCGCGCTGGCGTTTTTCAAGGCGTCTACCGAGAACCTGTTGGCGGCTTCCGCCAACGCGGGCGTCGCGCATTACATCGCGCTCTCGGTGGTGGGGACACCCCGCCTTATCGAAAGCGATTACTTCCGCGCGAAGATGGTACAGGAAAATCTCATCCGAGCCGCGCGCCGGCCATACACGATCCTCCATTCCACGCAATTCTTCGAATTCATAGGTGGCGTTGTCGACATGGGGGCGGATGGGGAGAGCGTCAGACTTCCTTCCGCGTCAGCAAGGCCGATAGCGGCTGATGACGTTGCCGAAGCGCTTTCTCGTTTAGCGACGGAAGGCGCATTGAACGATACGGTCGAAATTGGTGGCCCCGAGCAATTCGGCCTCGACGAAATCGCCCGAGTGCATATAACTGCAAACGAAGACACGCGCGCCGTTGTTACGGACGACACCGCCCGCTATTACGGCGTCAGACTGAACGACGACACGCTGCTGCCGCGCAATGACGCTCGGGTGGCTTCAATGAGGTATGTCGACTGGTTGAACCGCTCGATGGCCAATTAGGTTCAGAGTGCCTGCAGGTCCCGAACGGCCGTCTCATATTACCAGCCGAATAGCACGGGCCAGCGCCAGGCCTAGTCGCCGCAGTTCCGTCAGTGTTGGTCCAAGAGCCAGCGGACGCTCGGCTTTCGGTCTGTTTGGCCAGCAGTCGGACTTCACGCTTGACCTCCATGAGCAGCTTCACGAGCGCCATCACTCGACCATTTCCTAAATCGGCTTCCGGTTCGAATCCCATCAAGACCTTCATTGAACACAAACGCGGAAAGATTTTTCCAGTTATGGGGGAAACCCATGGCATTTTCATCCGCGAGCGGGCAGGAATCCATCAATTCCAGGAGATGCTGACGCCACTGATTTCCTGGTGCCACGATACCCATTAGATAACCGAGAACCGCCACCGTATTATATAGACGGCCTTGAACATTCTGATCCATGGCTAGCTTCAGGCTGGCAGGGGACTTTGTCACGATCATCTTCACGGTGACCTGCTTGTTCCAAAGAAGGCCATTCCCCAGTGACGGCTTCGCGCCGCAAGCGGACGTTGATACTCCTCCCAATTTCAATTCAGGATAAGTCAAAGGGAGGAAAGAACCATGCCCGGCGAACTAACCATGAGGGTTGTGCGGGAAGATTACGCCCGGCGTGTCAGCGTGTATTCTCGTTCTGACGGGAAGTACGAATATGTCGAAGAGGTGCTCTCTGAATGGGATGACAGCCCGCCCTCTTGGGTCGGAGAACGTACGTCAGGCATCCTCGCGAGCGCCAAGGATGCCATGGCAGACGCCAGACAGGTGATCGAATGGATGCGGCTTCCATCGGCGACAAATAGTCGACCCACGGACGTTGACGTACCACTTCGGAGGTGGCGGCCAGTCGGTGTTGCCGAGCGTGCCCTGATTATACACCTGCTCGGGCAGGAGTTTCCGGGACGAGCCGAAATCCTCGAACAACTCAATTCTCTGGAAGTTATGCGGATTGGTTTTGGCAGCAGCCTAAAGCTTCGCAGTCAAGGGCCGTACGCCGAGGTTAAAGACACTGATACTCCGTCCTCGCGGCCGAACGACCGTATTCCCGTTGAAGGATTTTATGACGACGTCATTGATGAAACTAAGGGAATCTTGGGCATCGCGGCCCTCGTCAGGCTCGCGTTGCATGTGACTGGCGGAGAGCTGTCAGAACTTGAAGTATACAAAGAGAATGGAAAGCCCATTCTCATCGATCCCTATGAGATTGATCTGTCGAGGGTTCATTTCTACTGAAGGCCCCTCTACTTTGCGATCAGGGCTCCGCTCCAACGTCCGCTTCGGGCCGCAAGCAGACCTCGATGTCAAGGACTCTGATGTCCGCTTTGGTGGTTCGGGGTCCTAGCAGCGGACGGTCGGCCATCGGTCCCCTTTTCGACCAGCGCGATCTTTGTTCAATGGCCGCTTCTGGAGTAAACGGAGATTGTCAATGCAGGGCCCGCTTGAGGCAGAGACTTTACAAGGCTCCGTGCCATCAGGCCCCCGCAACCAAATCTTTAAATGGCAACGATCCGACCATAATTCCTGCGCGCAAACGTCAAGGCGTTAAGAAGATGCGTTTGCCCAACTTGGCGAGTTCAAGGTGTCAATCTCTCCGGAATCGATCTTTGCCATCGGCTTAGCACCGGTCGGCGCTTGGCTTCTGAGGGCAAACGGGTACGAAACGATGCCTATTGTAAACGTGTAGGGCACCCGCGAACGAACTGCGCCACTGCGCCGGACCGCCAGTCGGTTACGACGGAAGAGAAGGCCCGCATCATTGCGGGCGTCAGCCAGGTGCTGCTTGAGGTCCTCAACAAGTCGCCGACCTACATGGTGATCGAGGAAGTGGACCTCGACAACTGGGGATGGGGCGGGCCGCCGACCGCGGAATATCGGAAGTTCGCCGCCGCCAAGGCACCTAGTCCGTTGGGGCGGCGCGCAGTTGATCATGTCATTCCGGAAGATCGGCCCCTGCTTGCTCGGCAAGCATGTATGCGGCGTACCAATCGGGCCAATCATCGTCATGCTTGCCCCCATTTCGCTTCTCATGCTCGCCATGGGCAGCCGCAGCGCGCCGGAGGGCTGCTGCCAGATCGCCGTGGGAGGCAGACGTCGCGCCGTTGGCCTCTATCCGACCCGGTAGTCTCGTCGTAATCTCCTGGAGGAGCCATCCGTTGCCGTCCGGGTCGCTAAAGGATGCGAACGATCCATAGCTGGCGCGCGAAGGGTGTGGGCCGGGCAGCCGTCCATCGGTGTTTTTGTGGTGAAAGACGCCACCGACGTCGTGGAAGACGCTGCTCATTTCAGCACCATGTGAGGCCAATGCCGCGTGAGCCATCTCAATGTCTGATACGACAAGATGCAGCCCCTGAGCGGAGCCCGGCGCCGCGGACGTGACGTTCGATCCGAAGATCACCGAGCAGGGCGATCCCGGCGGCGTGACTTGAACGACGCGGAAGCCGTCCTTGCCGGGCACGTCGGCGTCGAGACGCCATCCAAGTCCGGTATAGAATGCCTTGGCGCGGTCGACGTCCGAAACTGGGATCACGACGACCTCCAGTTTCATGTCCACATCCTTCACTGTCTTTGTCGCACTCGTGCTACGCTCCTGAATATTCATCTTGTCATCCCTCGGTAAAATTGCTGCGGGGAACTTCCCGCGACCAGGCACACGATGCGCTCGCCTCGGGGGGATCGTCCATTATCCAATGGTGTCGCCAGGAGGGCAGTTTGGTGGCTCGGGTAGCTGCCTCGGTTGGATATGGTTCCGAGGCGGCGTCTAGCACCGCTTTCACGCGCGTCATGGGCGTATCGCCTCGTGGAAGGTCGGCTTGATCCCGGCGAGCAATCGCGCTTCCTGATCATGTTCGCCCTGCTTTGTGCGCGGTCATTTGAGGTGTCCCTACTACCAGCCAAGGCCTGTACGAACACACGCTACATCTATTTGTCTGCCAAGGTTCCCGTGTAGTGACCAAGTCTGGCCTCGATATCGGGATTGGTCTGCAGACCCATATCCATCAGCTTGCCGATGTTCTTCTGTGCGACCGGGCGCTGTACGGACGTGATGAACGCGTCCCACCCGGCGCCGATCTCGGGGTCGGACGGCAGGCTTGCATAGTCGACGAGACGTTTGGTGTCGGCAATCGCCTGGCGGTCGAAGCCGGAGATGCGAGTGGCAAGCGTGTCTACGAAGGGGTCAAGCCTGTCGTCGGGGAACGACCGGTTGACGTAACCGTACTCCTCGGCGAGATCGCCATTAATGTCGTCGGAGCCGAGCAGAACCTCAAGCGCTCGGCCTCGGCCCATCAGACGGGGAAGCCGGGCCATAGGACCACCACCGGGTACGAAGCCTGCGCCGACCTCCCATTGGGAAAGGATTGCCTTCTCCCGGCTCGCAAAGCGCATGTCGCTCGCCAGCGCAAGTTCGCTACCGACTCCCGTTGCGCGTCCGCGGATCAGTGCGATGGAAACCACCGGCGCCTTGCTGATGCGAACCAACATGTCCGGAAGCGGATGAAGTCCCGTCGTCCCTGACGGCAGGCTGGTGGATTCGGAAAGTGGGGGCGTGAAGTTGTAGTGGGTCAGGAAAAAGCCCGGCACCGCACTGTCAAAGACAACGACGCGCAGGTCGGGATCCGACTCGATCTCGGCGACGACCTTCTCCATCTGCGGAATGGTCTCCGGCCCGAAGATGTTGAAAGGCGGGTTGTCGAAAGTCACCCGCCAGTACGCCGGGGTTCTTTTGTCGACCTTGATCTGCGTATGCTCGCTTGCAGGCTGAGCTTGCTCTCCCGCCGGACGGGTGGTTTTTTCGGCGACCGCCTGGCCGGAAAGCGCGAGAGCGGGCAGCATCAGAACGGCGGTGGCCGTCAGAAATTTCAACGAGACAATGACGACGTTGTTCGGATTCGTTGGCTTGATCTTCATGAGTTACTCCATCGTTCAGATTGAAAGAGAAAAGTTTAGCGCTCGATCTCGAAAACGAGTTCGACTTCGACCGGCATGCCGAGCGGTATGCTGGCGACGCCGAGGACGATACGTGGCGGAACCCGATCCGCACCGAACACATCGAGCAGCAGTTCCGAGGCGCCGTCGGCGACCTTCGGATGTTCACGGAAATCTCCCGGCGTAGCGATGTAGACGCCGAGCTTGGCGATGCGACGAATGCGATCCAGCGATCCGAGCTGCGCCTTGGCAGCGGCAAGGCCGCTGAGGCAGGCCGTCCGCGCCGCGTCATAACCTTCGAGGACAGACAATTCCTCGCCAACGCGCCCATAATAAGCCGGATCATGTCCGACCACTGGCAACATGCCGCTGAGGAACAACAGGGTGTCGCACTGGACAGCTTCTACATAGGCTCCGAAAGGGGTGGGCGGAGGAGGCAGGGCAATTGCAAGTTCCACCAGTCGCGCTTCTGGGCCGCGGGCTACCATTTGCCGAGATGTGCGCCGTTGTCGACGTGCAGCACCTCCCCGGTGATATTTGCGGACTCCGCCAGATAGACGACGCCGTCGACGATCTCCTGCACCGCGGTGATGGTTCCCATCGGCGACAGCGATTTCAAGAAGTCCTTCGGGTTGGACGCGTGCAGCGGCGTGTCGACGACGCCTGGCGACACCGCGTTGACGCGAATGTTGTCGGCGGCGAATTCCAGCGCGAGGCTTTTGGTGATCGCGTTGAGTCCACCTTTCGTGATCATCGGCAACGACGCCTTCACGCCTGCGATCGGGTGATCCGTAAGGGACGACGTAATGGTGACGATGCTTCCGCCAGACTTCTGGCGAAGCATCTGTCTGATCGCATGATTGGTGAAAAGGATGAAGCCTTCCACGTTGGTCGCGGAGAGCTGCCGGAAATCGTCAACTGTGTATTCCAGGAAGGGCTTTGTGAAGAAGATTCCCGCATTATTGATCAGGGCGTCGATAGATCCGAACCGCTCGACTGCCCGCTGTGCGACCCGTTCGGCGGTGTCTGGATCGCTGACGTCGCCGTCAACGAGTTCCAAGCGTTCAGCACGGTCGAAGAGTGCGGTCTCCCTAATGCGTCTCGATGTTCCGACGACATTGTAGCCCTTGTCGAGGAAGGTCTTCACGATACCGGCACCGATCCCCTGCGAGGCGCCGGTTACCACGACGGTCTTTTGCACACTCATACATGCCTCCATTTTGACGCAAAAAGCCGTTCGCCTCACCTCGAGGGCAGGTCGGCCTGTTTGGTAATTGATGTGTGGTGCCGGCGACGCCGGGACCCAAGGGGCTTACGCCCTGCGTTCTCCACAACCATCGCGCCGATTTCCTCGAGGCGCTATTGTACCAAGGTGTCCCCGATACTTTGGGATCGATGGTGCGCGTAGACACCAAGGTGCAATGGACCGCAACGAGCACCAGAGCTATGAGGGTCGGGCCAAAGAATTGACGTGGAGTCCGACATGACGCGCTGGCCTGATCGCCGAATTCTCGACTTGCTCGGGATTGAAATCCCTATCATTCAAGCGCCCATGGCTGGCTCGACCACGAATGAGATGGTGGTCGCGGCTGCGCAAGCAGGGGGCCTGGGGTCACTGCCGAGCGCGCTGCTGAGCGTTGATCAGCTAAAGGGGGCCTTGACGAGTATCCGGAACTCGACGAAGGCGCCTTTGAACGTGAACTTCTTTGCGCATCACACGCCGCCCTTCGATCCAGCCGTGCAGATGCGATGGAGGGCGCTACTCGCGCCATACTACATCGAGAGCGGCCTCGACCCGGCAGCACCGGTGGCGGGAGCTGGACGTGCGCCTTTCGACTCCGCTTTTTGCGAGGTGGTGGAGGAGTTCAAGCCGGAGATCGTGAGCTTTCACTTCGGGTTGCCGGAGAAGTCGTTGGTGCAGCGAGTGAAGGCGACCGGCGCGAAGATCATCTCTTCGGCCACTACTGTCTCCGAGGCCGTTTGGTTAGAAGAAAACGGCGTCGACGCTGTTGTAGCAATGGGTTTTGAAGCCGGTGGCCATCGCGGAAACTTCCTGACGCATGACATGTTCACGCAGGTTGGAACGATGGCGCTGGTTCCGCAGGTTGTTGACGCCGTGAACATCCCTGTCATCGCGGCAGGAGGCATTGCTGACGGGCGAGGCGTAGCGGCCGCCTCGATGCTCGGTGCCTCCGCGGTTCAGATCGGAACCGCGTACCTCTTTTGCCCCGAAGCAAAGATCCCTGCCGTCCATGCGCAAGCGCTCGGTGATGCGCGCGACGACAACACCGCGATCACCAACGTCTTCACCGGCAGGCCCGCCAGAAGCGTGGTCAATCGCATAATGCGCGAGCTCGGGCCGCTCTCCGAAAGCGTCCCACCGTTTCCAACCGCAGCAGCCGCTCTCGTTGCACTCAAGGTGAAAGCGGAGGAGGCGGCCAGGAGCGACTTCACGAATCTTTGGTCAGGGCAGGCGGCGAAGCTCGCACCGAGGCTGTCCGCCGGCGATCTGACGCGGCGCTTGTACCAGGATGCTCTCAAAGTCATCGAAGGACGGACGCAAGCCTGAGCCTGGGAGTGTGTCGGATCGCGCTTTTGATAAGCGAGCCACGGTCGAAATAGCACGCAGAAGGTTGGTCAGGCTTCTATTTCCCAACGGCCGCCTTTGAAGAAACGAAAGGATTGGCGATGGAACGGCGTCTCATTGAAATCAGTGGAAGCGAAACGAAGGCCAGTGACGGTAGTCCTCTCGACGCTCTGATAGAGTTTTATAGAGCCTTCAACAGCTGCGATATGGCCGGGCTGGCGTCGGTCTGGTTCGACGGGGAGGCTCCAAGCATGGACAATCCCATCGGCGGCATCCGCCGAGGGTGGCCTTCGATCTCCGAAGGCTACTCCAGGCTTTTCGAGGGCCAGGCTGAGGTCCACGTCACCTTTTACGACTTCACGAGCCAGGGCGGAGCTGATTGGCATCTCTTCGTCGGTCGCGAGCGAGGCCAATGCAAGACACCGCGCGAGACGATCGACGTCGCCTTCCGGACGACGCGGTGGTTTGTCCGAAAGGACGACGCCTGGCGGCTGCTTCACCATCACGGATCGATCGAAGCCCCAAAGATGCTTGCCGATTACCAACGGCTGATCTTTGGCGAACGCAAATGACCAAGAGGGCAGACCTGGCGGTTATCGGCGCTGTCCGCCAGCCTGATATGCCCAACATCACTCGCATGATCGATTCCATACGATCGGCGCCCCACGCTCCAACGCAGAGAACGCCGTCTCCAGGCGCAGTGGAGACGGCCTTGGCGGATCGTGGGAGGGGGATCCGCGAGCTCCAAACGGCGGGAGGAACACTGGAGCGCTGGGTGCGAAAGCTTATTTCTCGGTGTCTCATTGGAGCCGGTGCAAATGGCGCCCCGGCTTGATCCGCGTTTAGTGTAACGGTGCAGCGGCAAGTTCGAGTTTGGCAGCCATGTTTACGAGCTCTGGCAACGATCGTGCCCGCATCTTCCTCATCACCTGCCCGCGGTGGGCCTTGATCGTGATTTCGCTGAGGCTCAGTTCATAGGCGACCTGCTTGTTGAGTAGCCCAGCCACCACGAACTGCATAACCTGGCGCTCGCGCACCGAGAGCGACCGATAACGCCGGTCGAGTTCATTGACCTTGATGGTTGATGCAATGGCGGCCTGTATCTCTTCAACAAGAGCAACCGTGTTCACCGGCTTCGACATAATTGTAAAATTGAACCGAGATGCCGTCATGGTCATGCCGTGATGGTCGTGGCTCGTTAGTAGAATTACCGGGCAATGCATCGCGTAAAAGCAGATGATCCGGGTGAGAGTTTGGACATCCAGATCGGGCAGATCAGCATCAAGGACGATGCACCCGAAGCTCGATACGCGCCGGGCGGAGAGAAATTCATCCGCTGATCCGAAAATTTCAGGTCGCCAGCCGCGCGACCGCAACGGCTCGGGCAAGATCTCGCCGATCTCATCATTGTTGCTCACGACGGATACGGACGGCGCGTCGGATGCTGATGTCTTGTTACTTTGGGATGTCTGAAGCAGACCGCCATTGTACATGCCATTCTCCTCCGGTTCAAAGAGAAATTCTCGTGGAAGTAGTGTCTATGCCTGCAATGCGCTGCGAGCGCGAACTTCGCCAGTAAGAATGGCTATTGTCTAAACCGATACCGCCTGTGAAGCGACTTAAGTGGCTTGAGAGAATCTGAAATATCCTGAAGTATCCGGTGCGGCGCCTCCGCCGTCACAAATCGCCGCGGCGGTTACAGATGCCGCTATGCTATTTGGCATTGGCAAGAGAGATCGGATCGCTTTGGGACAGATCGAACGGGGCCTTTTCGAATTCTGTGGTTGGGAGATGGATCTCGCAAAGCGGGAACTCCGGGCTCTCGGCGCACCCGTTCCGATCGGAAGCCGCGCATTCGACATCCTCGAGGTCCTTGTAGTGGCCGCCGGAGACGCCGTGTCAAAGGACGATCTGATGCGCCGCGTGTGGCCTGGGATCGTTGTTGAGGAAAATACACTCCAGGTCCACATATCGGCCATTCGAAAGGCTTTAGGAAAAGACCGGAATCTGCTCAAGACGATCTCAGGCCGTGGATATCGACTTCTTGGCAACTGGAAATCTGGCGCGCCATCGTTCAACGAAACGGCGCCGTCCGTGAGAACTCCTTCAGCCGACGCCCGCTACGTTTCCAAGATCCCGGCGTCGATATCTGATCTTATCGGTCGTGAGAGTGCCGTGGCTGAGCTTCTTACGCTCGCATCCGCTTATCGCGTCGTGACGCTGACAGGCCCCGGTGGGATCGGCAAGACGGTACTTGCATCCGAAATCGCCCGTAGTCTTTTGCCCAGCGTCGAAGGAGACGCCTTCTTCATCGAGCTCGTTTCGCTTCAGGACCCCAACCTTGTTCCGACAACTCTGGCTCAAACTCTCGACTTGCAACTTCAAGGTGACGAAATCTCGGCCGAGGTCGTCGCGCGTTGCATTGGCGGGCGAACGATGCTGCTCGTTGTCGACAACTGCGAACACGTCATCGATGCTGCCGCAATGATGATCGAGGCACTCGTCCGCACGTGCCCAAATGTGACGGTCCTTGCGACAAGTCGAGAATTGCTGAGAATCGAGGGAGAGTTCGCTTATCGCGTCCCGCCGTTGGAGGTGCCAGCCAGGGAGGAGGCGACCGGCACTCTCGAACACAGTGCCATCCAGCTATTTGTGGCACGCGCTCGAGCGCTGCAGTGGGATTTCGCGGCCGACACGGAGAAGCTCTTGGCCATTGCCGGGATTTGCCGGCATCTCGACGGCATACCGCTGGCGATCGAATTTGCAGCGGCTCGCGCTGCGACGTTGGGAATACAGCAGATCGCCGGCCGGCTGGATGATCGTTTCGTGCTGCTAACTGGCGGGCGCCGGACGGCATTGCCTCGTCATCAGACGCTCCGCGCCACCCTGGACTGGAGCTATCAACTTCTGCCGGACGGCGAGCGGGAGTTGCTTTGTGGCCTGGCGACTTTTCCCGGCGGCTTTACTTTGGACGCGGCGGTAGCCGTCAGCGGCGACGGGGAAGCGGAAACGGCGCTGGCGATATCAAATCTTGTCTCAAAATCGTTGATCGCATTCGACGGTTTCGACGCTGCTCCGCGCTGGCGCCTTCTTGAGACTGTGCGGGTCTACGCACTGGAAAAGCTCGGAGTTCGGGACGAATTTCGGCGAACAATGTGTCGAGTTGCAAAGTACTTCCTCAAGCTGTTCAAACCTTTTTCGGAGGAGCGCTCGCTTCAGACGGCACTCGACAATATTGGTCGCTACCGAAAGGAGACCGACAACGTACGTGCGGCCTTGAGATGGGCGTTCTCGGACAGCGGCAATGGCGTGCTCGGCGCGAAGCTTGCCGCCGCGTCAAGCGACTTTTGGACGGCAATATCGCTGGTCTCCGAAGCCGGCGACTGGGCTGAGCGCGCGCTGGAGAACATCGGAGAAGAAAGCGGTTCGCGCACCGAGATGGTCTTGCGATGTGCTCTAGGGTACGCACTCATCTACACTCAGGGAATGAACGAGCGCGGAAAGGAAGTGCTCACCGGCGCGCTGGCACTTGCCAGAGATCTGAACGACTACGACTATCGCCAGCGCCTAACCTGCGCCCTATGGCTCTTCTCCGCCCGCTCGGCGGAATTGAGCGACGCTCTAACCTATGCGCGCGAATATGAGGGGGCAGTTGACGAGCAGGACGTGCGCGGACGCGCAACGGCCGCATGGCTTGTCGGCATTCCCCAAACCTATCAGGCGCTCCATCAGGAAGCTGGTGAGAGGCTGGAATGGGCGGCCACACACTATCCGCTGGAGAATCGCCGGACAGACTTGCTGCGATTGGAAGCGGACGTACGAACATCGTCCTTGGCTCACAACACGGTGAACCTGATTGCAGGTGGCCGACTGGACGCCGCAATTCTTACGGCAGAGGTCGCCATACAGGAGGCACGTGAGACACGGCAGCCATTCGTCCTATGCGTCGCGCTCGCATGGTCGGCTTCCTTCGTTTCGTTGACGCTTAACGATCTGGACCGCGCGCAGGAATGGGGTGAGGAGCTTTTGGCGGAGGCGTCCAAGCACGGTCTTCAACCCTTCCATGCCGCCGGCTTGTGCATCAAGGGCAGTCTCGCCCATCGATTGGGTAGCCCGGCCGCTGGTATCGAGGCTCTTCGAACCGGCCTCGCTGAGCTGCGTAATGGGGCCTACCTGTTGTTTTATCCGTTCTACCTTTGTGAGTTAGCGGCTGCGCTACAGTCGATGGGGCGTTTCAACGAGGCCTTGAACGAGGTCGGCAACGCTTTGCTTTTCTCAGAAGAGAAAGGCTACCGTTGGATGGTGCCCGAAATTCTGAGGCGGAAAGCAGAAGTTCTCAGGGCGCAAGGCTTAAGCGAGACGTCCCTGATCGAAGGTCTCTTTCAGCAGGCGATGGCGGAAGCATCGAAGCAGGGAGCACTGTATTGGGAATTGAGCGCGGGCGTCAGCCTTTGTGCCTTTCGCGAGGCAAGCGTTCCGACTGTTCTCCTTCCCATCTATCGGCGATTCACTGAAGGCTTCAGCAGCCCCAGGCTCCTCGAGGCGAAGGCATTGATCGAGGCATCAACGGCGTGAAGCTGCGATGGAACGAACCGACGTCGCCTATTGTCTCGTACGACGCACGAGTAGCGTTGATATTTTGGGCAGCCGATATGACGGGTTGTTTTAGGCGGCAGGCGCCACCGGCTCCATGGACGTTAGCGCAGCGACAATCTGCTCAGTGGTTACGATCGCGCTCGCATAGTTCGGCATATTGATCACCAGCGCCGCGTGCATCATCTCGTCGGAGTAGTCGGCCACGGCGTCCTTCGCGACTGTCACGTCGTATCCAAGCTCTGCCGCGAAACGCACGGTCGCCTCGATGCAGGTGTGTGCGATCAGTCCGATGACAATGAGTTTGTGAATGCCCTGCCTCTTGAGCTGAAGGTCGAGATCGGTATTTGCAAACCCGCTGGAGCACCAATGCTCCGAGGCGACAATCTCACCGGACGCCGGTACAAACTCCGCCTTGAACTCGCCGCCCCAGGTGCCGTATTCGAAACTCCTACGGTTCCACGCCAGTCTTTGAATGGGCGCGATGTACTTCCAGTTCTCGTAGTCACCTTCGCGGTACCTGTGGTGCATGGCAAAGAAGACGGGAATCTTGACCTGTCGTGCCGTATTGAGGATTTGCTCCATGTGCGACACGCAATTGTTGGTTTCGGCGACTTCCTTGATGCGTGGCCAGATCTTGCCGCCTTCAGAGATGAAGTCGTTGTATGGGTCGACCACCAGAAGGCCGGTGGTAGCGCGCTCGTAGGACAGATGCATGATTATCGGCTCCTTTGAGCTTCAGGCTGCTTTCGAGGGCTGTTGGCTGCGAAGCGCGTGGCGTTCGATGCTGGCTGCGAACAGCGGCGTCTCGCCCTTGTTGTGGGCGATCGACATCGGCTGGCGCTGTGTGCGGAAGATTTCGAAAGGGATGCCCTGCCGGTCGAGGGATGCGAGCATCTCCGGGGTCGCAAAGGACTGCACACGGTTGGTGAACTCGCAACGGCCCTTGTCGATCGCCTTGACGCTTAGCTCCCAAGTCACGTGAATGGTTACCCGGCCCGTCGGCGTGAACACATCTGAGTCGGAATCAAGGATCAGATGATCCTTTTCGCCGAGCGTTTCGACGTAGTGCTGCACCATCAGGCTGCCGCCGATCGTTTCGACGTTGATCGACATGCGCGTTCCGTCCGGAGCGGTCGTGAAGCCGGCAGCGATATGGGCGGGCGAGCAGCCCTGGTATTCCTTTTCGGGCAGCGTGAAGCACCACGTCGGGATGTCGATCTTCTCGATCGGTGCGTTGATGATGGCCGTGAAGCTGGAATCGACGATCTGGTTGTCTGACATTGTCTTTCTCCTTCATCCATTGGATGGGAATGGTGAATGAGCTGCGGCATCGGAGAACGCCGCGGCCGCCGTCAGATCGATTTGCGGAGCGGTTTGAAGGCGGCGCGCAGATCGGCCGTGAGAAGCATCGGCTGCTCCCAGGCTGCGAAGTGGCCACCCTTGGGAGGCCGGTTGTAGAAGATGAGCTTCGGGTATGCCTTCTCGGCCCAGCTCTGGGGAGCCTGGTAAATCTCGTCCGGGAAGGCACTGACGGCGACCGGTATCTTGATGCCGCGCGGATCGAAGAAACCACCCGAAGGAAAGTGCGCGTTATCCCAGTAGAGGCGGGCGGAAGAGATCGCCGTGTTGGTCAGCCAGTAGAGCGTGATGTTGTCAAGGATATCGTCCTTTGTCAGGCCTTCCGTTTTGCCGTCGAAGACGCGAGCGATCATGTCATAGCTGCGGATGTCATGGTCGAGCATCCATGAGGCAAGCCCGATCGGTGAGTCGACGATGCCGTAAAGCGTCTGCGGACGGTTGTTCATCTCGATGGCGTAACCAAGACCATTTTTGTAGAAATCGTCGAGCTGATCCCATGCTCGTTTTTCATCAGGCGAAAGGCCGGTGGGCTGGCTGCCGGCGGATAGTGCCTTGGATATGTCGGCGGGAACGGTTGCCGCCATGTTGGTATGGATGCCGAGCAATCCCGGAGGTTCCTGCACAGCCATCAGTTCGGTAACCGCATTGCCCCAGTCGCCGCCCTGCGCGACGTACTTTGCGTAGCCGAGGCGTTGCATTAGCACGGCCCAGGCCTTGGCGATGCGAGGAGGGTTCCATCCGGGCTCCGTCGGCTTGCCGGAGAAGCCGTAGCCGGGAAGCGATGGGATGACGACATGGAAGGCGTCTTCGGCACTGCCGCCGTGCGCGGTCGGATCGGTCAGGGGCTCGATGATTTTGAGCTGTTCGATGATGGAACCGGGCCATCCATGGGTGACAAGGATCGGCAGGGCGTTTGTGTGCTTAGATTTCACATGGATGAAGTGAATGTCCAACCCGTCGATCTTCGTGGTGAACTGTGGGTAGGAGTTCAGTTTCGTTTCGATTTTGCGCCAGTCGTAGTGCTTGGCCCAGTGATCGGCGAGCTTCTTGATGGTAGCGAGCTGGACACCCTGCGAGTGATCCTTGACCGTTTCCCGGTCAGGCCACCTGGTCGCCGCGACCCGCCGGGCAAGGTCGGATAGCTCCGCATCCTTAGCCGAGAATCGGAATGGTTTGATCTCGTTTGGATCGCCGCTCGCGGCAAACGCTTCTGGAAGCACGCCCAATGCACTGATTGATGCTGCTACTGCAAGAAGTGTACGACGCGAAACCGCTGGCTGGTTCTGGGACATGAGAGCCTCCTGGTGTTAGCTTGCTGCCGAGTAACAAGTCACCAAAGAGGAAATACAGCCATTGCACTAAGGTATCGGCGAGACCTTCGTATAGTGGAATCGACGCACGTTCGGGACCCTCGCATTCAACCCGGTCTCCTATGGTTCAGGTCGATCCAGTCAACCTGAGAACATCATCAGTCCGATCTGGCCATTGGCCAATGGATCGCGATACCGTCCCACCAACACAGAGGAGGAGGTTCAACTGACTAAGGTCGTGCCCTTCCTGGTTGAGGACGAACTTAAACGGCTCGGCGGACTTTTCGAGAAGAAAGACAACTGGCAACCCTTTGCCATCACCGACGGTCGGCTCATCACCGGCCCTCCACAATCTGGCCGATGAACCGACGTTGAAGAAGCGTTATGTCGGTTTCTTTAGGCTGAAATAGACGTGAGGCACAGAGCGGCAGGAGAGTAGGATACCTCATCTTGGTGGTATCTTACGGTATTTTACCTTCGCAAGTACCCGTTGTTGAGCGAATATCGACTTCGCGATCATGTGGAATTGGCTGACCGGGAGAACCGGACTCGTGGCGCGTGGGTAGCATGCTGGGGCTAGTGGCCACCCTGATTTGACCTAGCCGCCAGCGCAGCCCCATCGGCACACGCACGGGAGCTGCGGATAGCAGAGCAGCGAGACCGCAGTCGGGACCCAAATATGGAGATCGGGATGCCAGTCAAGAGCGCACATATCGATCAATTCCTATTGATACATCAGGCGCGCGCCGACAACTGGCGTGCTGTGACCAGCCTAGCGGACGCGTGGGCAGCAAAGCGCGGCGACAGGGCAGCGTTGGAGGCAGCGCTGGCGAACCTTGCCGCGGTCGAGGAGTACCACGCCTATCCGGGAGAGCGGTTGCTGACGGCGCTGCGCGAGCGCATTGCCACCGACGACGCGAGCGGAGCCGCACGACTGGCGCGACGTATCTCCAACGGACTGCTGACGCACGCCTATCGCGGCCGTGCAGCCGAGTGGGACGCCCATAAAGAGATGTCCCCTGATGAAGTGGCGGACATCATGCCGCCTGCCACGGGCGAGGCGGGCGGACATCGGCCCTATTTCGAAGTGCTGTTCGTCAACAGCCAGCCGGCTGAGCGGTGGCCGGCTTTCGCCAAGGAAATCCGCCGGCTGCGTCGTCCGGAAGATGCTTTCGTCTACGAACCCGTCATCGTTGGTTCCTTCGAGGACGCCGTCTGTGCTGCGGTGCTGAACCCGGACATCGTTTCCATCGTCCTGGCAGAAGGTTTCCCCTACCGTTCGCGGCACGATGCGTCAGTGCTTCGCTCGGTTCTGGATCCGCTCGGGGAAACGGACAGTCCCGACGCATCGGCGCTGCGCCTTGCCCGTGCGCTGAGGCGCATTCGTCCGGAACTCGACGTCTATCTGCTCTCCGACCGCGATGTCGAAGCAATCGCCGGCGATCCGGCCGCCGATGCCGTCCGCCGCATTTTCTATGCGGTCGAGGAACTGCTCGAATTGCACCTGGCGGTTCTGGAAGGCGTGCAGGCACGCTTTGAAACGCCGTTCTTCGACAATCTGAAGAAATACGCACGCCGACCAATCGGCACGTTCCATGCATTGCCGATCGCGCGCGGCAAGTCGGTCTTCAAGTCCGACTGGATTCGCGACATGGGCGAATTTTACGGCCTCAACCTGTTCCTGGCGGAAAGCAGCGCCACCACAGGGGGGCTCGATAGCCTTCTGGAGCCGACGGGCAACATCAAGCGCTCGCAGGAGATGGCCGCGCGCGCCTTTGGCGCCGATCACGTGTTTTTCGTTACCAATGGTACGTCGACGTCCAACAAGATGGCCGTCCAGGCGCTGCTTGCGCCCGGCGACATCGCCGTGGTCGATCGCAACTGCCACAAGTCGCATCACTACGGAATGGTTCTCACTGGGGCGCAGCCCTACTACCTCGAAGCCTTTCCGATGACGGAATACTCGATGTATGGCGCCGTGCCGCTCGCTACGATCAAGCAGGCGTTGCTGGCGCTTCGCGCAGAGGGGCGGCTCGATCGGCTGAAGCTGCTTGACCTCACCAACTGCACCTTCGACGGGCATATGTACAACGTCAGGCGGGTGATGGAGGAGTGCCTTGCCATCAAGCCTGACCTCATTTTCCTGTGGGACGAGGCCTGGTCAGGGTTTGCCCGCTTCTCGCCATTCCTGCGTCCGCGCACGGCGATGGGCGCTGCAGGCGATATCGAGGAATGGCTGCACGATCCCGCATCCGTCACGGCCTACAAAAAGCAGCGTGCCGAGCTTGGCGACAGCCCGTCGGATGAGATGTTGCTCGCCACGCGGCTGATCCCCGACCCACGCCTCGTGCGTCTTCGGGTTTACCAGACCAACTCGACGCACAAGTCGATGTCGGCCATCCGCCAGGGGTCCATGCTGCTGGTCAAGGACGTCGATTTTCATACGGTCGAGGCCCAGTTCCATGAGGCGGTCTTCACGCACGCGTCGACGAGCCCGAACCAGCAGCTCATCGCCAGTCTCGATGTCGCCCGCCGACAGATGGAGCTCGAAGGGTACGGGCTGGTGATGAATGCGATCGAGATCGCGCTCAAGATCCGGCAGGCGGTGAACGAACACCCGTTGATTTCGAAATACTTCCGCGTCCTCGGTGCTGACCAAATGATCCCGGAGGCCTACCGGCAGTCCGGTTTCAGGGACTATCTTGCACCGGGTTCCAACTGGGCGACGGCCGTCAAGGCAATGCGAGAGGACGAGTTCTACCTCGATCCGACGCGCATGACGCTGGTTTGCGGCACCGCCGGCTTCGACGGAACGCAGTTCAAGGGGCTGTTGGCAAACCAGTACAGTATCCAGCTGAACAAGACCTCGCGTAACAGCGTGTTGCTGCAGTCGAACATCAACAATACGCGCAGCGATGTCGCCCACCTCATCCGGGTCCTTGTCGAGATCTGCCATGGGATCGAGAAGCGGCTGGCAGATGGTGGCGAAGCCGAGCGCGCCGCTCTCGAGGCGCGCGTCAAGTCGCTGATGACGGATGTGCCGGATCTTCCGAATTTCAGCCATTTCCACGAGCTGTACCGCAGCGATGCGGGTCGCACGACGCCCGAAGGTAACATGCGAAGCGCGTTCTTCAACGCCTACGATGCATCGCTGTGCGAATATGTGCCGCTGAACGGTGCCGAATGCGATCGAAGACTGCGCGAGGGCCCGGAAATGGTCTCGGCCAATTTTGTCATTCCTTATCCGCCCGGATTTCCGATCATGGTGCCTGGCCAGGTGCTGACGCAGGAGACGATTGATTTCATGCGCAAGCTCGATGTGAAGGAGATCCATGGCTACGAAAAGGCGAGGGGACTGAAGCTGGTCAAGCCTGATGCGGTAGCCGCCAAGGCGAAACGCTGACCCGCGGCGGCAGCGTCTTTGTCAGCCAATTGGCGCCACCGCGGCCGGCGCGCGGTGAACATAGGTTGCCGGCGGCGCTGCAACTCGGACGCCGCCCAAGGCATCATTCGGGGGAATGGTCATGGCGTGGATCGAGCAAATTCTGGTCAGGTATCCTGAGCTTGCCGTGTTTCTTGCAATCAGCCTCGGATACCTGATCGGCGGGGTGAAAATCGGCGGGTTCAGTCTCGGTCCCGTCACCGGCTCCCTTTTTGCCGGCATCATTATCGGGCAGATCGCCGAGGTGCCGATTGCCGGAATGGCGAAATCCTTCCTGTTTCTCCTCTTCCTTTTCGGCATTGGCTATTCCGTCGGTCCGCAATTTCTACAGGCCCTCAAGCGGGACGGGATGAAGCCCGTGCTGCTTGCCGTTGTCGTCTGCGTGACCGGTCTGCTGACTGCCATCGTCGTCGCTACCATGCTGGGTCTCGACCCGGGCTTTGCCGCGGGGCTGGTATCGGGCGCACTTACGGAAAGCCCAGCGATGGGAACGGCAACCGAGGCGATCAATGCGTTGCCCTTGCCGGACGCAGATCGCGCCCGCTTCGTCGCTCACGTCGCTGTCGCCGACGCAGTCTGCTATGTCTTCGGTGCGGTGGGCGTCATCCTGTTCTGCAGTCTCGTCGGCCCGAAACTCTTGGGCGTGGATTTGCGCGCCGAAGCGCTCAAACTGGAGCGTGAGCTTGGGATGACGCGCACGGTGCCGGGCGTCGCTTCGGCCTGGCGAAGGTTTGAAGTTCGCGCGTATCGCATTGCCGAGGGTGCGCCGATTGTAGGCTTGTCGATGACGGCTGCAGAGGAGTCCTTTCCCTATCACAGGCTGTTCGTTCAGCGGTTGCGAAGACGAGGCGCGATCGTGGAAGACCCTTCGAAAATCGTCTTCGAAGCCGGTGACATCGTCGCCGTCTCAGGATCTCGCGAGGCGCTGATCAACGTGCTCGGACCGCGGGCGGAAGAGGTCGAGGATAGCGACCTGCTCGATATCCCGGTCTCGGTGGCCGACGTCCTGGTGACATCCCGGGCCTTCGCCAACAAGACGATCGAGCATCTCTCGAAAGAGAGTTGGGCACGAAGTCTCTATCTGCGCGGCATCACGCGCGGTGGCCACGAAATTCCCCTGGCTCCGGGCGTTGCGGTCCAAAGGGGCGATATCCTCCGTTTGGTAGGCCCGGACAATGTCGTGTCGCAGGCGGCCAAGCAGAATGGCGTCATCGTCGCGCCGACAACGACCACCGACTTCTTTGTGCTCGGTCTGGCAATCTTCCTTGGTGGTCTGGTCGGCATTATCGTCACCGTTCCGATCGGTGACATGAAGATTTCCCTGAGCACCAGCGTGGGAACTCTGCTCGCCGGCTTGCTGGTCGGCCATCTGCGCACGCAGTTTCCGCTTTTCGGTCGGATACCGGACGCCGCCGTGTCCCTCATGACAGCGCTTGGTCTGGCGGCCTTCGTCGCCATGACCGGTCTGCATGCCGGGCCTGTCTTCGTCTCGGCCATCGCCGAAGCCGGGATCGGCCTGTTGTTGGGCGGCATGGTCGTCACCACTGTTCCCTTGCTGGCTGGCCTTTACTTCGGGCGCTACGTGTTGCGCATGAATCCCATCCTGTTGCTCGGAGGGCTGGCCGGTGCGCAGACGATGACAGCCGGCATGGCGGCCGTCCAGGACAGGTCGGAAAGCAGCGTTGCCGTCCTTGGGTACACGCCGACCGTTCCGATCGGCCATATCCTGCTCACAACCTGGGGAACTGTGATTGTCGGTATCGTGGCTGGATAGGAAGCCCACGATCAGACGGGGGCGCGCCGACGCCCTGCCCAGGATTGCTTCCGGCCCAAACGCCCGGAGGCTCAAAATCTCACCACGAGCTTATCGCGTTGTCTGGATCGATGTTGCGCGGGTGGGCGGGGATGCCCTGTCGCTTGCCGTCGAGGTGCTAATCAAGTAGATCGGGCGGTACCCTCCCGCCATTTTCAGACAGCCTCTTCATCAGTGTCTTGTGCAGGAAGGTGTTCATCTTCGCGCTGTCGTTTGGGTCTCCGGCATAGCCAAGTTCCCTAGCCAGTTCCCTGCGCTCCTGTAGGCTTGCGTCCATCCCCACAGCCTTCATGAGATCGACGATCGAATGGCGCCAATCGAGCTTCTGTCCCGAGTTTCTCACGGCTTCATCGAGTACGTCCTCAATATCCACTGCAGGAGTTGGGGCTGGCGGAGGTGCACCTGTCGCCGGATCGGTGATAATCGGCGGTCGCTCGGCAATCTGACCCGACTGCGGTGCGCCGGGTCTTGGCGGCGGAACGATATCGGCGGGAAAATCCGGTGATGGAGTCAAGGGAGAAGCAGGTCGGACAGGTGCCGCCGCCTGTGCGTCGCCCAAAACGGCGTTCCTAATGCGGTCAAAAATGCTCATCGCTTGCTTCCTCCATGGGATATTTGCGGTGAGACAACAACACGGGCGGAAGAGTTCGGTTCCGTTGCTGGCGCACTAGAGACGGTAGCGCGGGAGGCTCAGAGTTTTCGGCCCGGGGAAACACTGCAGTAAAAAGAGGGCCTCGGCTGGGTTCCGCAATAACTATCCGAGGCCTCCCACTACCCCTTGAGAAGCGAGGATGAAGTAGTACAGATGCCAAGCGCGGGAAGGCGACAATTGGAAAGCCAACACCAAGGCGCTCTCAGACGGCGGCCGTTCCGCTGCCCTCGAGAGGGCCAAAAAAGCTGCCGCGGCGAAGACAAGCTGCGCGAGGCGATGGAAAAGCACCATGTGCTGCCGAACCGCGTTCTTGAAAACCTCGTCAGCGCTTCGAGGCCACGCGCAGCGAGATCGGGCTTGCGCTTCACAACGTGAGGCTCCACCAGGCAATCGCTTGTCGTGGTACGGGGTGTGCTACAGCTTTGAATTATACCTTACGATGACGCAAACTCCTGGTTCTTTCGCCAGGCGATGACGTCGACTCGAAGGTCACATAGTGCTGGTAGACCATGCTCTTCAAAAGTTGTTCGGCGAGGCGTTATGCCCGGAGTTACCCACTGTTCCCAAGCGGCGTTCATCTCGGCAAAAGACCCGAGATCGCGAAGCCAGATGTTGGCTTGGATCAGTTCTGACTTGTCTGTACCCTCCATCGCGAGCAGGGCATCGATACGGTCAAGGATCTCGGCAGCCTGTGCGCGTATGCTGCTTCCGGCGGCGAAATTGGCGGTCTGGCCGATGATATGGACTGTTTGAAGTGGCGACGCCTCGTCGACGGACGCGTGCTCGATAGCCATCGGCCGGTTTCCCTGTTTCAATTGGCGCGTCGGTTGCTGCCAAGGCCAAATTGCAGCCCCCGCGCCAGTTGAACAGGCCGTTTTATTTTTCGCGGCTATAACGGAATGTTATGGGCGGTCCGTCATCGCGGTGTGTCGCGACACGAACTCGACAAGATAACGGGCGCCCTCGGACGCCTCGGACTGAGCATAAAATCCAATCTCGATGCGGACGGCGCCGGGTAGGTCGGCGGCCTTGTCGAGCGCGCGACATCCCTCGGGAATCGTGGCTTCAAGCATGGGACCGACACCTATGCCAACCCTGACCGCCGTCGCCATGGCAACCAACGTGGACGCGACGCAGGCCGTCTTCCATTTTATGTTTCGCTGCGACAGCGTGGCGATCGTCTGGAGATTCCAGGGGCAACCCTCGTCAAACATGATGACCGGGAGCGGTCTGCTGGCGTCGACCACAAAATCCGATCTGACGACCCATGTCAGGTACTCGGTCCAGATCAGGATTGGTTTCCTGTTGAGAACGGTGATGTCGCAGACGGCAAGATCGAGCTTTCCCTCTTCGAACATTTCCGCCAGACGCCGGTTGGGCTCGACGATTATGTCGATGTCCACCTTCGGGTTCTGGGCCCTGAAGTCACGAAGGATGTTTATCAGTCGACTGGCGGCGAAGTCTTCGACGACCCCGAGACGGATGCGTCCTTGGAGTACCTTTCCGGTGAGCCGACGGCCGACCTCATCGCTGAGCAGCACGATCTCACGGGCATAGGCCACCATGACCTGGCCGTGAGCCGTGAGCTCAAGTCCCTTGGAGGATCGAGAAAAGAGCGTTACCCCCACGAGCTCTTCGAGCTTGCGGATTTGCATGCTGACCGCCGCTTGAGTTCGATGCAATTTGGCAGCGGCGCCGTTGACCGTTCCGATCTCGGCGACCGTCAGGAAAGCCCGTAGCAGATATGAATCGAGATCAAGCATTCGACAGCGTCTTTGGTTGCGTTAAAGGCCAGCTATCCGAATGTGCTCATGACAGCGAAATTCGACATTGAACGATCTGCATCCGCGAGGCAACGGGCCGGGGATCGCCTATGCCCTTATAAAGTTATCTGAACGGGCCTGTCGTCGAAAATGGCGGTCGAGGCTGCCAGGCTATCAGAAATCGTTATAGGCCCTCACGAAATATCAAGGTTGTAAAGGATTCTGGCTGGGCGAATGATGCCATCTCGGACCGAGAACCGGGGAACTTATCTTGACGATTGACCAGGACTTTCTGGAGGACCTTCGCCGTCGCTTCGGCAATGCCGCCGGCGGCGAAATGCACGATCCACACTTTCGCGAAGTTGCGGCAAGTGTCTTCAAAGATGGCGACAGCCGCAAGTGGCCGTTTGCAGATCCGGCGACCTTCCTTGGCGCGTCTTTTATCGAGGGTGGCATCAGATCGGATGTGCTTGCAGCACTGGATGTGGCCTTGATCGGCGTGCCGATGGACCTTGGTGTCACCAATCGCGCCGGGTCGCGGTTGGGTCCGAGAGCCGTTCGGGCGATCGAACGCGTCGGGCCCTACGAGCATGTTCTCGGGGTTGCGCCAATGGGCAAGCTCAAGGTCGCCGACGTCGGCGATGTTCCGATGAGAAGCCGCTTCGATCTCGCGGGATGCCATGCCGACATCGAAGCCAGCTACCGCATGATCGCCGATACTGGAGTGATCCCCCTGTCGGTTGGTGGAGATCATTCCATATCCGGTGCCATCCTCAAGGGGTTCGCGAGCCGCACCCCTGTTGGCATGATTCACATCGATGCCCATTGTGATACGGCTGGCCCATACGAGGGTTCCAAGTTCCACCACGGCGCTCCGTTCCGAGAGGCCGTCCTTGCCGGCGTCCTTGACCCTCGAAGAACGATCCAGATAGGCATTCGAGGCGGAGCCGAGTATCTCTGGGAGTTCTCCTTTGCTTCGGGCATGACGGTGATACACGCCGAGGAAGTCGCGGAGATGGGTATCAAGGCCGTGATCGCACGTGCCCTCGAGGTCGTCGGCTCCGGTCCAACTTACATTAGCTTTGACGTCGACAGCCTTGATCCGGCCTTTGCGCCGGGAACCGGGACACCAGAGGTTGGAGGATTGCTTCCGAGAGAAGTTCTCGCCATCTTGCGAGGCCTCCGAGGAGTAAATCTTGTTGGCGGCGACGTGGTGGAAGTGGCGCCGCAGTATGACGCGACCACCAACACGGCCCAGATTGCCGCGCAGGTCCTATTCGAATTGCTTTGCCTCGCCATGCTCAGCCCCGCCGTACGTAACGCCGCCTGAGAGGTTGGGATCGCCGTCACCATCCAGAACCAAGAAAAAGGGAACATAAAATGAATATCAGCAAACTAGGAAGAACCATCGCAACTGCCGCGGCATTCGCTCTGGTCGGACTGTCGGCCCATGCCGACGACCTCGCCGACATCAAGGCTGCTGGCCAAATCAGCGTAGGCATTTTCTCCGACTTCCCGCCATTTTCATCGGCCAGCGCGGACATGAGCCTCAAGGGATACGATGTCGATGTCGCTCAGAACATTGCCGACAGTCTTGGCGTGAAGCTCAACCTCGTAGGCGTCACCGGACAAAACCGAATTGCCTATCTGAACGATAAGCGCGTCGATATTCTGATGAGCGTCGGCTATTCCAAGGAGCGTGCAGAAGTCATTGATTTCGCTGCCGCTTACGCACCGTACTACATCGCGGTCATAGGGCCGGCAGCCGTCGCCATCAGCGGCAAGGACGACCTCGCCGACAAAACGATTGCCGTGAACCGCGGCACGCTCGAAGACACCTCCCTGACGGCAGCCGCCCCCGCGTCGGCAACAATCCAGCGCTTCGAAAACTACAATTCCGTTATCCAGGCCTTCATCTCGGGTCAAACGCAATTGATGGTGGTTGGAAACGATGTTGGAGCGCAGGTTCTGGCACGTCAGGACGCCTTGAAACCGGAACAAAAGTTCCAGCTCTTGACGTCGCCTTCTCACATTGCTCTTCGCAAGAGCGAGGATGGCCTGAAGAACGCCGTCAATGACGTGGTTGCCAAGATGATCGCGGAGGGGAAACTCGACGCTAGTTCGAAGGCCTGGCTGAAGACGCCACTCAACCCTGAAAATCTCAAGGATTGATCGTATGACTGCTCCCCGCCGTGAAAGGAGTGGCGATGACCTATAGCCTTGGCTTCGATTGGCTTTGGGGCGGCGCGGGAGCGCTTGCATATGGCGCGGGCATGACGCTTTTGCTGATTGCCTGCACCACCGTCTTCGGGACGGTACTCAGTGTTTTCGGCGCTGCGGCGCGAAGAAGCCGGTTCGGCTGGTTGCGCCGGGCTGTTGGCATCTACGTTGAAGTCATCCGTAACACGCCGTTCCTGGTCCAGTTGTTCTTCATTTTCTTTGGCCTCCCAAGCCTCGGAATCCGTCTCAATCCGGTGGCCGCGGCAATACTCGCCATGACCCTCAACATGGCGGCCTACACGACCGAGGTGGTGGGCGCTGGGCTTGATGCTATCCCCAAGGGGCAAGGCGAGGCCGCACGGGCGCTTGGACTGAAGCCCAGGCACGTATTTTTCAAAGTCGTCTTGCCCCAGGCGCTCAAGATTATCTTTCCGGCCCTGACAAGTCAGATTGTCATCATGATGCTGGAATCGGCTGTGGTCTCACAGATTTCCGTTCGCGAACTGGCGCAAGAGGCCGATCTATTGCAAGCCCGCACCTTTCGTTCATTCGAGACCTATCTTGTCGTGACGATGATCTATCTTGCCATGTCAGCAAGCCTCAGGCGTTTGCTGATTGCTGGTGGTCGCCGGTTCCTTGGAGCGGGGATATCATGATCGAGTTCACGTTCTGGGATATTTTGCGCAATCTTGTCTTCGCGACGCGTTGGACGCTTCTTCTGTCGATTGCTGCGTTTGTTGGCGGGGCGAGCGTCGGCATGGCAATCCTCTTTGCTCGTATATCGAAGGCCTCTTGGCCACGGCGCCTGGCGTCGGGTTACATCGCGCTGTTCCAGGGGACGCCGCTCCTCATGCAGCTTTTCCTGATGTTTTTTGGCTTGCCCATGTTGGGATTCCGCATCGAGCCCTGGACGGCTGCTGTATGTGGGCTGACATTTTATGCAAGCGCGTATCTCGCCGAGATCTGGCGGAGCGGCGTCGAGGCGCTCCCGCGCGGTCAATGGGACGCTGGCGCAAGTCTCGGTCTGCACCGCCTGCAAGAGCTTCGGCTCATTATCCTCCCACAGGCTTTCAGGATAACCCGCGCACCGACCGTCGGGTTTCTCGTGCAGCTCATCAAGAGCACGGCCTTGACGTCCATTCTTGGCTTTGAGGAACTGATGAGGACCGCAAACGCGATCAACAACGCGACGTTCGAACCTTTCAAGGTTTACGGGCTAGTCGCTGTCATCTTCTTTGTGCTTTGCTACCCACTTACCGAGTATGCGCGAAAGCTTGAACGGGAAGCCGCGGTTTGTTCAAGCTAGCCAGCAAATGACGGGGCGGCTCTCCTCCGCCATGCTGAGCTAGTGCTGCGATTACTGTTACGCCTTCCAACCCAAGCGCCGGCGGAACCGGCGGCTTGGTGGAATCGGAACTAACGATCTCGTGGGAACTTGGAAGCGCTGCATGCCCTGTATCAAAGCGCCAGAAGTGGGCCCTTTCTTAGCTCTCGCTCGACAAGACACGGGCTGCCCTGACCGACGCCGAACCCTGAAATGCACGCGTCGTGGTGGTATGCTGTTTTGGGTACCCATCCTGTCGCTTATGGACGCTTATAACCAGCGTTCGAGCAGACGCTTCCAGTCGCTGGGGATTCCACTCCTGGGCCAGTCTGGATGTTTTGCCGGTCGCTTGGGCAAAACGCGTGCATACTGCATGATCCCGTCACGTTCTAGGCCGTGCCGCGCTCCATCGCCAGTTCTGCTCGGAGGCTTTCGACATCGCGGAAGATCGTGGCAACTGCCTGGACCTGCCCACCACGCTTGTAGCGCACGAGGCAGTCCCTAGCGGCAATGTCGCCCTCCACCTCGATTTTGTCCCATCCCTCGGCATGGCCGACATAGTTGATCGGAATGTCGTAATGCTGACTCCAGAAGAACGGTACATCCGTGAATTTCTTCCGGTGTCCGAGCATGTTGAGCGCCGCGGTAGCTCCCTGCCGTTGCGCCACCACCCAGTGCTCCACCCTGTTTTCGCCGCTGTGGGTGTCAGGCCACCGCGCGATGTCG
Organism: Rhizobium sp. BK181; assembly: GCF_014193305.1. NCBI lineage: Bacteria > Pseudomonadati > Pseudomonadota > Alphaproteobacteria > Hyphomicrobiales > Rhizobiaceae > Rhizobium > Rhizobium sp. BK181. Next base: position 43,441 of record NZ_JACHZA010000004.1, read on the forward strand.
CCGGCTGCATATATGCCGGAGACGCTCGTTTCGAGATAGGAACTGACCAGGACGCCTCGATCAGTGGCGAGACCGGCTGTTTCGGCAAGATCGACCCGCGGCCGCACACCGATGCCGGCAACGACGATGTCGGCGCCCAGGGTGCTGCCGCTGCTCAGCAGGACCTCGCTCGCACTAATACTCGCCGCCCGATCTCCCAGGTGGAAGACGACGCCATTTTCCTCATGCAGAGCGCGAATGAAGTCGCCCATCTGTGGTCCCAGCACTCGTTCCATGGGCCGTTCACCGGGCGCCACCACATGCACTTCGAGGCCCCGGGTTCGAAGAGCGGCGGCAACCTCGAGACCGATGAAACTGGCGCCGAGTACCACAGCGCGTCGCGCGGCGCCGGCTTGTGCGATGATCCTGCGGCTGTCGGCCAGCGAACGCAACGTATGGACATGAGGCATGTCGGCGCCGGGGATGGTCAGTCGCACCGGTTCGGCACCGGTCGCGAGCAGCAATTTGTCGAATGCTACCCGTGCTCCGTTGGCGAGCGCGACCTCGCTGGCACCGATATCGATACTGGTGACCTTGGTGCCGAGGCGTAGATCGATGCCATTCTTGGCATAGAAGTTTTCGTTGCGCAGCGGAATCCAGTCTTCGGGAGCCTTGCCTGCGAGATAGTCCTTTGAGAGGTTGGGGCGGTCGACGGGCGCTGCCTCATCGTCGCTGACCATGACAATGTCGCCCTGATATTGCTCCCGCCGCAGCCTCTCCGCTGCGGCAAAACCGGCCGCCCCACCGCCGACGATTGCGATTCGCTCTGGTGGAGCACCTGTCTTGCCTTCGCGCGCGGTGGGGGACTGCTTCTTGCGCTTCTCGCCGACGAAGATCCTTTCGTCGCGCCGCTCGACCGACCAACAAGCGAGTGGCGATAGGGCCGGCGCCCTCAGCGCCTCTCCGGTGAGAAGGTCAAAGCAGGCGTGATGCCAAGGACAGCGAACGGTATCGTCGACGACGAGACCGTCTACCAGTGGTCCGCCATAGTGGGAGCAACTGGCAGAAACCGCAAATATCTCTGCTCCGCGGCGCACCAATAGCACCGGTTCGCCGTCGCAATGACCGACCAGCTTGCCTCCGTCTGCCAGTTCGGCGAGTGCAATACCGAGGGCCAGATCGGGTCCCTTGAGCTTTGAATGGTCGGCCATTTTCTCCTCCCTGGAGGACGCTCCCGTCATCATGCCGTTGCCACACTTGGTTGCTCAGCAGACAACCCCAGTCAATTTCCCGCCATTCCGCCTCTTAGGCAAATGAATTCGGCTCGGCTCGTGGAAATCTAGCGGGCGAATAGGGGATAATAGGGTCGCAATTTGGGAGGAGCGATGCGTCCAGGACGTCGGTTCGTTGCCGGCACCCCCTGCAACGAAGAGAAGAGGTCACTACGAACCTCAAAGTCCGACCTTCATTCGTGTCGCCGTCATCGGAAAAGCAGGGTGCGATTGGCAGCCAACCCTATGCGACGGCCAACGGGCGCCGGGCGGAGAGGGCGCGAACGCATATCAGTGCGCCCAGGATCACGGGCAAACATACCAAGTATGCTGTCCGTATACCAAAATGCTCTGCTACAAAACCGAGGAGTGGCGGAGCGAGGAAAAACACGACAAACGACATTTGACCGAGCGCTGCGACATTCAGATGAGAGGCTCGGTCCGACCGCTGGGCCGCCGCGGAAACCGCAAGCGGATAAACCACGCTGCAGCCGCCGCCCATGAGGGCAAACCCGAAAAGGGCGATCAATTGATGCGGCGCAAGCCAAACTGCGCTCAGACCGGCTGCCGACACCAACAGCAGAGTGAATGCTACCGCCCGCGAGCCAAAGCGATCGACGAACGGATCTGCGAAAATCCTCGTCATAGCCATGAAGAAGGTGAAAAGCGTGAGACCCAGACCGCCCACAAAGGGCTCAGACTGGAATACGTCGCGCATATAGATTGCAGACCAATCGATGCCTGCACCCTCAACCAGGAAAGCAGCGATACCGATCACACACAGAGGAAGAAGCGCAATGGTCGGTAGCGCGATGCGCCCCGTGTCGGAATGCTCCTGCGTGGGTCTGGCTGGAGCATTGCGCATGCCTGCGATTGCCAGAGTGCCAACGACCAAGACGAAGCCAAACGTCAAAGCCAGATGGAGCTGCATTGACACTCCAGCCTGACGGACCGCGGCGGATATCAGCGCGGTGACGAAGAAGCCGAGGCTCCAGAAACCGTGCGCCCGGTTCATGACGCCGCGCCCCAGTTGCGCCTCGATCCGATCGATCTCGACGTTGAGATTGATTTCGAGCGCCCCCGCCAGAAGTCCTTCGCAAAGAAGAATACCGAATACCAGGGGAGCGGCGCTCATCCATGGCACGAGGGCAAGGCAAGCGGAGGTACCCAAGACGGTCAGGAAGGCGGTCGTTCGAGCTCCGAGGCGGGCGACGATCGGTGACGAGAACGTCAAAGAAATCAGGGCGCCAATGGCGGCTCCGATCAGAGTCAGGCCAAGCTCGGACTTATCGATCTGCAGCGCATCTTGAATGTCCGGAAGGCGCGAAAGCATGGCGCCCATGGAGACGGCGAACAGAAAGAAACAGACGTAAATCCGCTGTTGCGGTCCGATATGCACGGGAGCTCCGGGGTGAACTTGATGGAGCCCTCTTCTACGTGAATCGCGACTCACTAACAACATGCCCCCAACTGATAAGCCGTGTAGGCCATCAATTGATCGCTGACTTCGGAGGGGGCGGCCGGTCTCAGGATCGGGTAGGGTTTGGATCGCCCTTTGGTCCGCAGGGACCCAACCCGGGGCCATCATTGCCTTCTGCCCGTGATGCAAACCGGCGATTCCCACGGTGCCTGCTGCCTCCATATCGCGTAAGATCGTCCGGCAAACCTTTCTCTTCGGAGGGCGTCATGAGGAAGCTGGTTATTGTCCTGGGCATTGCGGTCTCGACGATCCCGACCGCCGTGCTGGCTGCAGCGCAACAGACGAGGCAAGAACACCGGAGAATGAACTGGAGCGAAAATCTCCCTACATATGTGCGGACTTATCACGGGAAGCGACTCTCAGTCGTAAGCTACCGCACGGCGCATGAAACAGGTGCGCATCCATCGCCGGGTGACGCGCAGCATGTGAACGCGATCCGAAGCGCAGCACGCCAGAACAAATGGCTTGTTGATCAACTTAGGGCCAAGAAGCTAACGCCCAATGACATCGAATGGGTGATGAGAGCGCGAAACGGCAACATGATCTTCTACGTAGAATGAGCCCACAACAAACCCAATTGACGGAAGGTGTACAGACGGCGCTGATTGGCCAAATACTCAGCCGTCCAACCAAGCTGCGAGGCCATCCAGCGTCTGTAGCCCGTACTCAACCGCGCCGAAGCCGATGACGACCTGACGTCGCTGGCGGGTGGGGTGGAGCTGGCGCATGGTGAGCACCGTCTTCCCGTCGGCCTGCTCATCGAAGGTCACCGTGGCGCGGAAACGGTCGGGGTCGTTGGGATCAGGCGTGCCATAGTCCATCACGATCCGCTCGTTCGGCACGATCTCCAGAAAGCGCATGAGGTTCGGGAAACGCTGTTCTTTGCCCTCGAACAGGCCAACCATGTCGAACCGCCAGAGTCCGCCCTCGCGTATGTCGGCCTCGTAGCTCTCGATCTTCAGGCCGGCCGGACCGTACCATTCGGCTAGCGCCCCGGGGTCCATCCACGCCACAAAAACCTTGTCGCGTCGATGGTTCAGAACTTTCACCAGTACGATCTCTCGATCAAGCGACCATGTATCAAACGGGTTTGCCATTGCCTTCACCATCCTCTTTCGTGTTGTCCAAATAGAGTTCCAGCCGATCCAGCCGGTCGGTCCAGCGCCGGCGCTCGGCCTCCATCCAATCCGCCGCCTCGTCGAACCGCGCCTGTACCAACCGGCACCAGCGGCTGCGCCCGCGCTTCTCGCTGGCAATCAGTCCGCAATCTTCCAAAACCTTGAGATGCTGGACGAACGAAGGCAGGGCCATGTCGAACGGCTCGGCCAGGAGGCTCACCGGTACCTCGCCCTCAGACAGTCGCGAAACCACCGCGCGGCGGGTCGGGTCGCTTAAGGCGTGAAAGGCGAGATCCAGGGGTGCGGAATGATAAGGCATGTGCCTTACTATAACGAGCAGGACCGCCTGTCAATAATATTAAGGCGTTTACCTAAGTGTTGAGGGGCTCGGGCGGCATGACGTGAAACCTCAAGTCGCCAAGGGCGCAGCGCGCGCCATTACCTCGATTGGCATTGACCGGGAGGTGCGCATTAAACGACGGCGGTTCACGGAGCGCCTACAGCCCTGAACTTGCTGACACGTCGCTTCGAGGCGTGGGGCGCGCCTATTCCATTGAGTCAAAGCGCCGAGCCGTCATTCTGGCACTCGCTCGCCTGTACGATTCGCCAAGATTACGCCGAATGTCATGAGGACGACGGCGATGGCGGTCGCGACGGCGAGCGACTCTCCCAATAGGGGTATAGCTAAAAGGGACGTCAGCGCCGGAGACAGGGACCCGATCGTGGCGCTTCGTGACGCGCCGAGCCGCGAGATCGCGAACGCGTAGCCCAAGGTCGAGATCAGCCCCGTCCCGATACCCTGGACGAGTACGTAAGGCAGCGCCTCGCCGAGGCTGAAGTGGCCGAAATTGCTTCCGACCAGCCCGACGAGCATCATAGGTACGATAGCCACCAGGGAACCGATCGAAAGTAGGAGGCCGTTTGAGATCGCGTCCAACCCGGTATGCCGCAGCCCGATCGTGTATCCGGCCCAGATGAGGCTCGCGAGCAGAAGCAGTCCGACGCCCCGCAGTGTCTCCGCGGTGACAGCGTGGCGTTGTCCAGCGATCATGAGTACGACGCCACCCAGGATAAGTCCGATCGGAAGGGCTTGTCTTGTAGAGAGTCTCCGACCCATGAACACGCGCGAGATCAGGGCCATTGCGAGCGGGGTCGTACCGGGGATCAATGCGCCAACATAGGCCGCTGAGGTCAGCTTGGCTCCCGCAGACGCGATGAAATAGAAAGGCACGCCACCTGCCAGCACCAACAGGACGGCCTTGCGGTCGACTTGCCGCAGCAGATGCAGGCGGCCGAACAGCAAGGGCAGGAGCGCCACCGCAGGCACGGCGAAGCGGATCAGGGCGACATCCGCAGTAGCGAGCGGTGACTTGCCCATGGCTCGCATGGTGAGCGCGAACCCAGCCCAGATGAGGACGACGAGCGCCAACACAACATAACCTGCAGCGGCAGTCTCATTCCACTTGATCGTCGGTCTGGGGAAAGTCGCAGTAATGTCGGCCATGAGAAACCTCGATTTCAAATTTATTGACATGATATGCTTCTTCCTCAGGCAGTTTCTTGCTATGTTGATGCCATCAGGAACGATATTTGGCAGATTCTGCCAATAAGGGAGGGCCATGGACGAGAAGGACCGACAGATCATCTCTACGCTGCAGCGGGACGGCCGCCTATCGAACCAAGAGCTTTCCGAGAAAGTGGCGCTTTCGCCGTCTCCATGTCTTCGCCGTCTCAGGCTCCTGGAAGAGAACGGTGTCATCAAGGGGTACACCGCTATCGTGGATGAGGAGGCGTACGGGCTTCCAATCACCGCGTTCGTCCGCATCAGGCTCGAGCGCCACTCGGAGGCGGCGATCGCGGCCTTCGAGCGGAAGGTCCGCTCCATCGACAATATACAGGACTGCTACGTCATGACGGGGGAGGCCGACTATCTCCTGCGTGTCCTCGTTCAAAGTCTGAAAGACTATGAGCAGTTCGTCAGGCAACAGCTTCACAACATCGAAGGGATCGCGGGGATCGACACAAGCTTCGCCTATGCAACCGTCAAGAAGACGACGGTGTTCCCGCGTATCTGATGGAGGGGTCGGACTATCTGTGCCGCCTCCAGCTAAAGAGGTTCCGATTATCGTCCGCTCTCGGCAGGTCATAAGCGGACCATGACTTTGCGCCGCCGGTAGTCTCTTTTTCTGCTGCCTGTCGAGCTGTCGAGCATTTGTCTCGGCGATCCCGATGCGGGTCGGGCATCCGATGATGCCCTTCCGCTCATGGCAGACTTGGAAACCAGCAGTGCCCGGTCAACGCTTTCGACTCTGGTCAATCTGACCTCACCCCTCGAAGGCTTCCTTGAGACCGACGCTCTTGCGTTCGCGAAGATCAAGATCGGCTTCGATATGCGCAATGTGGTGCAGCATCAGCCTACATGCCTCGTCGAGATCGTTCCTCTCGATCGCGGCGACGATATCGCCATGCTCGGAATGACCGCAACTCGATATGGTCGATTGACCATAAAGGGCGATCACCAGCGACGAGCGGGCCACGAGTTCATCCATAAAACGTTGCATGATCGCATTGCCGGATATGGCGGCAAGCGTCAGGTGAAAATCGCCCGATGCCTTGATCTCGGCACGTCGTGCCATCTGGCCGCGCTCGCTCATCAGGCGGCCTTCCGCGATGAGCAATTGCTTCAGATGCTGGATTTGCGAAGGCGTGATTCTGGCTGCAGCCTCCCGCAAGATCCCGGGCTCGACCAGGCGGCGGGCAGCGAAAATCTGGCGAGCCTCATCGGGCGAGGGGTAGGCGACGAACGCGCCACGGTTCTTTTCGACGCTGACCAGGCCCTCATAGGAAAGAGCCTGCAGGGCGGCGCGCGCAAGCGTACGGCTGACGTTGAACAGGTTGCCGACATCGCTTTCCGATAGCTTTGTTCCCGGCGACAGCCGCCGCTCGACGATCGCATCGCGGATCGCGTCGCGGATCTGTTGTGCGCCCGTATCGGTTGAATCCTCTGTAGTATGCGCGGCGGTTGCGGTGGGCTTCATGAACACAAATACCTTTTGACCGGGAAATGATATCTGCGTTTCCCGTAAAAGTTAAACGGAATTTGCGCTCAAAGGGATGGCTAAATTGTATACGATCGTTTGCACGAAGTGCGAACGATAGCCTATTTTCTGTGCAGGTGATGCTGGTGCCGCAATTTTGATGTGTGGCCCATCCGCAAAGCGAAGTGTTTGATTTTTCGACGCTTGATGCACTGCAATAGGAACTGGCACGGCGGATGCATTGTCCTTCTCGAACAGGGGAAGACCAATGTCGAAGGCCGCAGAGATCGATATCGTATCAGTTTCCAAGGTGTATGGCGCCACCACGGCGGTCCATTCCATCAGCCTGAAGATACCGGCCGGTTCCTATTGCTGCTTTCTCGGCCCCTCCGGCTGCGGCAAGACCTCAACGCTGCGCATGATCGCCGGGCACGAAAGCATTTCGTCCGGTGATATCAGGCTTGGCAATACAGTCGTCACCGACTTTCCGCCGGCCAAGCGCGGTACGGCAATGATGTTCCAGTCCTATGCGCTCTTCCCGCATCTCGACCTCATCGACAACGTTGCTTTCAGCCTGAAGATGAAGGGTGTCGAGAAGGACGAGCGTCGCGCCAAGGCGCTCGAGTTGCTGAAGCTGATGCAGATGGACGCCTATGCGACGCGGCGGCCGGCGCAGTTGTCGGGCGGTCAGCAGCAGCGTGTGGCATTGGCGCGCGCGCTGATCACCGATCCGGAAGCGCTGCTGCTCGACGAGCCGCTGTCAGCGCTCGATCCGTTCCTGAAGATCCGTATGCGTGCCGAGCTGAAAAAGCTGCAAAAGAGCCTCGGCATCACCTTCGTTCATGTGACGCACAGCCAGGAAGAGGCGATGGCGCTCGCCGATATCATCGTCATCATGAACGACGGCAAGATCGAGCAGGCGGCAACACCGCGCAAGGTCTTCGAGGAGCCGGCCACCGCCTTCGTCGCTCGCTTCATGGGGGATCACAATGTTCTCTCCGGCCGCGTCGTTTCCTCCAAGGACGGTGTTACGACGCTCGAGGTTCCGGAAGGCCAGACCTTCTCGGTGCGCGGCAACGGCAAGCACGCCGGCGAGAGTGTCGACATCGGTATCCGCACAGATCGGGTGCGGCTCGATACCGCTTCCGACAAGACGCTCGGTTTCAACGGCGTCGTCTCCAACATCGAATATCGCGGCGCCTCGGTGAAGCTCACCGTGGCCGGCGCGGGCAGCGATGACTTCACCGTCATTGCGTCCGATGGCGATTATTTCGCCAACCCCGCATCGGTCGGCGATGCGGTGTCCCTGAGTTGGGCCCTTGAGGACGCCGTCCTCCTGGGTCGCGTTTCGGGATGAATCTTCATTACCACAAAAACCAGAGGGAACTGACATGACTGATACAACGAAAACCACCAAGAAGGGTCTGATGGACAAGGGCGTGTCGCGCCGTAGCCTGCTGAAGACGGGTGCTGCCGCCGCCGGCGCGATCGCCGGTTCGGGCCTTATCACCGGCTTCCCGACCATCTGGGCGCAGTCCAACATCACGCTTCGCCAGTTCGGCACCGGTGTTTCCAACATCAACGCCATTGCCGAGCAGTGCAAGAAGGACCTCGGCATCACGCTCGAGATGACGGCGACCGATTCCGACGCCGCCGCCCAGCGCGCCGTGACGCAGCCTGACTCTTACGACATCGCCGACATCGAATACTGGATCCTGAAGAAGGTCTATCCGACCGGCGTCATCCAGCCGATGGATGTGAAGAAGCTGAAGTATTACGACAAGGTCGTTCCGCTGTTCAAGAACGGCAAGCTCAAGCCGGATAGCGTTATTGCGCAGGGCACGGCGCCGCACACGGTCGGTTACGTCGAAAAAGCCGACGCCAAGACCTTCGCCAAGGGCGAGACCGAACTCTTCACTATGATGCCGACGATCTATAATGCCGACACGCTCGGCATCCGCCCCGATCTCGTCGGTCGCGAGATCACAACTTGGGCCGACATCATGGACCCGAAGTTCAAGGGCAAGACCTCGATCCTCAACATCCCCTCCATCGGCATCATGGACGCGGCGATGATCATGGAAGCGCTCGGCAACATCAAGTACGCCGACAAGGGCAACATGACCAAGGAAGAGATCGACAAGACGATCGACTTCCTGATCAAGGCCAAGCAGGACGGCCAGTTCCGCGCCTTCTGGAAGTCGTTCGACGAGTCGGTCAACCTGATGGCCTCGGGCGAAGTCATCATCCAGTCCATGTGGTCGCCGGCTGTCGCCGCCGTCCGCTCCAAGGGCATCGCCTGCAAATACCAGCCGCTCAAGGAAGGCTATCGCTCGTGGGGCGGCGGTCTCGGCCTCGCTTCGCACCTCAAGGGTGCCGAGCTCGATGCGGCCTACGAGTACATCAACTGGTACACATCCGGCTGGGTCGGCGGCTATCTCAACCGCCAGGGCTACTACTCTGCCTGCATGGACACCGCCAAGGGCTTCATGACGGCTGACGAGTGGGGCTACTGGATCGAAGGCAAGGCAGCCCAGGGCGATATTCTGTCGCCGGAAGGCAAGGTCATGGAGAAGGCTGGCGCCGTTCGCGACGGTGGTTCGTTTGAAGAGCGCATGGGCCATGTGGCGTGCTGGAACTCCGTCATGGACGAAGACCGCTACATGGTTCGTCGTTGGAACGAGTTCATCGCGGCTTAAGGCGGCCATCATCCGCCACAGCGGGTGCCGCTTTCCCCTCCCCAACCCTCCCCACAAGGGGGAGGGAGCACGGGAGGCGCGACCTGAAAACTCCCTCCCCCTTGTGGGGAGGGTTGGGGAGGGGTCTTCATGGACGCCTCCTCTCAATCCGCCGGCATGAAGGCGTTTCTCCGAGAGGATAGGACATGGCGACGATCGCTTCAGCAGAGACAAACGAGACGACTGACCGGGTCCGCAGTGCCGGCTTTCGGCTTGCGCCGTGGGCCGCCTCCTATCTCCAGGCGACGCCGCTCATCCTGATCCTCGGTTTCTTCTTCATCCTGCCGATCGCGATGATCGCGGTGGTGAGCTTCTGGGATTACGACTTCGCCGGTCTCTATCCCGATTTCCTGACGATGAACTACACCGAGACGCTCGGCTCGTGGGTGACGTGGAAGACCTATCTGAACACGCTGAAATTCACGGTCATCGTCTGGACGTTGACCGTGTTCATCGGTTTCTGGGTCGCCTATTTCCTTGCCTTCCACATCCGCCGTACATCGACGCAGATGATCCTGTTTCTCGTCTGCACCGTGCCATTCATGACGTCGAACATCATCCGCATGATCTCGTGGATCCCGGTGCTTGGCCGCAACGGTCTGGTCAATTCGGCGCTGATCGAGATGGGGATCATTCCGCAGCCGATCGAGTGGCTGCTCTATTCCGATTTTGCCGTGGTGCTTGCCATGGTGCACCTCTACACGCTGTTCATGGTAACGCCGATCTTCAACACGCTGATGCGGATCGACCGCTCGCTGTTCGAGGCGGCGCGCGATGCCGGCGCCAGCGGCTGGCAGATCCTCTGGAATGTCATCCTGCCGCTCGCCAAGCCTGGCATCGCCATCGGTTCGATCTTCGTCGTCACCCTCGTCATGGCGGATTTCTCGACCGTGCAGGTCATGTCCGGCGGCCAAAGCGCATCAGTCGCGCTGATGATGAAAAACCAGATGTCGCTGCTGCAGTATCCAGCCGCCGCCGCCAATGCCGTTGTGCTTCTGATCGTCGTGCTGATGATGGTGGCTGCCATCCTGCGCGTCGTCGATATCCGCAAGGAGCTTTGAGATGAACCACGAGAGGCGCACCTTCGAATTCTACGTGCTCGCAGCCTTCTTCCTTGTCTTCGTGCTGTTCCTCTACGGACCGCTTTCGGCGATCCTGATCCTGTCCTTTCAGGGGCTGGATGGCGGCCTCACCTTTCCGCTGAACGGCATTTCCGTTCACTGGTTCTACAATCTGTTCGAGAAACAGGCGGTGGGCGATTTCGGCGCCTCGTTCCGTCGGTCGTTTACGCTCGGCCTGATGGTGATGGTTGTCACGGTCGTCGTATCGCTGCTCGCGGGCCTTGCCTTCCGCCGCCGGTTCCGTGGCGCGACTTTTCTGTTTTACGCGACTGTCGCCAGCCTCGTGGTGCCGTCGATCATCATCTCGCTCGGAATCGGCGTGGTGTTCCAGCAGGGCGGGCTGAAGCCTGCCTGGTATTCGTCGGCCTTCGGCGCGCATCTGACATGGACGTTGCCGTTCGGCGTGCTCATCATGTTCGCCGTGTTCAACCGTTTCTCGCCCGCCTACGAGGAAGCTGCCCGCGATCTTGGCGCGAGTTCTTGGCAGACCTTCCGCCACGTCGTGCTGCCGATGATTGCGCCGAGCCTGATCGGTGTCGGGCTGTTCGGCTTCACGCTCTCTTACGACGAATTCGCCCGGACGCTGATGACATCAGGCAGCTACAACACGCTGCCGCTCGAAATCTACGGTATGACCACCAACGTCACGACGCCGGTGCTATACGCGCTCGGCACGGTAACGACGCTGTTTTCCTTCACTATCATCCTCGTCGCGCTCGGCATCATGCTCATGCTGCGTCGGCGTCAGGCAAAGGTAAGCTGACCCCCAATGCGCATTCTTCTGGTCAATCCCAATACGACTGAAACCATGACCGAGAAGGCAGCCCTTGCTGCCCGCGCGGTCATGGCGTCTGGCACCGTCATCATTGCCGCCACCTCACGAATGGGGCCGGTATCGATCGAAGGGCATTATGACGGGGCGCTCGCAATCCCGGGACTTCTCAGCGAACTCAAGGAGCGGACTGGCGAATACGATGCCGCGATCATCGCCTGCTTCGACGATACGGGACTTGACGCAGCGCGCAGCTTTGCCGACGTGCCGGTCCTTGGACTCTGTGAATCTGCGGTCGCCACCGCAGGCTTCCTGGCGCAGCGATTTACCGTCGTGACGACGCTGGAGCGTTCGCGTGTCTTGATTGACAATCTTGTACGACGCTACGGCATGGGCGGACGCGCCAGGGTGCGCGCCTCCGATATTCCGGTTCTTCAGCTCGAAGATCCCACCTCGGGCGCTATCGGCAAGCTCCGGGCCGAGATCGAGCGTGCTCTTGCTGAGGATGGCGCCGAAGCGATCGTGCTTGGCTGCGCTGGGATGACTGATCTGGCGCGCGAGCTGCAGGATATCTACGGCGTGCCCGTGGTCGATGGGGTTGCCGCAGCGGTGAAGCAGGCCGAGGCGCTGGTTTCGCTCGGATTGTCGACGAGCAAGCGCGGTTCTTACGCATCGCCTCTGGCAAAACCCTTTACCGGCGCTATGAGCGCTTTCGCGCCGATGCGAGCAGCAGGCTGACCGATGACAATATCCTTCGATTTCGAAGCGCTCTCGGAGCGTGAGCGTTACAAGCTTATGATTGGCACGATCATTCCGCGACCGATCGCGCTGGTGACTACGGTCGACGAACATGGCCGTATCAATGCTGCGCCGTTTAGCTTCTTCAATTGCCTCTCCGCCGATCCGCCCATCCTGGCGCTCGGCGTCGAGAACAATCCAGACATGTCTTTCAAGGACACGGGCCATAACATCCGCATGACGGAAGTCTTCACGGTCAACATTGTGTCGTTTTCCATTGCCGAAGCGATGCATGTCTGCGGGTCAAAATATCCGCGTGGTGTCGACGAGCTCAAGGAGGCGGGACTGACGGCGGTGGCGGGTCAGAAAGTCGCTTCGCCATGGATCGCGGAAGCACCCGCAGCATTCGAGTGCAGGCGTCATGTCACGCTTGAGCTCGGGAAATCCCGTCAGATCATCATGGGCGAGATCGTCTATGCTCATTATCGCGACGGTGTCGTCGATCCTGAGGGCCTGCGCGTCGATCCGAGGCAAGTCGATGCCATCGCGCGCCTTGGCGGCGATACCTGCTCGACGATCCGTGACCGTTTCGAGATGCTGACGCCGAAATTATAAGAGTTTCCAAACTTTAGGTCCGACGAGTTGCAGGCCGCTGCGCTAAGGTCGCCACGACAGACCCATCCCTAGCAGCCCCAGCGCAATGCAGCCGTCGCGACAGGCGAATCCCATAGAGCGAACTCTTCGTCACGAAGCAGAGCGAGCGAGATGGAAAGGCCCTGCATGTCAAGTGAGCTTGCGTAAGTACCAACCAGTGAGCGCGCGATCTGCAGGCCATGACCCTGCATGAAGCGATGCGCGACGTTGTAAGCGAGATAAAGTTCCGCTGGCGGCGTGCCGCCAAGGCCGTTCACGAAAAGCAATGCCTTGTCAGAAACCCGAGCGACTTCGTTGAAAACCACCTCGCTTAGATGCCTCACGATGGTGTCCGCGTTGGAGAAGGGCTCTCTTGAACGGCCCGGCTCTCCATGAATGCCAACACCCATTTCTATTTCTTCGGGGCCGAGTGAAAAGGTCGATCGCCGCGTGTGCGGCACCGTGACACCGGTCAGTGCGACACCCATCGATCTGACGCGGGACGCGAGGCCGGCAGCAAGGGTTTTCAATTCAGCGAGTGCCATGCCGTTTTCCGCGGCGGCGCCGAGAAGCCTTTCCATGATTACCGTACCGGCAATGCCTCGTCGACCGCGGCCGTCGTTCGTGCTTGCCGTTTCGATGTCGTCGCTTACGATCACCATCTCAATTCTGTGGCGGCTCGATGCCATCTCTGCCGCCATTTCGAAATTCATGAGGTCGCCGTCATAATTTTTTACCACCAGCAGGCAGCCGGCACCGGTGTCCACGTCCTCTATCGCGCTGAGGATTTGGCCTGGAGTAGGGGACGTGAAAATATGCCCGACGCATGCTGCATCCAGCATGCCGCGACCGACGAAGCCGACATGCATCGGCTCGTGGCCCGCTCCACCCCCGGAGATGACTGCTACCTTACCGGGAACGAGGTGGCGACGACGGACAAATTGACGGTCTGCGCCGAATACAACGAACTCCTCATGGGCGCGCACGAAGCCTTCGACGCTTTCGGCGACCATTGTGTCCGCTGCATTCATGAATTTCTTCATCAAACCCCTCCCAAGGCGATGATCATCTAGAGCTCGTTACGCGCGAACCGTCCGTTCAATCAGGCGGCCCCGAAATCTCGGCGATCTTTTGGACCAGGTCCGTGATTGCCTCTTCCAGAAGCCGGTTGCGGCGTTCATCGCCGAAGTCAGGCACCATTATCGAAAGATGCCGCAGTTTTTCCGTAGCGCCAAACTCCGGCAGCTTGCCGGGATGGGCGACCTGATAGGCGTCCAGAAAGCGGTCCTGTTCGGCGGGGCTAAAATGGCACACCCTGAAGATGGTCGCGAGGTGACGCGCCGGAAGAGGCGTCGCATAAGTGGGGCTGGTTATCTGGGTGACGAAGCTGCGATGCTTGCCGAGTTCCGTTGCCAGCCTCTGACGTGTTCCTGACGGTCGGTTGTCGATAATCTGCGCCAGAATGTCCTTGTAGGCGATAATGGCGTCTTCGGTGTCTTCGCGCGCCATCCCTAGTCCCCGGCTGCCTTTGTCCCATCGGCGTTCAGGCCGACGAGTGCCGATCTTATCGCGCCAAGTCGAGCTGGCGCCACCGAAAAATGGCGTATGCCTGCCGCGAGGAGACCGGGCGTGCGCAGCGGGTCGCCGGCCATGTCGCCGCAAATGCTGACCGGTCGGCCGCCGGCGAGCTTCACCGCCTGGGTCAGCAGGCGCAGCACGGCCGGTACGGCTCGCTCTCGCTCCAGGCTGAAGCCGGCCTCGTCACGTGCGGAGGCCACGAGGTATTGCGTCAGGTCGTTCGTGCCGAACGAAAAGAAGTCAGCGCCATCAAAGTCGTCGAGCATGAGCGCGGCTGCCGGTACCTCCACCATCATGCCGATCGGCGGAGTGCGGTGCGGCACGCCGCGGCGGCGAAGTTCGCCGGCTTCTTCGCGACAGATTTGCCGCATATCATCAACTTCGGAAGGGAATGTCACCATTGGCAACATGATACGCAGGTTGCCAAAGACTGCTGCTCGAAGGAGCGCACGCGCCTGAACCCGCGCAATCTGCGGCCGGGCAAGAAGCAGACGGATACCGCGCAGCGCGGAGGTCTCGGTAATGCCCGGAAGCGGCTTGTCGCCCCCGACATCCAACATGCGGATTGTTACAGGACGTCCATCTGCCCATTCCAGGAGGTGTCGGTAGATTGCAAACTGCTTTTCTTCGTTTGCTGCATCACCGAGCGACATCACCGCGAATTCAGACCGCATCAACCCTATGCCCGCGGTCACCTCGGCGGGAACCGCGTCCACTTCTGTCGGAGCGTTGACATTGACGGACAGGAGTACTTGCGTTCCGTCCGACGTGTACACAATTCCGTTGTCGAGTGGCAGAGCAGTGCTTTTTGACGGATCGCCGTGTCCCGCCGAGGTCGCGCTCGACTTGGCTGCTTGAAGAATGACAACACCAGTGTCACCATCAACTTCGATATGTTGCCCCCCTGCCGGTACGAAGCGGCCGGCGCCGATCACCATCGGTATCGACCGTGATCTGGCAAGCAGGGCGACATGACCGACCGCGCTGCCTGCGTAAAGAGCAATACCGCCGCCGGTCGACCAGTCGTGGGCAAGGAAACGGCTGGGTTCCATATCCTTTCCGACATAGATCGATCCGGATGGAAAGTCGTCGACAGTCGTTCCCGTGAGCACCGACAAGACGCGGTTCTTGATATCGAGGATGTCAACGGCGCGCGCCCGCAATTGGTCTTCTTCCGAGCACTCCAGTTCCCGGATGTATCCATCGAGTGTTCCGACCCAGGCGAATGCCGCGTTTTCGCCAGCCTCGATGCGCGCACCAGTCGCCTCGGTCAGCGTCGGATCGCGAAGCACCTCAATCTGAAACTCGACGATATCGCCGCCCTCCGGGTCCGTCCCGGTGGCCAGTTCCTGCAATTCGAGAATAGCTTTCTCGATCGCACTTGCGAGTTCGACCTGGCCGGATAAGCTTGACGGGATTGACGCGGCGGGTTCGACCGGTTCGGCGACGAAGGCCGGGCCGCTCGCACTACCTGGCGAGGCGCTGGTGGCTTTCAGTCTAAGCGGTTCGGCCATGCTTCTTTTCCTCGTCGAAATTGCGCTCGATGAGGTCCTTCAATGCCCGGATGGCTTCTTCCGCAAGAATGCCGTTTGCGCGGATCTTGAGCACCGAACCCTTGCGGATCTTGGCACCCATGATCTTGATGATGCTCTTGCCGTTCAACCAGACGTCGTTGCCGTTGACCGCGACTTCGATCGAGCACGGAAACGACTTTGCCAGCCGCGTGAACGTCACTGAGGGTCGAGCATGCAGTCCAACGCCATGCTTCACCTCGACTTCGGTCTGGCAACTGGCATGGATCTGCCCGGCCTCGTGGGCCCCAATACGAAAACCGCCGTTCATCAGGGTGATAGCTCCTCTGCCGTCGCGACCACCTTGGCCAACGACGCCCCACCGGAGGCCTCGGCAGCGGCAATAACGGCTCCTTCGACAACAGGGGCGTTGCAGATCGAAACCTTTTGGGAGCGGGAAGAGCCGAGCATCTCGATCGCCATTTCGCTGTTGGTCTCGGCACCCCCCAGGTCGACGAAGACGGCGACGCCAGCTTCAGACCATGCCTCGTCAATTGCCTTGAGAATTCCCCCAGCATCGGTGCCAAGCTCGCCTCGACTGTTGCCGCCCGACCAGGCAAGCGGCACGCTGTCACCCACCATCTGCCGCACCATGTCGGCGGTGCCTTTCGCGACCAGCGGCGAGTGGGAGACGATCACGATCCCGACGTTTGGGGTCTTTGCATTCATTCCGGGCGGTGCTCCTCAAGATAGCGGCAGATCGCGGTTGTCAGAAGGGCGCAACTCGAAGCGCCGGGATCGACATGTCCGATCGAACGGTCTCCAAGGTAGGCCGCGCGGCCGCGCATGGCCTTCATGGCGCCGGTCAGTCGGGCGGAAAGCTCTGCGCGGCGCACGATATCCGTCAGGGGGGAATGTTGTGCGAGTGCATCCTGCACGGGATACAGGACGTCGAGCAGCGTCTTGTCGCCAGCGTTCGAGCGCCCACGGCGGGCCACGGCATCGATGGCCTGCTTCAGGGCAACCGAAAAATCTTGTTCCCTATCCGATTTGCGAAGCTCGCGCCCCATCTCCATCAGCAGTGTCCCGTAGAGTGGGCCGGCGGCGCCGCCGATGCTCATCACCAGGGTTAGGCCGATCCGTTCCAGCGCCTCGGGCAAGGGAAGGCCTGAGACCGTCGCTTCCTCGGCGCTGACCGCCTCGCAGCCGCGCTGCATATTGGTCCCATGATCGCCGTCACCGATCGCGCGATCGAGTGCGCAGAGGTGATCGCTATTTGCCGTGATCGCCGCCCGGCAAGCCTCAATCAATCCCGCGAGAAGAACCGGTTCTGCCTGCACCTGATAGCCTCCCAACCGCAGCACCAGCTCATGTCAGCCGTGCCGCGACCTCGAATACACCTGCCACCGCGACGGCTCCCGGATCCGGCACTCCCTCCAGATCCTTTTCGCCGATATAAGACGCGCGTCCGGCCCTTGCTGTCCGCATCGCTTTTGTCGACTCGGCGCCAGCCGCCGCCGCGTTTGCCGCAGCCGCTACGCCACCCGATCTCAAGGCCGCGAGCGCCGGCGCCAGCGCATCGACCATCGTGCGGTCGCCGACGGCGGCACCGCCATAGAACGTCATCCGATCAAGTCCGGCAAGCAGGGCAGCGGCAAGATCCGCCTTTTCCGCCATGGCTTTCGATGCGGCGGTAAAGAAGATCGAGAGCAGTACGCCGCTCGAGCCACCCATGCTCGTACCCAGAACCTCGCCGATTGCGGCCATAGTGGCGGCGGGGTCATTCAGCGGTAGCGCGTCGATCCGGGAAAGGATGCTGCGCGCACCCGTTGCCATGGTGGAGCCGGTGTCGCCATCGCCGACCCGGCTGTCCAGGTGGTTCAATTCGCGTTCGAGGGAAATCAGATGCTCGCAAACTGCGGCAAGGAGCCGGCGGTTCCCGCCATGGTAGCTGACCGAAGTGACCTCGGCGAGGGTGGAGGTGCTTGCTGGTGCAGGAATGATTGTGATCTCGTGCCGTTCGACGACGGGTGCCCATGCGTGCGGTTCGACCGCAGCCTTCAGTGCGGCCTCGCGGGTGGCATCCAGACGGATCAGCGAAAGCGAAAAGCCGTTCATGTTGAGCGCGGTCATCATCGGAGCCGGCCCGACGATCAGCCGGACGCGGCGGGCAAGAGAAGAGGACAACACTGCGTTGGCAATGACGCCCATTTCAAGGGGCGGTACCGCGCCGAGGTTGTTGATCAGCAGCCCATAGTCGCCCGCGCCATCAATCCTTGCAGCCAGCCGCTCGCTCATGGTTGCCATGAGATCTGCAACCGGCTGCAACGCGATGCGCTCGACGCCGGGCTCCCCGTGGATCCCAAGGCCGAGCTCTCCCTCGTCGGCCCCCATCCGATCCTCATGCGCTTGGCCCGGTACACTGCAGGTCGAAAGTGACATGCCGAGAGATATTATGTCGCGCGCTGCCGCAGCTGCCTGTGTAGCGACTGTCTTCAGGTCAGCTCCGGATTCGGCGTGGTAGCCGGCGATCTTATGCACGAACAGTGTGCCGGCAACGCCGCGGGGCTGGTTGATGCCGGGGATCGCGATGTCGTCGGCAACGATCACCATCTCAACGGCGAACCCCTCAGCACGCGCCTTTTCGGCAGCCAGGCCGAAGTTCAGGCGGTCGCCGGTATAGTTTTTGACAATGAGTAACGCACCCTTGGGCCCGGCGACGGCGCGGATTGCGGTCAGCACCGCATCGACGCTGGGCGAAGCAAAAATCTCGCCGGATACCGCGGCCGTCAGCATTCCCTTGCCGACGAAGCCGGCATGCGAAGGCTCATGTCCCGCGCCGCCGCCGGAGATGATCGCGACCTTCGATCGGTCCCAGTCGGCGCGGAGGATCACCTTGATCTCAGGGAAGGTGTCCAGACGAGCAAGGCGCCCCGGGCTGCTTGTCAGAAGCAGGCCATCGAGGGCTTCGGTTACGATCGTTTCCCGGCGATTGAAGAAGTGTTTCATGGAGAGACCCGTCTGTTCATGCGAGTGTTTTGTTTCGTTCGGTGTCACAGCCGCTGGCCGCTGGCGTCGAAATAAAGCGGATCGCGCAACGTGAGACTGATTCGATCACCTGGCCGAATTGCAAGATATGGATCGGCAAGTGTGACGAGCTTGTGGTCGCGCACCCGGATGTGCAGGTGGTTCTGGTCTCCCAGGTGCTCGATCCAGTCGATTTCCGCATTGGCATTCTTGTCGACGATGATTTCAAGATGTTCGGTTCGCGCCCCGACCGTCCTGGTCCCGGGTGGTGGATTGGCGCCGGGAAGGAGATCGGCGGGCAGCAGGTTGATGTGCGGTTGGCCGAGACGGGCAGCGACATGAAGGCTGGCGGGATTGCCGTAGATTTCGCGCGGCGTTCCGACCTGCAGCAGTCGGCCTCCCGCGACGATGCCGATGCGGTCTGCCATCGTCATCGCCTCGACCTGGTCATGGGTCACATAGAGCAGTGTCGAGCCGAGCTCCTTCTGGATGCGCTTCAGTTCCAGGCGCAGTTCCGCCCGCAGCTTCGCATCGAGCGAGGAGAGCGGTTCGTCCATCAGGTAGATGGCGGGCCGCCGCACCAGCGCCCGGCCGATCGCAACGCGCTGCATTTCGCCGCCCGAAAGGCGCGTCGAACGGTTCTCCAGCTTATGGTCGATCCTCACCATCCGGGCAATCTCCCGGACGCGGCGGTCGATCTCCTCGGCCCCGAGTTTGCGTACCGGCGCTCGCAGCGGAAAGGCGAGGTTGTCATAAACCGTCATGTGCGGGTAGAGCGAGTATTGCTGGAAGACGAACGCAACATCCCTTTCAGCGGGTGCCTCGCCGGCAACGCTGCGACCGCCGATTTCGATCCGGCCGCTGTCGGGGCGCTCCAGGCCGGCAATAAGGCGCAGCGTCGTCGTTTTGCCGGCGCCCGTCGGCCCAAGCAGGACGACGAACTCGCCGTCACGGATCGACAGGTCCAGATCAGCGAGTGCCTGTGTGTCGCCGAAACGCTTGTTGAGACCCTTGAGCGCGACGTCAGCCATGACGTTCCTCCGAATACAGCGCCGAGGCAATGGCGCGGCCCGACTTGCAATCGAACAGCGCCAACTTGGCCGGGTTGAACTCAAGGCCAACCGTCTCGCCGATATGGAAATTGCGGTTTGCCGGTACGCGCGCCTTGATGACCCCGCTCGAGGTCTCGACCGCCACCACCTGATTGGTCCCGAGATATTCGCTGCCATAGACGGCGCCACGCAACGGAGAGGCGTCGCTGAAGCGGATATGCTCCGGCCTGACGCCGAGCGCCAATTCGGCTTCCGCCAGATCTTGATGCACCTCGGGAATACTGACGTTGACGCCATGCAGCGAGATCGATTGTGCGCCTGTCTGAAGGCCTGAGGTGAAGCGCATGAAATTCATCGGCGGCGAGCCGATGAAATCGGCGACATACATGGTCGCTGGTTTGCTGTAGATTTCCTGCGGCGTGCCGAATTGCTCGATGACGCCGTGGTTCATCACGGCGATCTTGTCGGCCATCGCCATCGCCTCATGCTGGTCATGCGTCACGTAGACCGTCGTCGCGTGGATGCGGTTGTGGAGTTCGCGCAGTTCATGGACCATGACCTCGCGGAACTCGGCGTCGAGCGTCCCGAGCGGCTCGTCCATCAGGAAGCACTTCGGGCGGCGCACGATTGCTCGTCCGAGCGCTACGCGCTGGCGGTCGCCGCCGGCAAGCCCGGAGACGGATCGGTCGAGGATATGATCGATCTGCAGAAGCCGCGCGGTTTCCTCGACACGCTGACGGATCTCGGCCTTCGGCATGCCTTGCGACAGCAGCGGGAAGCCGATGTTCTTGCGCACATTCATATGCGGATAGAGCGCAAAAAGCTGGAAGACAAAGGCAATGTCGCGGGCACTAGCGCGGTTGAAGGTGACGTCCTCGCCGTCCAGATAAATCTTTCCGCTGGTCGGCAGTTCAAGGCCGGCGATCATGCGCAGTGTCGTCGTCTTGCCGCAGCCCGACGGTCCGAGCAGTGCCAGGAATTCGCCGTCATGGATGACGAAGCTCGAATCCTGCACAGCGACGAAGCTGCCGAACTGCTTGCGGAGGTTTTCGATCCTGATGTCGGCCATGGCTCACTCCGGGAACTTCGAGACGATGATGAACATGGCCGTGCCGGCCAGCAACGTCACCAGCGAATAGGTGTAGAGAACCAGCAGGAACGGCTGGAAGAGCATCAGGAAGCCGATTGCGATCAGGGCGGTTGCGATATTTTCCATGGGGCCACGCCGTAGGAAGAACGGACGCTTCGGCCGGGATGGGCGCGGTGTTTCGATCAGGTGCGTCATTTGCGGACCGCTCCGAAGGTGATGCCACGCAAGAGCTGCTTGCGTAGGAGAATAGTGAAGACAAGGATGGGGATGAGGAAGATCGTCGTTCCCGCCGCGACCGCTGGCCAGTCCTGACCACCTTCGCCGATGATGGTCGGGATGAAGGGCGGGGCCGTTTGGGCCTCGCCGGAGGTCAGCAGTGCCGCAAAGGCATACTCATTCCAGGCGAAGATCAGGCAGAAGATCGCGGTGGCAGCAATGCCTGTCGTTGCCTGCGGCAGGACGACCTTCCAGAAGGCCTGCAGCCGCGTATAGCCGTCGATCATCGCGGCTTCCTCATATTCGCGGGGGATCTCGTCGATGAAGCCCTTGAGCAGCCAGACGGCGAGCGAGACGTTGACCGCAGTGTAAAGCAGGATCATGCCCAGCGCCGTGTCGGAAAGCCCGAGCTCGCGGTACATCAGATAGATCGGGATGGCGACCGCAATCGGCGGCATCATGCGGGTCGACAGGATGAAGAACAGCAGGTCATCGGCGAGCGGTACCCGGAAACGGGAGAAACCGTAGGCGGCCAGCGTCCCCAACGAGACGGCCAGGAAGGTCGAGCCAAAAGCGATCACCAGCGAGTTGGCAAAACGCGGCAGGAAGTTCGACGGGCCGGCGATCACCATGTTGCGCTTGCGGGTCACCTCGTCGCAGGTGCCGGTCGGGGCGGGCAGGGAGGCGATGTATTCCGGCGTCTGGCGCGTTCTCGTCGTCAGAAGGTTGCAGTACCCCTCCAGTGTCGGCGTAAAGACGATCTTCGGAGGATAGCTGATCGAGTCGGGCGGCGATTTGATGCTGGTCAGGAAGATCCAGACGAGCGGGATCAGCGTGATCAGGGCGTAGACGATAACGATGGCGCCGGCGATGCGCTTGCTGGTCGAGCTCGGTTCGACGACCGAATGGGCTGAGGTGGCGGAACTCATCGTTGCTTCACCCTGTTAAGTGCCTTGACGTAGATGTTGGCGAGGCCGAACACGGCGACGAAGAGGACAATGGCGAAGGCCGAGGCCCGCCCGGTTGCCCAGCTCTCGAAGGCCGCGCGCT
This sequence comes from Rhizobium sp. BK181, assembly GCF_014193305.1. Taxonomy (NCBI): domain Bacteria; kingdom Pseudomonadati; phylum Pseudomonadota; class Alphaproteobacteria; order Hyphomicrobiales; family Rhizobiaceae; genus Rhizobium; species Rhizobium sp. BK181. The sequence continues at coordinate 65,853 of NZ_JACHZA010000004.1, forward strand.
TCAAGGTGATCGAGGCGACTTCGGTGGTCGAACCCGGACCGCCGCCGGTCAAAAGCGTGACCATGTCGAACATCTTGAAGTTCTCGATGCCGCGAAACAGCACGGCGAGCATGATGAAGGGCAGGGCCATCGGTACGGTGATCGACCAGAACTGGCGCCATGCGGAGGCGCGGTCGACCTCCGCCGCCTCGTAGATATAGTCGGGAATCGAGCGCAATCCCGCCAGGCAGATCAGCATGACGTAGGGTGTCCACATCCAGGTATCGACAATGATGATCGCCCAGGGCGCCAGCGTGACGCTGCCGAGCATCTGGATATCAGCGGTCGGAATGCCGGTGACCAGAGAAACGGCATAGGCAAAGAGTCCGATCTGCGGCTCGTACAGGAAGCGCCAGAAGTTGCCGACGACAGCGGGGGACAGCATCATCGGGATCAGGATCAGGGTCGTCCAGAAGGCGTGGCCGCGAAACTTGCGGTCGATCAGGTAGGCGAGCGTAAAGCCGATGACCGTCTGCAGCAGGATCGTCCAGAACACGAAATGGGCTGTCGTCTGCATCGCCTGCCAAATGTCGGGGTCGGTCAGCACGCGCTCGTAGTTGTTCAAGCCGACGTTCTGAACCGGCGCGTTTGGGCGATTGGCGCGATAATTCGTGAACGACAGATAGATTGCCCAGATGAGCGGGAAGATGTTGATGGCGAGAAGCAGGATGATGGTGGGGGCGATAAACACCCAGGCGATCGCCCGGTCGGACAGACCGCGGACCCGGCGAGCGACCGATACCGGTGTTGCTCTCGCAGTCGCATCCGCTGCCTGCTCGACCATGGAGGAAGAGGAAATGTTCAAGGTGTCACCCGGTCTTTGCGTATGTGAGACACGTGGCGGCCCGGCAGTCTTGGCAATCCGGGCCGCCATTCTGGCAAGAATGTTGTGCGTCCTGCCGGACACTAGATCTTGCCGTCGTCCTTGAAGACTTCGGTCCAGTCCTTCACCAGGCCGTCAAGCGCCTCCTGGGCGGTGCCGTTGCCGGCCACGACATAGTTATGAACGCGTTTCTGCATGTCCTGGAGTAGGGTTGCATAGCTCGGCTCGGCCCAGAAATCCTTGACGATCGCCATCGAGTCCAGGAATGCTTGGGCGTAGGGCTGGCTGGAGGCGAAGTCCGGGGCGTTGACGACCGACTTCAGGCACGAGTAGCCGCCGAGCTGCCACCATTTGGCCTGCACCTCAGGCTGCGCGAACCACTTGATGTACTGCAGAGCGGCGTCCTTCTTGTCGGAATAGGAAACCACCGAGATGCCCTGTCCGCCAAGCTGGGCGAAATGCTTCTTTTCGGCCGGGTTGGGGAAGAAGCCAATCTTGTCGCCGCCGACTTTCTCGTCCTTGTAGAGACCCGGCCACGTGAAGGCGAAGTTCATCTGCATCGCCACCTGGCCTGACTTGAAGGCGTCGGCCGATTCGACCATGTAGACGTTGGAGCTGCCGGGCGGTGTGCAGCAGTCATAGAGCGCCTTGTAGAATTCGAGGCCCTTGACGGCGTCAGGTGAGTTGACAAAGCCTTCCATCTCGTAGGGCTTGTCGGGGTTGTCGTACTGGAAGCCCCAGTCATAGAGGACGTTGGTCACGCCCATCGTGATGCCTTCGGAGCCGCGCTCCGTATAGATCGAGGCACCGTAGACGGTCTTGCCGTCGATCTCGCGCTTTTGGAAGAACTCGGCGATCTGCTTCAGCTCGTCATAGGTCTTCGGCGCTGCGAGATCCCGGCCATATTTTTCCTTGAATTCCTTTTGCAGTTCTGGCCGCTCGAACCAATCCTTGCGATAGGTCCAGCCGACGACGTCGCCCATGGCGGGCAGTGCCCAGTAGTTCGGCGTGTTCTTCGGCCATTCCGAATAGCCCACGACGGTCGCCGGCACGAAGTCATCCATCTTGATGCCTTCCTTGTCGAAGAAGTCGTTGAGCTTGACGTAGTGGCCGTTCTCAGCCGAGCCGCCGATCCACTGGCTGTCGCCAATGATCAGGTCGCATAGCTTGCCGTGGGAGTTCAGTTCATTGAGGAAGCGGTCCGCGTAGCTCGTCCAGGGCACGAACTCGAACTTCATTTCGGTGCCGGTCTTGGCGGTGAAATCCTTCGAGAGTTCGACCAGCGCATTCGCCGGGTCCCAGGCGGCCCAGCAGAGTGTCAGTTGATCGGCTTTTGCGAGATTGGGCAGCGCCGACGAGATGATGAACGCCGAGGCCAGCCCGAGAAGGGCTTTCGATTTCTTCTGCATTAGTTCCTCCCAGAACCAAAGGCCGGCTCCCCGCCGACCGCGCAAGTTCACCCATTTCTGAAAATGCTAACATGAACTCCTCAACTCTCATGTTTAGCAATATGTTTAGTAATAGATAAATTTATAAACAATGCAAGCGGGTTTTTATTGTTGCGACGCCTAGGGCCGGACTGCTTGCTTACGACGCCGAAAGGCCAGAAACCTTGCCGATATCAGGGCTTGCCTTGCTATTGGCGGCGTGTCGCCCAAAAGCTGACGCGCCCGGACATGGAACTGCTTCTCCATGATCGTCGCCGCTTCCGTCGCCGCGAGGATGGAAGCGCTTAGGTCGCGCCTCCGGCGCACATCGAGATCATCCGCGTCTAGAGATCAATGGATACCGATATCGTATCCCTGGGGTAGTACTTGGCGCACCCGGCAGGCCCAATGCCTCGATACGTTGAAATTATTCTCGCTCCCTGCGAGGTTTTCCGGTAATATAGTTGGGAAAGATAGCCGACTAGCGCTCGAGAGAGCTCATGAATTCGCGCCTCGTCGCTCGGCACTACTCAAATTTCAGATGACATATCTTCCGCCACCGCAAGGTGGCGTCGATGCAGCACGCGTGGCCGCTATTTCGCACGTCAACGGTCCCGCAAGTCCTTGAAGCAACGGGAGAAGGAAGATGGATTTCATCGAACAATGGTTCGGGGTTTCCCCAGACGGCGGCGACGGTACGACCGAACTCCTCTTTTTTGTGATCATCATGGTCCTCCTTGCTGCTATCGTCTGGCGTCGCTGGATAACGCATCGCAAAACCCGCAACTTTTGAGTGCTCCAATGGTTCCCGTCCCGTTTGGCGGCGGCGGCGCAGTGCGCGGCATTTCGGCCATGAACGATCTCTCGTTTTCGGACCACCGCGGTCAAAGCAACTTGCAGCGGCGGTTCATGGACGAGCTACTTGCGAGGAGGCACGCCTATGACCACGGATGTTGTCACAATTTATGAGGACGCAGGCTTTGGAGGACGAAGCAAAGCGCTTGCGCCGGGTGGCTACCGCTTTTTTACACCCGACGATTTCAACGATGTCGTGTCTTCCATCAGGATTCCAACAGGGCTCGGGGCGCAACTCTTCGAGCATGCCGATGATGGCGGCGGCTATGGCATTTCCATCGACTTGCTGGAGGATTGTCCGGATCTCTCGGTGTACGGTTTCAATGATAAGATCTCGTACGTGAACGTGTTTTCAATCGCCGATCGACCGGGCTTTGTCTGGGCGCGGAGCCGCATGGAAAACGGCCAGTTCATCCCGGGTCACTGGGAGCGCCAACGAGCGAATGGAGCCCTGCCAGACAACTCTACGGCAGTGGTGTCGCCGCCATATGCGCCACATCCCTCCACTGCGGCAACGGTGATGCAAGTTGACGGCGCCCAAACAATCATCACGTTCCTGGGCGGCCAGAACGGCTCGGACGCAGCAATGTGGGATCATGCGGTTGCCGACCAGATGGGGATCATCGGCAGCGACTTCAGGGGCCCCGAAGAGATTGGCTCGGCCGCTTTCGAGCGGGCGTCGAACAATATAGCAATTCCTGACAACTTGAACTTCTGGTATCCGCAAAAACAGCCGCGTGACCACCGATCCGTCGTCTATTTCAAACGGACGCTGGTCGGCAAAGTGGATAGCGTTCATATCGCCGATATCAACGGTACCTACGAAGACCATGACGTCAACATAGACGTCATTCCCAACGATAAGTACCAGTACCTTATCACCGACGGGCATCCGCGCGAGTACACCGACATCATGAGCGCCCAGTGGAATCTGAGTCTTCACCAGTTGGGCAAGCCCAATTGCGACGATAGCGAGAGTGTCGCCGAGGCCGCTCTGGTCGAAGCGGAAATACAGCCTGACGGCGATGTTCACTCCGGAACGGCGCAGACATTGAACGACTTGATCTTGGCACGAGGGCCTCAGGATATCTGCATCTACGGTGTCTGGATTTACGACAAGGGCCACTGCTGCCACTCGGAGATCCATCCCGCCGAGCAAATCTGGTGGCGGGATGATGTAAGCGCCAATCAGCATAAGTATACGCTTAATGTCTTCTGCGATGCCTCCAAACGCTTCTGGTGGCGGGACCAGATGGACGATGGCACCAAACTCAAGCCTTGGGGTGCGCCACCGATTGCCGGCACATTTGCCATCGCGTTCGAGGCTGAATTGGGCAAACCCGCCGTCACATTCGAGGTATCCAACATCAATGATTACAACGTCGCGGTCATTCCCAATGGTAACCAAGTCTACAATCTCGTTTACCAGAACAACGTTCTCGTGTCGTTCATTCCACACAACGACGCGTTCAAGGTGACGTATGAGAACGTTGGATTGACCCGCGACAACAAGGTCAGGGGATTCCTCGTCATCCAGACAACGGTTGGAACGGTTACCCAGACGACAACCCGGCTGGTCATTCCCAATTCCAATCCGCAGCTAGCGCCGATCGTTGCGGATATCCCGCCCGGCACGGACGTCAACACGATAGATCAGCGGTTCGAACGGGAAGCCTTCAAGAAAGTTGAAGGGCGCTATATGTTCAGCGTGATGCAGACCAATCCGCTGCCGCACCTTGTGCATGGCGTCTGGAATTCAGATTTCCTACGACACCGGCTGCATGTCACGCCGACGCTTTGAGTCGCAGATCGCCACATAACACCACGCGAACTCGGGCTGCGTTTGCTTACGGCCCCAAAGCGGACCGACTTGTCGTTCAGCCAACAAAGCGGTCCGCCGACGGCACATGGTCATGCCCGGCGATCACGCCTGTCGATACCAGCGTCTCAAAGAACTCCACCTTTAGGTCGAAGGATTTCAGGAGTTTTTGGGTGCTTGGTACGTGAATGAAATTAATCATGAGTCGTCCTGAAATAACGCTCGAGGAAGCGACTGTAAGCCCCCATCAGCGCGCTGAAGATAAAGTAGACGGCGGCGGCAAAGACGTAGCCTTCGAGCACCGCAATACCCTGCCAGGCGGGATCGCGCATGGCCGAGCGTACGGTGTCGAGGAAATCAAGCAGGCCGACAATGGTGACGAGGGTGGTGTCCTGGAAGAAACTGATAAAGAGCGCGACGAGCGGTGGGATGACCTTCTTGATTGCCTGCGGCAACACGATCTTGAGCATCGTCAACCAATAGCCCATGCCGAGTGATGCACTCGCCTCCAGCTGACCTCTCGGCACGTCCTGCAGTCCGCCGCGCACAGTCTCGGCGATATAGGCCGCGGCAAAGATGATAATGGCGATCTGGGCACGCAGAAGCTTGTCGACCGTCACACCATCCGGCATGAACAGCGGCAGCATGACTGTCGCCATGAAGAGGATGGTGATCAACGGCACGCCGCGAACGATTTCGATGAAGCTGGTCGCCAGCACACGGATCACTGGCAGGTCGGATGCTCGCGACAAGGCAAGCAGGACACCAAGCGGCAACGCCAGGGATAGCCCGACGAAAGCGAGCATGAAGGAGAGCGGCAGGCCGCCCCATTGGGTCGTTGGGACCGCGGGTAGCCCGAGGACGCCGCCCGCCATCAGTCCATACAGAACGGGCAGGATGACGACCATCCACACGATTAGCAGGTTGCGGCTCCATAGCTGCGGGACCATGGAAACCACGGTCGCGCCGATGAAGACAATCAGCGAAAGAAATGGCCGCCACTGTTCCTCGAACGGATAAAAGCCGAATGCCATATAGCGAAGCTTGGCACCGAGGAATGGCCAACAAGCACCGCTCGCCACCTTGCAATCCTCAGGTGTGCCGGCAAACGTTGCGTCGATGAGCAGCCACCGAGTGGCGAGCCAGCCGATACCGATGACGGCTGCGCTGCAAAGGATGGTGATCAGCACGTTGCCCGGCGTCCCGAAGAAATCTTGCCACCAGCGGGATAGCCGCCGAGGAGGCGCGTCGCCTGTGGTTGTGCCGAGCACGAGTTGGAGTTCCGTCACGGTCAGCGCTCCTTCAGGGCAACGTGCTTGTTATACCAGTTCATGATGAGCGAAATGGCGATCGACAGGCCAAGATAGGCGCCCATGAAGATCGCAATGGTTTCCATTGCCTGTCCGGTCTGGTTCATGACGGTGTTGGACACCATCACGAGGTCGGGATAACCGATGGCGATCGCCAGAGAACTGTTCTTGAAGACGGTAAGATATGTGTTGGTGAGCGGCGGAATGATCAGGCGAAGTGCCTGCGGCAGGATGACAAGGCGCATGGCTCGCCGCCGGGGCAGACCGAGCGCCATCGATGCTTCCCATTGCCCTTTATGGACGGCCTGGACTCCGGCACGGACGATCTCGGCGACGTTTGCCGACACGCTGAGTGCGAGCCCGAACCAGAGTGCCACAAATTCCGGCCTGACCTGCAATCCTCCCGTCAGGCGGAAACGGCCCTTTTCCGGCAAGTCGATGGCCATGTTAACGCCGCCCAGCAGCAGGACGAGGCCAATCGGAGCAATGGTAGCGAGCAATGCGATGAGGGGGCCATGGTTGGAGGTGCCCGTAGCAAGCCGTCGGCGCAGCGCGATATGTCGAATGAGGAGCGCCGAGACGATGCCGAGCCCGACTGCTCCGAGAGCAATGGAAAGGCCGCGCTCAAAGCTTATGGAGGGGATGACCAGGCCGCTGTTGGAGAGATAGACATGCGGCGCGAGCGGCAGGGCTGCTCGAACAGGCGGCAGCACATTGATGATCACCGCGTACCAGAACAAGAGGTAGAGCAGAAGCGGAATGTTCCTGAGCGCCTCGACGTAGGACAGCATCAGCCGCTGGAGCAATGGATTGCGCGACATGCGACCGATGCCGACTGCAAGCCCCAGGATCGTGCCAAACAAGCCGGCCAGCAGCGAAACCTTGACGGTGTTTGCAAAGCCAACGAAGAGGGCGCGAGCAACGGTGTCGGTCGGCTCGTAGGCGATCGCGGCCTCGCTGATGACGAAACCGGCCTGGCGCGACAGATAGGAAAAGCCGGTCGTGATGTCATGTCTGGCAAGATTGTTGCTTGCGGTCGCAAACATCGACCAAGCGACAAGCGCGACGACGCCGATTGCCATCCACTGGTAAAAGAGCGCGCGAAAGCGCGCGTTGTTCATGAAAGCCATTGAGAGCATTCCGATGAGAAACCGCGCGAGGTGGTTGCGCCCGCAAGCTGCGGGCGCAATGTTGTCTCAACGGAACGGTGGAGCGTAGAGCAGGCCACCGGAATTCCAGGGCGCGTTCGGGCCGCGCGTCATGGCGAGGCGGGTGTTTTCCCCAAGGGCGCGGTCGAAGACTTCGCCGTAATTACCGACAGACTTGATGATGTTGTAAGCCCACTTGTCGTCGAGCTTCAGCATCTCACCCAGATTGTCGGTAACACCAAGCATACGCTGGATCTCCTGGTCGTCGCTCTTCAGCTTTTCATCGACATTGGCCTTCGTGATGCCCTTTTCCTCTGCCGCCATCAGCATCCAGACGGACCAGGACACGACGTCGCGCCAGTTGGAATCGTTCTGGCGAACGGCTGGTGCGAGCGGCTCCTTCGAGATTGTCTCCGGCAGGACGACATAATCGTCCGGCTTGTTGGAGACAGCGCGGATCGAGGCAAGGTCAGAACGGTCCGAGGAGATTGCGTCGCAACGTCCGCTGAAGAAGGCAGCGCGGTTTTCATCCGGGCTTTCGAAAACGACGAGCTCGAACTTGGAGCCCAGCTTGCCGAAGAAATCGCTGAGGTTCTGCGCCGTCGTCGTCCCCGGCAGAGTGCAGATTGCGGCGTCCTTCAGCTCTGCGGCGCTGTTGACGCCGAGCGACTTTGGCACCATGAGACCCTGACCGTCATAGAAGACGACTGGTGCGAAATCGAGGCCGAGGGAGGCTTCGCGGCTGTAGGTCTGCGTCGTCTGGCGTGAGAGAACGTCGATCTCGCCGGACTGCAGGGCCTGGAAGCGGGTGTTGATGTTGGTCGGAACATATTCGACCTTGTCACCATCTCCCAAGGCTGCTGCCGCGATCGCGCGGCAGATATCGGCGTCGAAGCCCTCCATTCGCCCTTGGTCGTTGGGTGCTGCAAAACCTGGCGTCGCGAGCGACACGCCGCAGATCAGCTTGCCACGCTGCTTCACCGTGTCGAGTGTGTCGGCATTGGCGATCGCAGTGGTTGCCAGTACGCCGAGAACTGCGCTGAGGCAGCCGGCCAGAGTTAGTCCTTTCATTCAATCCTCCCGTGATTGCGGCACTATCGTCGGCAACTCCTCTTCGCCTTGGGTACGATAATGCCTCCAAAATTGTCTACAATACATTATTTGCGTTGACAACGCATGGCCTGTCTTTTGATCGGGGAAGTTCTGACGGCTGTGAAACGCTCGATGTGAAAGCCTGTGGAGCCTAACCACAGTCTTTGATCTCAGTAAAAGATTGTAGACAATTCACATTGACATAGCTTCGAAGGCTGCCTTAATAGCCGACGCGGGAGCAAGGGAGGTGGTTGCTCGCGGAGGAGCATTGCCCCGCCCGTGTAGCGAGGCGTTGCGGTGTGGACTGGCTGCAATCGACCTGGACCAGCCTTCCGTTTGGGCTTTCTCCCAACCTGAAGTCATTGATAAAACCGTCCGCCCTTTAGCGAACGGACCGAGCCGCATCCTGTCAACTGGCCCACGTGATGCGCGCAAGCCGAAACGGAGGTACCCCATGCATGATCTGTTACTCCGCAACGTCAGGCCGATGGCTGGCGAAAGCTGCGACATCCTGATCAGGCGTGGCAAGATCGCGGGTCTTGGATCGTATCGGCCAGAAGACGGCATGGCCGTGGAGGATGGCAACGGCGCGATAGTCGTGCCGGGCCTGATCGACGCCCACACCCATCTCGACAAGACGACCTGGGGCATGCCCTGGCATGTCAACGATCGCCCCGCGATCCTGCGGGGGCGGATCGATTTCGAAAGGGAAAACCGGCAGGAGATCGGCATCGACGCACACCGGCAATCGATGCGTCATGCGATCGGCCTTGCCGCGAACGGCGCGAGCCACATCCGCAGCCATGTTGATATCGACACCAGGCACGGGCTGTCCCTGGTCGAGGGGGTGTGGAGGACGCGAGACGCGCTGAGGGACATCATCGATATCGAGATTGTCGCCTTCCCGCAATCCGGCGTCATGGTCATGCCGGGTACGGTGGATCTGCTGGATGAGGCACTGCGGCAGGGCTGCGAAGTGCTGGGTGGCATCGATCCCTGCGGGATCGACCGCGATCCCAAGGGACAACTCGACATCCTGTTTGCACTCGCCGTGAGACACGGCGTTCCGATCGACATCCACCTGCATGAAGCCGCAGATCTCGGCGCCTTCACCATGGAACTGATCTTCGAGCGCATCCGCGCCAACGGCATGGAAGGCAAGGTGGCGATCAGCCACGCCTTTGCGCTCGGCATGAATGACTATGTCAGGGTCGGGAAGCTGATAGAAGAGATCGCCCGTCTCGACGTTGCGATCCTGACGACCGGTGCTCCGTCCGTTAACGTGCCCTCGATCATGCGGCTCAAGGAAGCGGGCGTGCGTGTCGGTGGTGGCTGCGACGGCATACGCGATACCTGGGGCCCGTGGGGGCAGCCCGACATGCTCGACCGCGCAAAGGTGATCGGCATGAAGAATGGACTGCGCACGGACCAGGAGCTTGCCCATGTTCTGCACGTCGTCTCAAAGGGCGGCGCCGACGTAATGCGGATCGACGGTTACGGCCTTAATGTTGACTGCAATGCCGATTTCACGCTTCTGACCGGGGAGACACTTGCGCACGCCGTCGTCGACACCGCGCCCCGACCACTGGTCGTCAAGAACGGCCGCGTTGTTGCCCGCAAGGGCAAGGCCATCGTGGAGATGCCGTGATGAACAAAGCATCCCTGGAACTCGGCCGCCGCCCCGAAGGCCGAACGCTTCTTACCGCAAGCTGGGTTGTTGGCCATAAGGACGGCTCCCACCGCCTGCTGCGCAATGGCGAAGTGGTACTCGAGAACAACGAAATTCTCTTCGTCGGCCATCGCTTTCCTGGCGAAGTGGCTCGGCGCATCGATTACGGCAATGCACTGATCAGCCCCGGCTTGATCGATCTCGACGCACTGTCCGATCTCGACACGACCATTCTCGGCATCGACAATCATCCCGGCTGGGCCAAGGGTCGCGTCTGGCCGCGCTCCTATGTCAAGGCCGGCCCCTATGAGATGTACAGCCAGGACGAACTGGCCTTCCAGAAGCGCTTCGCCTTTGGCCAGTTGCTGTTGAACGGCATCACGACGGCAGCGCCGATCGCCTCGCTGTTCTACCGCGAGTGGGGCGAGACGGTGGCCGAATTCGATGCGGCGGCTGATGCGGCCGGCGAACTCGGTCTCCGGGTCTATCTCAGCCCCGCCTATCGCTCCGGCGGCATGGTGCTGGAAGAACCGGGGCGCATGGTGCCGGTCTTTGATGAGGAGCGCGGCTTGAAGGGCCTGAAGGACGCTATCTCTTACATCGAGCGGCAGAACGGTCGTCACGGCGATCTCGTCCGTGGAATGCTGGCGCCTGACCGCGTCGAGACGTCTACCCTGGCACTCCTCCAGCGCACGGATGCCGCGGCGCGCGACCTCGGTTGCAAGTTCCGCCTGCACATGGCGCAAGGCGCCATGGAGGTCGATACTGTTCACATGCTGCACGGCTCGACCGCCCCGGTCTGGCTCGCCAAGGCCGGCCTTTTGAGCGATCGGTTGATCGCGCCGCACGCCACAAATGCAACGGAGGAGGATCTTGCCCTCTATGCGGCAAACGGCGTTTCTATCGTCCATTGCCCACTGGTCTCAGGCCGCGGCGGCAGCACGCTCAATTCCTTCTCGGCCTGCCGCAAGCGTAGCATCAACATCGCCATGGGCACGGATACGGCGCCTGCTGACATGTGGATGAACCTGCTCGTCGGACTGATCACGGGGCGCGTCAACGACGGCGCGCCGGATCGGCTTCGCTCAGCCGATCTCTTCGATGCCGCGACGCTTGGGGGCGCGCGTGCGCTTGGCCGGACGGACCTCGGTCATCTGTCCCCCGGCGCTCGTGCCGATATCGCCGTCTTCGATCTCGACGACGTGATCATGGCGCCGTCGATCGATCCCATTACAACTTTGGTCACCAGCGGTTCGGGCAAGGTGACGCGCGCTGTGTTCGTCGACGGCCGCGTCTCGATGCTGTCCCGCAAGGTTGCGGGCATCGACATGGAGAAGGCACGGGTACAGGCGCAGGCGCAGTATGACGGGCTGATCGCCAAATATCCCGAACGAAGCTGGAGCAATCCCCCGGTCTCGGAGATCTTCGCTCCCAGCTATCCGGTTGACGCTGACCTTGGGTGAAGTTCGGTAGGCGGTCATCGACGTCCGCTATCTCGAGCTAGAATTTCCGGGTCACCGCGACAAACAACGCGATCCGTGAACTCCCCGGCGGCCTCGGGTTATCAAGGACGCGACATCTGCTTAAGGATACAGCTACGCAAGGGCTGCTCGCAGGTCATGGGAAAGGTCGCGGATTTCGCTCAGGTCGAGTTCTGATTCAACGTGCTCCAGGTGATGGGCCATCAGCTGAGAGGCCTTCTCGGCATCCTTGGCGGCGATCGCCTCGACGATCTCCTCGTGCTCGTCAGGTCCGCAATTGAAGCGGTTCGTGTTGCGGTAGACAGCAGTGATCAGCGATGAGCGGGCGATCAGATCCCTCATCGTCGTGAACAGGAAGTCGGAGCCGACGGTTTCGGCTAGCAGTAGGTGGAAGCCACCGGAGAGCTTGATGATGTCGCTCGTGACGTCCGCGGCATTGGCAGCCCGTTCCTTGGCAACATGGTCGCGCAGCCGCCTGAGGTCGGCCTTGTTGACAGACTGGCACAGGCGTTCGACGACGCAACGCTCCACCGTGCGGCGTACGAAGAAGACATCGCGGGCCTCCTCGACCGAAGGCTTGGAGACGAACGCGCCCCGATTGGGAATGATCGTGACGAGACCATCGCGTTCAAGCACCGTGAGGGCCTGGCGGATGCGGGCGCGGCTGACGTTGAAAATCGCCGCCAGTTGCTCTTCCTTGAGCTGAATACCGGGGCGGAGCCTGCGCTCAGCGATAGATAGCCAGACTTTCTCGACAATTTGTCGCGCAGACGGGCCAGGTTGTTCGGTCACGAAATTCACTCCCATTCGGGTAAGAGAAGCTCGATGCCGCAGGGAAAGTCAACCGTAGCAATTGTTGTTTTGGTTGCATAATTGTCAGCAATATCGGGGCAAATTGTTGAGGAGAGGCAGTGAGTTCTTTGATGCAGGTCGACTTATCGGGCTTCAGGGCAAGCTGCCCGTCTGTTGAGGCGACTCATGACATCACGGCGGACTGGACCTGTGCGGATGAACATGCCGAAGTGAAGCGGTGTGGACCGTAATCGAGGGTTGCCAGGCGGGTGTGAGGACAGTCTGATCATTCCGCCCCGGCGGACGGCCCTTGCCACATTGTCCAGAGATTTGAACTCAGAGCTTGGTTTTGGGATTCTATGCTGATCACAGCCATCTTGGCCACACTATAGTCACTGCAAGCAACGCCTTTCTCCTACGGTCTTCGGATTTGTAAAACGTCGCAAAGGGGAGATTAATGAAGAGGTTACTGATTTTCTCGTTGGCGGGCCTGGCGCTTGCGAGCTGCACACCGACGCAACAAGGTGCGGGTATCGGCGCCGCCACTGGTGCGGTGGTTGGTGGTGCCGTCACGAACGACGTGCGTGGTGCGGCCGTCGGCGCGGCGATCGGTGGAGCCTCCGGCGCCGTGATCGGCAACGTGGCCGGTCGTCCGGGCCAGTGCGAGTTTCGCGATCGCAACGGTCGGCGTTATATCGCAGCCTGCCCGCGCTAACGATGAAGACGGGCGGTGTCATTCGCGTGAGCAGGCGATGGGGCCAACACGTTCTCAACACGGGCCATCCTGACGCCGGCTGGATTTTTGCGATATGCGGCATTCCCGTCACCGAAAGAGCGCGCTGATTTTAGCTCCTGCAACGGCTCTGGTGAATGAGCAGGTATGGCGTTTAACGTATTGAAATATAACATTATATTTTCGTTGCAGCAAAGGGTTCACTTGCCGGCGACGTGCAAAAGCGGTTGATCCATAGCGCTCCATTCGTGCCATTTCGCGGGCCGACCACTGTTAAGGCAACGCACCTAGCAAGCTCATTTGACCATCCATCGGGTGCGACATAAGTCGGTTCAACTGGAGGCAAGACATGGCCACTGCCAATACCGCATCAAAGACCACGATGCAGAGGTTCCTGGACGGCGTCGAAAAAGTGGGAAACATGGTTCCCCATCCTGTGATAATTTTCCTGATCCTGATCGGCATCGTCATCGTCCTCTCAGCCGTACTTGGCGCCTTCGGAGCGTCCGTAAGCTACGAGCGCATCAATCCCGACACGCACGAGATTGAGCAAGCCTCGACATCGATCCGAAGCCTGCTGAATGTGGAGGGCATTCGCTTTCTGTATTCGTCCCTTATTCCCAATTTCATGAGCTTCACGGCCGTCGGGTTGATGATCGCTGCCATGATCGGTGCGGGCGTGGCCGAAGAATCCGGTCTCGTCACAGCGCTGATCCGCAAGCTCGTCATTGTCTCGCCGAGCTGGGCGCTGACCTATATCCTGGCTTTCGTCGGTATCCTCGCAAGCATCGCGGCAGATGCCGGCTATCTGGTGCTGATCCCGCTTGCCGGTGTGGCTTATATGGCAGTCGGGCGGCACCCGTTGGCTGGTCTTGCGCTTGGTTTTGCCGCCGTGGCTGGTGCCTTCACGGTCAACATGCTGATCAAGCCGCTCGATGCCGTGCTCGTTGAATTTACCAACGACGCTGCGCATCTGGTTGATCCAGCGCGTTCAATCGGCCTTGCATCAAACGTCTGGTTTTCCATTGCCTCGGTGCTGTTTTTGACCGTGGTGATAGCGTTCATAACCGATCGCATGATCGCGCCCAGGCTTGGTGAGTATGATCCGGCAGCGGCGGAAGGCGGTGTGCAGGCTCAAGGGGCCACCCTTTCTGAGCAGGAATCACGCGGCTTGCGGTTCGCACTATACGGCCTTATCGGGCTCCTGGTTGTTTTCCTGCTGTTGACCATCCCGAGCGGCGCGCCTCTGCGCAATCCCGATACCGGCGAGCTCATCGGCAACTCACCCTTCATGAACGGCCTGATTGCACTCATCATGCTGATCTTCCTGGTAACAGGATGGACTTATGGCATCGGCGCCGGAACGTTGAAAACGCTGGCCGAGGTCATCGCGGCGATCGAGAAGTCGATCAAGAACATGGGCGGCACAATCTTCCTGTTCTTCGTTCTTAGCCAGTTTGTCGCCTATTTTACCTATACAAACATCGGCACCGTCATGGCGCTCAGCCTTTCAGGCGTGTTGCAGGCAGCCAATATTGGCGCACTGCCGCTGCTTATCGGCTTTATCGTTGTGGTCGCGATTATCGACCTGCTGCTAACGGGCGCCATTGCCAAGTGGGCAATCTTCGCTCCGGTCTTCGTCCCGCTTCTCATGAAGCTTGGTGTTGAACCGGAAGCCGTCCTTGCGGCCTATCGCGTCGGCGATTCCCCAATGAACGCGATCACTCCACTCAATGCCTACTTCGCACTCGTCGTCGGCTTTGCCCAGAAATACGACAAGTCCGCAGGTGTCGGCACGATCGTCTCACTGATGCTTCCTTATGTGGTGCTGATGTTCGTGTTGTGGACCGGCCTCTTTGCGGTCTGGAAGGCCCTCGGACTGCCATGGGGCCTATGACAATCCTCAAGCGAATAGATACTCGAACGAACGGATGGACATCATGAGCAACATCTCAATTCCTCTCGACGTCGCCGCAGCTGAAGACCATCTGATGCGTTTCCTGTCGGTGGAGGGTGTCACCGGGTACGAGAAGAACATCGGCTTTGCCGTCTGCGACGCGTTGAAGAAGATCGGCGTTCCGGAATCGGCTATTCGCTTCGATGACGCCAACAAGCGTATTCCGCTGCCGACGGAGACGGGCAATCTGATCGTGGACATCCCGGGAACGCGGCCCGGGCCACGCCTTCTCTTTTCCACCCACCTGGACACCGTGCCGCTTTGCGCGGGCGCCAAACCAAAGCGCGAGGGCGACCGCATCGTGTCCGACGGGACCACGGCACTTGGCGGCGATGCCCGAACCGGGGTGGCACTCCTTGTCGTGGTTGCCGAGACGCTGATCAAGCATAAGCTGCCTCATCCGCCAATCACCCTACTGTTTACCGTTCGCGAGGAGAGCGGGCTGCATGGGGCACGAGAACTCAACCCGGCTGACCTCAACGGCGCGGCAATGTGCATCAATGTCGATGGCCAGATGGCTTCAGAACTCATTGTCGGCGCTGTTGGGCAGGAAAACTGGGAAGTCGAAATCAAAGGTCGCGCGTCGCATGCCGGCGTTGCGCCAGAGAAGGGTATTTCGGCGACACTGGTTGGCGCCGTGGCGTTGGCGGAAGCAAAGCACAGCGGCTGGTTCGGCAAAGTGGTCAAACCGGATGGTCGCGGCACAAGCAACGTCGGAATTTTCGGTGGCAAGGACAACAAACCCGCAGGTGATGCGACCAACGTCGTAACCGACTACGCCTTCATCAAGGGCGAAGCGCGCAGCCCGGAAGCCGCTTTCGCGACGAAGATTGCCAACGGTTACAAGGAGGCGTTCGCGAAGGCGCAGAGCGAAGTGACCGACTATCAGGGCGACAAGGCAGAGGTGAAATTCAGCCACAAGCCCTCCTATCCGCCATTCGAGTTGGGCAAGGACACGCCGATCGTGAAGCGCGCGACAAAGGCCTTGCAAATGCTTGACATCGAGCCAGTGTATGTCTTCTCGAACGGGGGATTGGATGCCAACTGGCTCGACAAGCATGGTGTACCAACTATCACCATCGGAGCCGGGCAAGCCGAGATCCACACGATCAAAGAATATGTGAACCTCAAGGAATACGAGAAGGGCTGCCGTTTGGGTGTACTCATGGCGACACTCGACGATTGACGAGTTCTGGAAGGTTAATTTGGTCGGCCGCAGTCGCTCGGCGCTCATGAACGCCTGCGCTGGGGCCGGCTTGATTTTGGACGGTTAGGGCAGGCAAGAGGGAGCAGGGCGATTGAGTCCAATAGCATACACAGCGACTATCATCGCCGTTGCCGTCGTACTGTTCGTCTGGAACAAGCTGCCGGTCGTCTTCGTCGCCATGCTGACGGCACTTGCCTTGTGGGCGAGTGGTGTCCTGACGCTTGGACAAGCCCTTGGCGGTTTCGGTGATCCAGCGGTCATCTTCATCGCATCCCTTTTCGTCGTCAGTTCCGGGCTCGAGGTCACCGGGGTGACCGCTTGGGCCGGACAACTGCTGATCCGCGGGGCCGGCGAGGAAAGCCGGACACGCCTTCTCCTCCTGACCATGGCACTTGTATCGCTCCTGACCGCGCTGATCAGCGTCAATGGCGCTGTCGCTGCCCTGCTGCCGGTCGTGGTCGTCATAGCTGTCCGCCTTCGGCGCAGTTCGTCGCAGCTGCTCATGCCGCTGGTGTTTTCGGCACATGCAGGCTCGATGCTGGCCCTGACCGGAACACCGGTCAACGTGCTGGTTTCAGAAGCAGGCATCGACGCAGGCGTCGGTGGGTTCGGCTTCTTCGAATTTGCGCTTGCGGGCATCCCACTCCTGGCAGGCACCATGGCCATCATCATCCTCTTCGGAAAGCAGCTGCTTCCGGAGCGTAACGGCGCGACTATGCCGGCCGATTTCAGTCGCCATGCCAAGACACTGGTAGAACAATACGGCCTTGCAAGCGGGATCTACCAGATGCGAGTGCGTGCAAGCTCGCCCTATGTCGGCAAAGCCGCGAGCGCGTTCGATCTTTCGGGCCATCCGGGATTGCAACTCGTCGCCATTCAGGAGGGCGAGACGGCCGGTCCACTGCGCAGGTCTGCCATCGCTGAGGGCGATCATTTTATCTTGCGCGGTGAGCCTGACGTTGCAGCGGCCTATGCTGCCGACATGCACCTGGCCCTTCGCGACGACAAGGCGAACGGTCAGGGTGAAGAGACCTTGTTCAATCGCAACTCAGGCCTTGCAGAGGTCGTCATCCCGCCACGCTCGGGCCTCATCGGCCAAGCAGTTTTTCCCGGCATGGTGACCGAGAGCGGTGATCTGATCATTCTGGCTGTCCAGCGCGCCGGCGCCGGGATATCGCCCGGCAGCGCCACCAAGGAAGCGGGCGGTATCGTCCTGCAGGCAGGCGACACAATGCTGCTGCAGGGAACGTGGAAGGCGCTCGATGTGCACCTGAACGATCCCGACGTTTTGGTTGTCAATTCGCCCGAGCTTGTCCGACGCCAAGCGGTCCCGATGG
Organism: Rhizobium sp. BK181; assembly: GCF_014193305.1. Lineage (NCBI taxonomy): Bacteria > Pseudomonadati > Pseudomonadota > Alphaproteobacteria > Hyphomicrobiales > Rhizobiaceae > Rhizobium > Rhizobium sp. BK181. The sequence goes on from NZ_JACHZA010000004.1 coordinate 83,542, forward strand.
GTCCCGGCGCGCGTCAGGCCGTTATCATCCTGATTGCGATGGTTCTGCTGCTTGCCACTGGTATCGTGCCGCCGGCGGTGGCTGGCTTACTTGCTGCAGGAGCAATCATCCTTTCGGGGATCATGAGCGTCGAACAAGCCTATCGGGCTGTGGGCTGGACGACCGTCATCCTCGTTGGCGCGATGATGCCGCTTTCGACAGCAATGATAGAAACAGGCGCGGCGAAGCTGATGGCGGAGCATCTGGTGAATCTCGTGGGTGACGCCGGTCCGGTTGCGCTGCTTGCCGGACTGTTTGTGCTGACGGCAATCATGGGGCAACTCATCTCCAACACTGCAACAGCATTGATTGTCATCCCGATCGGCGTCGCAGCGGCCACCGCCATGGGCATTTCTCCGCGCCCTGTCCTTATGAGCACGGCTGTTGCAGCCGCCGGCGCCTTCCTCACGCCAATCGCAACACCGACGAACCTGATGGTGATGGGCCCGGGGGGCTATGCCTTCAACGACTACTGGAAACTGGGATTGCCGTTGCTGATCTGGTTTTTTGTCGTGTCAGTGTTCATCGTCCCTCTAATCTGGCGCTTCTAAGCTGCCGGTTATCCAGGCAGAGGCGCGCTGGAACAACAGTCGACCGCAAGTGCGGCAAGGCCAGGATGTCAGTAAGGGTGACACATGTCGGTGATACAGGTCCCGGGACTATTGTCCTTTACCATCGCAATTCTCGTCTTTTTTGCTGGTGCCAATCTCAATCGCTTCATTCCCGTGCTGGCTCGGTGGAGCATTCCGGAAGCTGTCACCGGCGGACTTCTCGCGGCGTTGGCGACACTTGCGGCCTACGAATTCCTTTCCGTCGAGATCAGTTTTACGCTTGCCGCACGCGACATGCTGCTTCTTTACTTCTTCACGGGCGTCGGGCTGAACGCCAGGCTTTCCGATCTGGTGGCAGGTGGAAAGCCACTTCTGATCCTTCTTGCCATCACGCTTGTGTTCCTGGTCATCCAGAACGCAATTGCCATCGGCGCCAGCAATCTGCTTGGTCTTCCCCCAGGGATGGCGATATTGCTGGGGTCGACGTCCCTGATCGGCGGTCATGGCACCACCATTGCATGGGCTCCGATCATCACCAATCGTTTCGGGCTTACGAGCGCACTGGAGGTTGGCATTGCCAGCGCCACGCTTGGTCTTGTGATTGCCAGTCTCATCGGCGGGCCGATCGCACAGTACCTCATCACCCGTTATCGGCTGAGCGGAAGCAAAGACGAAGAACTTACGATAGGTGTGTCCCGAACAGCTGCCAGCACGCACGATGACGAGGTCAGCTACATCAGCCTCTTGCGCACTCTCCTAGTGACCAACATCGCTATCCTCATAGGATACACACTCCATGAGATCATCCTGGACGCCGGCATCAATCTTCCGCTCTTTGTTGTGTGCTTGCTGGTCGCTATTGTGATGACGAACACTATCCCCTCCATAGCACCGAACCTCCCTTGGCCAACGCGCAGCCGCGCGCTCTCACTTATCTCAGATCTCTCGTTGAACGTGTTTCTCGCGATGTCGCTGATGAGCATGCAATTGTGGGGATTAGGTGGGCTCGGTCTGGCGCTTGTCATCGTGCTGGCGATTCAGACGATCGCTGCGATTGCCTATATACTTTTTGTGGTGTTTCCGGCCATGGGGCGCAACTATGAAGCGGCGGTCATTTCAGCTGGTTTCTGCGGTATTTCGCTGGGTGCGACCCCCACAGCGATCGCGAATATGACCGCAGTTACCAAAATCCATGGCGCGGCAACGATCGCCTTCATCATCCTGCCCCTCGTTTCGGCTTTCTTTATCGACCTTGCGAACGCCGCCGCTCTTGGCTTTCTTGTCCGGTGAGGGTCTACCAGCACGGATCATCAAGAACGCTCGGAGACGCCGATTCTGACAAATGCGTACGGCCTTGTGTTCGACCGTCAGCACGCACACCGGAGCTATCCCTGTAGCCTCCTCAGTAGCACACCAAGTCTTTCTTCGGACGCGCAATCCTCAAGGTCCGGGCAAAGCGGAATGCCGCCACCGCTTCGATTCCGGACTTCACTCGGGCTGTGGCCGAACGCTCGCTTGAATGCGCGGCCAAACTCGGCCCCGTCGCTGAATCCACGCTCTTCAGCAATCTGGAATATGAGCCTTCGATCGTTGGGGTCGGTTAAAGCGGCGTAGGCGCTGAGCAATCGACGATGCTGGATGTAGTGCATCACCCCGCCGAAAGGCTCAAACAGGTTATATAGACGCGTGCGCGAAATGCCGAGCTCTCGGCGTATCAGTTCACTGCCGAGCTTCGGATCGAGCAACCGGCTTCGCACCAGCTGCCGCGCCCTTTCGAGAAGCACATTGGCAATCGGTCCTTCGGCGGCCTCGATATGGTCTGCGGATGGCGAAACGCAGGCAAGGATCATTGCCTGTGTCGCTGCGGTCAGCCCAGGCAAGTCGGCATGAACCAGCGTTGGCAGGCGATTACTCACGCCAATCAGATAGTCCGAGAACAGTCGTCCCATGCCTGACCTAAGTGTCGAAAATTCGGCCGAGCCCAGGGTGGCCGCCGTTTCGAGAGAAAGATCCCGCGGCACGAACAGCATTAGCATCTCGCTTTTGTCGACGACGCCGGTGAAGGAACGGCCAAGCGAATGGATCTGGAACTCGCCCGGATCCGCGGTAAACTCGTGGCTTGCCGCATTGGTGCTTATTTGACCGGACAGCAGAACCGTCATGGTCCAGTGGTCGACCGGATCTCGCCGAACATGTCCTGGAAGGCTAGAAAAGGCGAGGCTGTCAGTGCTGATCCTGGCAAGGACGAGACTGCCAAGATCCCAAAGCTCCTGCCGGCCGCTAAAGTTTGCCGTCATTGGATCGGTATCAGAAAGCTCAAGCATAGGTGCGAAGCTATTGCGCCATGCCGCAAACTGATCCGGCCGCGAGAGCCCCTCGGTCGAGAACTCAAAAGAAGATAAAAACGAAGGCGTACCTTCCTCCGGCTCTGCATCAACGGCCTCGTAATCCGAGCTCACAAAGCTCATTTGGTTCAGTTGCCGTTCGTGCAAGCTGGCAGGAGTCATGACGTCTTCTGTCGTCATCGCGTCACCCTCAGTTGGCCGTAGGCAAGACGGAATCGCCAGGCGCCGCTTGCCCGGCAACCATATTGCCGCCGTCATTCCAACGTATCGTACCAGGCTTAGTGACGAAGCCGCGCGGGCAGGAGTGAGAGGCGCTGGTTGGCGTCACGGGTTTGCATCGAAAACCAGCGCTCGAAATCGCGGCGATCGTTTCGCGCTCGAAGTTCTGTGCCAGGTATGCACTGCTAGACAGGATGCGTGAGAGAACACTTATGCGATTCATTCTTAACTCTCCTCTTGGGCCCAAGAGCGAGGGCCGGATGATGTCTGAATGATGCAAGCGGAGTGGTTTGCGAGCGACTGAAGCGAGCACTTCGCGCGGCGAAAGCTGGTTTTCAGCCTTCGTCCCTATCTTGCGGCAAAGCCGCCTATGGCAGTCGATGTTCCTCCCAGGCGTAATCTAGCGCCGTCGACGTCCTTTCTCAACTGTCAGATGCACAAGCATCAGAGGAAGCCTTTTTAGCGTTTCCAAGTTGTTTTAGATGGCTTTAACCACATCTCTGTGTACGCCGGAGATCCAGCTTGACGGCCCGTGGTCCATGTCTGCGTTGGAACCGCCCGACAGCAGCGTTGCGACCCCACTTTCCCGATGGCGTGCCTGCGCTATAACCAATGAACGTGATCGGGATAGGCACGCCGATGAAAGCGCCGGATGTGCCCCGCATAAAGCTCCAGAAAAAGACTGCAAAAATAATAGCGAAAGGGGATATTGCCAGCGAGGCACCGCTGAGCCGCGGCTCCAGATAGCTCCCGATGATGAATTGGATGACGTTCAGGCTCGCGAAAATGAGCACTGCCGTCTGCCGGTTGTCGAATTGGGCAATGGCAAACAGTGTCGGAAGCGCGGTTGCAGCAAACGGCCCGAGGAAAGGGATGTCGTTGAGCGCGAAAGCGATTGCACCCCAGGCAGTGGCAAGTTCGCAAATACGCCACCGACCGACTGCAGCCTAGCTGACAGCGGTTGTCCTTTGCAATGCGTCACCCCAACCTGTTCCTTTGTCTCGTCGAGCGAGGCTTTGAGCACGACCACGCGATGAGACGCGGCTGGAGAACTCTCACACTCCAGCGGCAGCCGGTTTAGTCGTGGAAGTTTCGATCCTTTCGGCCTCTGCCTTAGCCGGAATGCGAAACCACAGGACGTAAAGTACCGGCAGGAAGATCAGCGTCAGCGCCGCAGCGACCACGAGACCGCCGATGACGGTAAAGGCGAGGGGTGACCAGAAGGGATCACGGATGATCGGCAGCATTCCGAGCACGGTCGATCCCGCTGTTAGGAAGACCGGTCGCAGACGCTGGGCGGTAACGTCGATCACGCTGCGCCACGTCCGGCCCTTTTCTTCAATGGCAAGGTCGATCTGGTCGATGAGCACCACGGAGTTTCGGGTGATCATGCCGATAAGTGCGATCATGCCCAGAACGGCTATGAAGCCCACCGGCGTATTGGTTATCAGCATGATCAGCACGACGCCGATTAGCCCCAGAGGCACAACGCTGATGACGAGGAGCAGGCGCTGTACGCTCTGCAGTTGGAACATCAGCACGATAAGGATGATGACGGCCATCACCGGAAGCATCTCGACGACCGATGCAAGCCCCTCTTCGGCCCCCTCGACTGCACCGCCTACCTCGATCGGGTAGCGCGGGTTGGCCTTTTGCAGCTCATCGATCTTGGCAGCCGCAGCTTCGACGACACCGGCCGCCAGCACACCTTCGGCGGTGTCTGCCTGAACAGTGATCGTCGTCGAGCCATCGCGACGCCAGATGACGGGCTGTGTGGTCTGGTAGTCGATCGTGGCGATGCTGGAGAGCGGCACCGTATTGTTGGGGCCGACGGGGATCTGCAGTGTGCGAATGGTGCTGATGTCGACGCGCTCGTCGGCGGCCGCTCTCGCCACCACATTGATAAGGTAGATCGAGTCCCGAACCTGCGTGATCGGAATCCCGGATGCCGTGGCGAACAGCGTCTGGGCAATCACAGAGGAATTGAGGCCCACCAGCCGGGCACGATCCTGATCGACATTGATGACGATTTTTCGAACCGGCTCATTCCAGTCGAGGTTGGGCTGGACGACGCCCGGAACCTTGCTGATGGCGTCGGCGACTTGCCAGGCGACATTTCGCACGCCCGGAATATCCGGTCCACTGACCCGGTACTGAACAGGCCAGCCAACCGGCGGTCCCATTTCAAGCGGCGAAACGCGCACGATGATATCCGGCAATTTCTCGTCGAGCGCCTTTTGCAAGCGTGCCTGCAGCGCCTCGCGCACACCAACGCTCTTGGCGATCACCACTGCCTGGGCACGGGAGGGTGCTGGAGCCTGCAGGTCCATCGACAGGTAGAAGCGAACGGGATCGGAGCCGATATAAAAGCTCCAGTCAGCCACATCCTCGTCGGCGGCCAGAACTTCTTCCGCCTTCGAGACGTCAACAGCGGTCGCATCCTGCGATGCACTCTGCGGCAGGGTGAGCTGCAGGATAAGCTCCGGCCTGTCTGACGCTGGAAAGAACTGCCGTTTCATGGCAGACGATCCAAGGAGAGCAGCCACAAACAAAGCGGCGGTGGCAAGCACGACAAGGAGGCGCATTCGCATGCAGGCGTACAGGAGGTTCTTGAAGCCGCGGATGAGTGCTCCATCCTCCTTCGGACCCGTTGCAGTCCCTGATTTCAGGACGGCAAGACCAACGATCGGTGTCAGCAGCACCGCCACGAGCCAGGACACGATGAGCGCGAAGCCGATCACCAGAAAAAGGGATCGCGCATACTCGCCCGAAGAGCTGCTTGCAAAACCGACAGGAATGAAGCCAGCGATCGTTACCAGCGTGCCGGCCAGCATCGGAAATGCGGTTGACGTGTAGGCATGGGACGCCGCCTGAGCCCGCTCGTAACCCTGCTCAAGCTTCGCTATCATCGTCTCGACGGTCACCATCGTGTCATCGATCATCAGCGTCAGCGCAATGATCAATGCTCCCAGCGAAACGCGCTGCAGGGCAATGCCTGATATGTCCATGAACAGGAAGGTCAAGGCAAGAACAAGCGGGATTGACACCGCAACCGCAATGCCGGCTCGTATCCCGAGAGCCAGGAAACTCACACCGAGAACGATGACGACCGCTTGGCCGAGCGAGGTTGTGAACCCGCGGATCGCTGTCTTGACGACCGCAGGCTGGCTCGCGACGTGCGTGAGGTTGATTCCAATTGGCAGATCGTCCTCAAGCTTCTGCATCGTCGCTTCGATATTCTGGCCAAGCTGCAGGATGTCGCCCCCGGACGCCATGGAGATGGCGATACCGATAGCCGGCTTACCCTTGATGCGAAATCGTGGCTGGGGTGGATCTACGGTTCCGCGCACGACACTGGCAATATCTCCAAGACGCACGAATCCGGATGCGGTTGGAATGTTCAGTTGCCGCAGCGTTGCCTCGTCGGCGAGACTGCCGGAAACCTGAAGAATTGTTCGATCCTGCGCCGAGGTTATGAGACCTGCAGGCAGGACGGCGTTCTGCGCCTGTATAGTTCCGATCACTGTTGCAGCACTGAGGCCGAGGCTAGCGAGCCGCTCGGTCGAGAATTCGATATAGATCGTCTCGTCCTGGGTCCCGATAAGCTGAATCTTGCCGATATTGTCGATCTTGAGCAGCCGGGTGCGGGCCTCGTAAGCCCAGTCACGGACTTCGCGATCGGTAAAGCCATCGGATGTAAAGCCATAGATGATGCCGAAGGTGTCACCGAAGTCATCGTTGAAGAAGGGTCCGCGCACACCAGCTGGCAGCGTCGACACCATGTCTCCGACTTTCTTGCGGGCCTGATACCAGGATTCTCCGACCTGATCGGGCGGCGTTGAATCGTCGAGCGTCACGTAGACGATTGATTGTCCGGCCGTTGTCAGGCTGCGCAGACTGTCGAGGTGGGGCACCTCTTCGAGCGTCCTTTCCAGACGGTCGGTGATCTGATCCGTGGTCTGCTCGATCGTTCCGCCTGGCCATCCGGCGGAGACGATCATTGTCTTGAAGGTAAACTCTGGATCCTCGTCGCGTCCCAGATTGATGTAGGCAAGAATGCCCGCTATGGCGCTTAGAACCACGAGGAAGATGACAAGGCTCTGTCGCTGGATCGCCCAGAGCGATAGATTGAAGCCCTCATTCATTCGACGCTTCCTTCAAGCAAGCGAACCGGCATGCCCGGGCGCAGTTGCTGCACTCCGGCAACCACCACGTTGTCTCCGCTTGAAAGGCCCTTGGTCACAAGGAAATCTTTCGTGTCGAAGCGATGGACCTCGACCGGCACAAGCTTTGTCGTCTTGCTGGCCGCATCGACAACCCAGACGGCACTTTCGCTACCTTGGCTGAAAAGTGCTGTTATCGGCAGCCGCGCCGCGGGCTCACCGGAAAGCCGGATCGTACCACGCACGGCACTTCCGAAGCGGAATTCGTCGGGCGCGGTATCGAGCCCGACGCGGACCGTGAAGTTGCGGGTGATCGGATCAGCAGTCGGCGAAATCTCTCGAACCGTTCCGGTCGCCTTGATGCTGGGGTTGCTGAGAAGCTGCACGTCTACGCGGGCATCGCCTCCGGTCGTCTGGATTGTGGCTTCGGGAACCTGGAAAACCGCGTCACGTGTTCCAAGCTGGGCAACGCGCACCACCATTTGTCCACCGCCGACGATCTGTCCCACTTCACCTCCGATCGCGGTGACGACGCCTGCGGCATTTGCCTTCAGGACGCGGTTGTCAAGATTGGTCTGCGCTATTCGCAGACCGGCTTGCGCCGCGTCTACACCAGCCTGTGCCATGCTCGCCTGGGCGGTCGCTGCATCGAAAGCCTGACGGGTGGAAGTGCGGGGGTAAAGTTGCTGCTGACGCGCACGCTCGGTCTCTGCGTTCTGGAATTGGGCCTGAGCCGCAAAGAGATTTGCTTCAGCTTTTCGCACTGCGTCCTGAGCGTCTTCGGTATCAAGACGGGCGAGAACAGTGTCCACTTTCACGAGGTCGCCAACCTCGACGTCGCGCTCGCGCACCTCGCCCCCCTGCCTGAAGCTGAAGCTGGTTTCCGTGCGCGGACGGATCTCGCCGACGAGCGACCCATAGGTATCCTCGGGATTGAATGAAACCGCGACCGTTCTGACCGGTCTTGGAGGGCGCTCAGAAGCCTCCTCCTCGTCTCGGCAACCCGCGAGGAGGATGGTCACCAATATAGCGACCGACACGCTAAACATTGCGCGGGATTTCGAAGTAGCCAGATGCATCTTCATGGGCGGTTCCCCCGGATACCTACTGGCGCGATGGCGTTTCTCCATGCGCGGACAGCTGTAAAAATGGGATAGATTCAATGAGATAAATGCATTTTGGCGGGTTTGATGCGTCACTGGGCATCGGAAATATGCGCCCATTACACATCAATCGATCTGTGCCAGTAATCAACGCGAACGGTAGAAGTCCTGAGTAGGGACTCAAGTGATCGTGCTCCTTTAACGTCCGGCTCGGCTTGCGTGGTCTTCGGAACCGAAGGCGCAGGCGCTCTGGTTAAGAACTATAGAGCGGTTCAAGAAGCGAAGTGATCAGCATAGAATCCCGCAAACATGCCTGCAGTCCAGATTTTGGCAATCGGCGGGAGGTCTCTATCGGCGCAAAGATTTTCCGCATCATTCTGTCGCCGGAACGACACGAAAATCTGGATGCTGCGAGCAACAGCTGGAATTCGTCTACCGCACCCGCCGCGGATAGCTTAGAACAAGGAAGTGCTTCGCCTCATGCGTGTGGCCAGGGTGAACGATCCAGCCGATTGTCTTTGTTGTTGAACGATTTTAGCAGCTTGCCAGGGAATTAGGTCGAGCCCGTGTCCTCAATTCGATTGTCCGTCATTGTGATCATCCTGTTGGCTCTCGTCGGCTGTGGCGGACCACGCGCCGTGCTTGGCCTTCCCACGTCATCATCGACAGGAGCAGAACCGCGGGCAATCGTTCCTATCTACGTCGCGACTACCCGCGCCCGATCCGACAATCTTTCGCTGCCGTATTCGGCCGAGCGATCGAAGACGTTGAATTTTGCGAAACTCGACATTGGCATACCACAAAACCACGTTGCCGGCCGCGTCGAGAAAAGCGGCCGTGCTCCTGATCCAAGCAGGCACTTTTCAGCACGGACCTATCAGCCGATTGCCGAGCGGCAGGACTTCATCAGGCAGCTGAATGTCGCGCTCGCGCAGCGGGCACCGGAAAATCGCGAGATTTTCATCTTCGTTCACGGATACAACAACAACTTCGCCGACAGCGTCTTCCGCAACGCCCAGATCAGCTACGACTACAATATCAAGTCGGTCTCGCTGCATTACGCCTGGCCGTCAGGAGCGTCGATCCCGCTTTACGTCTTCGATCGTGACAGTGCCCTCGTTGGCCGGCGAGGACTTGCCGAGACGATCGAGATCGCCGCAGAGACCAATGCAACGAGAATCATCCTGGTTGGTCATTCCATGGGCGCCTATGTCGTCACGGAAGCGTTGCGCGATCTGGCCCTCAGGGGGCGTACCAGCACGTTGAAGCGGCTGGGTGGCGTCGTTCTCGCCGCACCTGATATCGATGTCGACGTCTTCCTGAGCCAGATTGACGACATTGGTGACATCCCTCGACCATTTGCAATCATAGTCTCACAGCGCGATCGCGCTCTCGGATTTTCCCGGCGATTGGCGGGTGGTCACCCGCGTGTCGGCAGCGGCTCCGAGGTTGCTACCCTTCAAAAGAGAGAGATCGCGGTTATCGATGTCTCTGACATCGATGGTGGCAGGCATAGTGTCTTTGCCAGTTCACCGACGCTGATGGACGTGGTCAACAACGATGCCTTGATGCGCAGTATTCTCAGAGAAGACCAAGCGCCGGCTAGCCAGACAATGCTGGCTGACGGCGCATCGGTGATCGAGGGCGCTGCATCACTGATAATTTTCCTTCCGAGCCGCATTCTGGGTGGGATCGCACAGGCGGCCGGCCAATAGCGATGACAGGGGCCAAGATTGTTGGGCCGCTGTCGGACATCAAGCTGGAAGAAGCCTGAACGTCCCCAGCAGATAGATCGCGATTGCATAATAGAGCACATAGAGCGCGTATGTCTGGCCGTTGCCCGTGTAGACCCTTCGCACTACTCCCGCCGCGCCGATCGTCAGATCGCAGATTCCATCCCAGATAAAGTTTGCAATTGGGGTAACGAGCGGTGCAAACGCCGATCGATAGAAGTCATAAAAATGCGTTGTGCTGACGGGAATGGAGCGCCCGCGCCCGGTTCGATAGACCAATAGGAAGCCCCCTAAAAGAACCGCTGTGATCGCGACAGTGACTGCCATGATGGGGACAGGATTCCAGTAACCATAGATGGTCTCAAGCGACATCCCCTGCCAGATCAGAGTCGAGGCGAAATAAGGATCGATCGCCGCAGACACCGGATCCATTGCCAGCTTCGGAAAGAACGACAGCAAGACAATTGCGAGAACTAGAACGAATTGCGCGGCCAAGAGCGGCAAGGGCGCCTCCGCCACAGCCTCAGCTGCGGGGCTTCTTGGACCAAGGAAGATCGAATAGCCAAATCTGAACATGTACAAGAAACCGATGAAGGTCGCGAGGACGGCAACGATCGCGAGACCGTACCAACCCCGGTCGATCATTGCGCTTAGCAGCAGCCACTTGCCGCCGAAGCCGGCAAGTGGGGGTAGGCCGGACATCGAGACAAGGGCAACAATCACGCAAGCAAAGGTGAGAGGCATTTCCCTGGCGAGGCCACCGAGCTCATCGAACAATCGGGTACCGGTTCGCAGAATGACGGCTGCGGCTGCAAGAAAGAGGACACCCTTGACCATCAGATGATTGGCAACAAGGTAGAACGCCGTGACCCAACCGAGATGGCTCATCAACGCTATCGCCGTGATGATGTAGCCAATCTGACTCATGCTGGAATAGCCGAGCATTCGTTTCAGATCGGTTTGCTGGAACGCCATAACGGCACCAGCGACGGTCGTCAGTAGTCCGATCCAACCCATCACGTGCGCCATTTCGAGCCCGACGTCAGAGCGAATGGCGAGGTATGTCACCATGAACAGCCCGAAGACCGCAACCTTGCTGATCACGGCGGAAAGCATTGCCGACAGGTCGTCGTCAGCCTCGGCATAGGCGCCAGGCAGCCAGACATGAACGCCAACCGCGCCGGCCTTGATGAGAAAGCCGATCGCGAGGAACATGAAGGCACGGGCCGCATCCGGGCCAGCGGTAGCGAAAGCCGAAAGCGCGGTGCTGCGGTTGGCATCGGTGGCAACGCCAAAGCCTGCCAGCAGGCAAAAGGCCGATACCAGGGAAAAAAGCAGGAACTGCAACACGTAGGAGTGAGCACCGGGCCGCTGAGCGATCAGGAAATAGGAAGAGAGAGTGATGATTTCCCAGTGGAAGAAGAACTCCAGGCTGGTAGCGGCGCGCAACAGACCGGCGATCGACAAAAGCAGGATCGCCATCATTGGATAGAAGCCCCGGCGAGGATCGGTGCGATAGAGGCTGGCAAAAGCAATCACCACGCCGCCAGCAACAAGAAGTGCAGCAAACAGTCGGGGCAAACCTTCGAGGTCGGCAGCGATCCACGATCCGACAACCAGCACCGCCGCCAGCATCAATACGCACTTGATCCTACCCGGAAGCCCATCGAGAAGGCAAAGCAGGCCACCGACACAAAGGGGCGCGACAAGCCATGGGGACGCTGCGCCCGCAAGAGCCGCCGCCACGGTGCCGCTCACAAACAGCAAAACAGCGCTGGCCACCACCGGAAACAACCTGAATGGAGAAAGCTCGAGCGAGGCAGGGTTTCCTGTCGGAGAGCTGGTGTCTTTCGCGCTCGACGGCGGGCGTGTCGCCTGTTTGAACCAGCGGAACATATAGGCTGCCTCAAGCAGCGATCCGACCAGGATGACAGCGATCCAGACAGATCGCTCCCCAGCTGCAGCTTGCATTACGAGTTCCCATTTCGCCCAGAACCCTGGGAAGGGCGGCAGCCCGGAAATAGCGACCAAGAACACTGCAAGGATCGAGAGCAAAAGACGATTTCCGGCAATGTCGGACCACCCGTCGACCTCGGTGCGCCCGACGATTCCGGCAAGCCAAAACAGGCCGGCCTTGGCCAGTAGATGATTGACGAAAAGGCCGCCGACAACCAGCGGCAGCGACTGCGCGGCCTCGAGGTGGTGGAGCAGCGCAAGCGCCAGCACGAGCAGCCCCATTTGTGCGATCGAGGAGTAGCCGAGCATTCGTTGCACGCTTGTCTGCCTCAGCCCAACGAGATTGGAGAACAGGAAGGTGACGCCGCCCGACACCGCGAGAATGCCCAGCTGATCTTCAAAGAGCGGCAGCAGCTTGAAAAGAGCGAAGAACACGCCGGCCGACACTGCGACGGAGGAAAGTGCCGCGATGCCGCTGTGGGCCGTCTCGTAGACGTCGAGCCCCCAACCGTTGGCAGGGAACGGCTTGAGCTCGAGTACGAGACAGGCAAGCACGAACAGCAGCGCAGTCGCCCCGATCGGCCCGGATATCGCCGCCCGGTTGGTGACCATCTCGTCGATATTGAGTGTACCGGTCACATGATAGAGGAGTCCGGCACCCAAAAGAAAGAACGAGGAGGCGAGCACCGTCGCCATGATGTACTTGAAGCTGGCCGCAAGCGCTGCCGGGGTCCGCTCCAATCCAAGAAGCCCGTAGGTCCCGATCGACATGATCTCCAGGAACACGAACTGGTTGAACAGGTCGCGGGTCATTACCATCCCGTTGATGCCCATGATCAGGATCAGGTACAGCAGAAGTGCCGAATAGTTTAAGCGCAGCCGCTCCCAGAGATGCCAGGCGCCAAGAAGCGCGACGACATTGACGCAAACAGAGAAAAAACCCTCCCACGGACCAAACCGCAAATTGATCGAGAACGGTGGCACGCTGCCAGCTGTCAGGATCTCGAAGGTCGGCTCGCCGTTGTGGATTCGCCAAAGGCAGACGCATGAAATGACGGTCATTCCCAGCATCGCCACGACGAAACCAACCGCCGGCAATGGCTTGGCGATACGGTAGAGCAGGGGGATGAGAAATCCTCCGCCAATGCCAAGCAAGAAAATATTCAGCGGCTGCAGAAGGCTGTCTACCATTTGGACTCCGTCAGCGCGTCAATCGAGAGTGTTTTCCTCACGGCGTGGAGTCGGATCGCGAAGGACAGCATGATTGCGGTCACCGAAAAGCCGATGACAATGGCCGTCACGACGAGCGCGGCCGGAATCGGATCGACGGCGTGCTTGGCCGCGTCTGAAGCGCTGAGCGCCTCGTCGATAATCGGCGCCGTCCCGCCGGTGACATAGCCGGTCGCCACGAGGACGATGTGCATGCCTGTGTCGATCAGCGAAAAACCGATGATGATGCGAAGGATGTTGCGGTGCCTCAGCATCCCCCAGAAACCAATAAGGATGAGAAGAAATCCGGTGGCTAGAAGTATGTGTGATATCGGCAGCCCCATGGCGCTTCCCACCTCACCTAACTGCGAAACCGGTCTATAATGACACTCAATTCCGCGCCGACCTTGATGCCCAGTAGAGCCGAAATCAGGGGGATAGCTCCGGCGCTGAACAGCGTCCCAAAATTGCCGCGCGGTAGAATATGGCTGTCAAGAAAACCGCTGCCGAAGGCAATACCGACGATGCCGATCAGGACGTAGAACACACCTGCAAGCGATTCCGTTGTGCTGAGAAAGCCGTGATTGATCGATCCGGAGGGATAGGCGAGCAGTAGAAGCATGACACCGGAGGCGACGACTGCGCCCCCCTGAAAACCACCGCCGGCCGATAGGTGGCCATTCATGATAACATAGGCACCGAACAGGAAGATTAGCGGAAGGACCACCTCTGCACCGTTGCGCACCAGTTCGCTCGGACGGTCGGTGCCATCGGATCCGCGGTTGCCGAAAGCTGCCTTCTCGGCCGCTTCGCCTGCAAGAAGCAAGCCCACACTTGCCGCCACCATGAACAGCACCGCGACTTCGCCGAGCGTATCAAACCCGCGAAAGGTAATCAGGATTCCGGTCACGACGTTTGGCGCGCCAAGATCGGCGGGCACCTCGGTCAGATAGTGAACTGCCAGCGCCGAGAGCGTCTGGCGCTCGTCATAATCGCTCACGAGTGAAGCAAAGATGACGCCGAATATCAGCACGCAGAGCAGGCCAAATACGCGCCTCATGCCGAGCCCTCTTTGCCAGCGCGGTCGTTCTCGTCGCGCAGGGCATCAACGACGGTCGCCGCCGCCATCGGTGTGCGGATTGCGTGCGCCGCCCGCGACAGCGCATGTGACGACAGCGGATTGGTCATCAGCACGAAGTAGGCGATGATCAAAAGCTTCAACGACCAGTCCGGATGATAGATGCCAAGTCCGGCAAGAACGAGAATATTGCCCAAGGTCGAGGCTTTGGTGCCCGCTTGAATGCGGGTGAAGACATCAGGCATGCGCAGCAGCCCGATACCCGCGGAAAAGAGGAAGAACGCCCCAACGAGGATCGTCAGACTGCCGACCAGCTCACTCATCAACCGCTCCTGCGCCTCTGGTCTTGCGGATCGCGTAAAGGAAGATCAGCGTCGCCAGGCCCGAGCCGATCGCTGCCTCGGCCATGGCGACATCGGGCGCGGCCAAGAGCACATAGGACGCGGCCGCAAACAGGCTTGCCAGACCCGCGCTGACCATCGCCGCCATGAGATTGCTCAGCAAGACGGCCAGCACTCCGCTCACCAGAATGCTCCCGCACACCAACAGGATGAGCATCTCGAGCATGGCGGTTACGGCCCCTTTTCCAGGAAACGAGCAATGGCAAGAACCGCCAGAAAGCTCAGCAGTCCGTAGACAAGTGCAACGTCGATATAGACAAAGCGTCCTGATATGTGGGCGTAGAGCGCTATCAACGAGATAGTCACTACGGTCAGCATGTCGATCGCCACTACCCGATCGATCGCCGTCCGGCCGATGATTAGCCGCAGCACGCCAAAGACGATGCTGAAGAAGATCAGGACCACGGCAATCTGCAGGATGATTTCAGCCAAATACCGCCCCCAGGTGCTTCTCAAAGGGACCGATGATCATCCGCGTCGCTTCTTCCGGGTCGGTGGTCTTTACGTCAAGCCAATGAACGAAGAGGGCGTCACCTCTAAGATCCATGACAAGCGAGCCGGGCGTAAGCGCGATCGAATTGGCAAGGACCAGCCGACCGATCGGCGATGTGAGTGGCATCCTGACCTTGACGATCCCCGGACGAACAACAATGCGCGGCGCGTAGACATAGCGCAGCATGTTCATATTTGCCTTTACCAACTCGACGAGGAAAACGCCGGTATAGGCAATGAAATGCAGAACCTTGGTTGGCGTTACCGTGATCTTCCAGGCATCGCCGCGGCGCACGAAGATCGATGCCAAGACGAAAGATACCAGAGCGCCCACGGCCACGATCGGGGCTTCAACCGATGAATTGACCACCAGCCAGACCACAAACAGGAAGCTTGCGAGAAGGACCACGCCCTGTGGCAATCCTGATCGGCGCGGTTGGGATGTTGCTTGGTCGTCTGGCATCGCGCAGGCTTTCAACGGGTTCAGGTGGAGTGGTAGCGCGCATTCCGGGTCGGCAGGTTTAAGTTCATGCATCTACTCGCGCGGCGATGTCGATCCGCGAGTTTTGGTCGGTCTTGGCAACACATTAGCATCGGCTGCATCGGACTGTGATCGGCACTGAATCCAGAAACTATGCCTGTGGTCCGATATGCCGCCGCATCGGAGCGCATTTTTGTGCCATCTCTTGACCCGTATCCAAAACGGCGAAATCAATCACGCTGGCACAAGGCTTACGTGCGGAACATGCTCTGTGCCACGTCGGAACGCCCATTTGATTGGCGACACGCCCACCGGCGGGGATTAGCGTAGACATCGTGCTGGAGGGAACGATCCTATGAATTTTCAGACATCTCAAGTCGATCGGATGATGCGCAAATCGCGTAGGTTTGCTCCCCTGCAACGCTGTGTCGGATTAATAGATGTAGCCGGATCCAAACGGATGCCGATTTCATGAACGAGAAAGCCTCGCAATCGGTATCTGCCGTTCCCGCCGCACTAAGCCTTGCTGACTATCGCCCGCTCAGCGTGGCAGAAGAAAAGGTGGTTGCACATCTGCAGATGGGCGACTTCGACCGTTTAGGCGACGGCCTGCGCCCGGGAGACGAAGATCCCGAGCGAACGGTGCGGGCGGAGCTTTTGCGGTATCTCATTCTCGGCAACGATGAATACCGTCTCCATGAAAAAGGGCTAAGGCTGACCGGAGCGTGGATCACCGGTATCCTCGACCTCGAGGGATGCAGAATTCCCCGCGACATTGGCCTCAAGGACTGCCATTTCGAAGCCTCGCCGATATTGCGCTCCGCGATTATCGACAATCTGTTCCTGGATGGCTCAGCCTTGCCCGGATTGCAGGCTGATAGGCTCGAAGCACGGGGCTGCCTCTCGCTTCGTGCCGCGATCGTAACTGGCGAAATCCGGCTCCCCGGCGCGCGTATCGGCGGCAGCATTGAAGCGGATGGCGTCTCGATTGCTTCGCCGGACGGCATCGCGCTCGACGCCGATGGACTGGAAACCAGTGGGGGCATTCTGCTGCGTGGTGCCGATGTGCGTGGTGGTCTCAATCTTTCTGCCGTCCGTCTTGGTGGTGACGTCAATGCGGTCGGGGCTCGCCTGGAGCGGCCGGGAGAAGTCGTCCTGAACGGTGACGGGATTGTGGCGGCAGGCGACCTCGCCCTAAGAGGGGCAATCATTGTCGGCGAGACACGTTTGCTCGGTGCGCGTTTTGGTGGCGACATTGATTGCACGTCGGCCTCACTTTCGCAGCCGGGGGGCTATGCATTGCGGCTCAATCGAACCACGATCGACGGCGCATTCTTTTTGCGGCAAAACGCATCGGTCGAGGGCACACTCGACCTGACAGCCACGACGATCGGTGCAATTGATGACGAGATGGCGAGTTGGCCGAAAACCGGTGACCTGCTTTTGAACCGTTGCCAGTACGGCGCTTTTATCGGTGGTCCTGCGGACGCGGAAAGCCGCCTTGACTGGCTTGCACGCCAAACGCCTGAACGCTGGGGGGCGGACTTCTGGCCTCAACCCTATGAGCAGCTGTCGAAGGTCCTTAGGGAAATGGGCCATGACGAGGAAGCCCGCGCTGTCCTCATCACCAAGGAGCGGCTGCAGCGAAAGGCACGTCGAGCGCGTGCCAAGAACCCGGCCTTGAGGGTCGTCCTGGCGGTTATGGACGCCATCCTTGCGGTGACGCTGCGCTACGGGCGGCAGCCACTTCTGGCGCTGGTCTGGCTGATGCTCTTCTGGGCGATTGGCGCTGGGGTCTTTGCGATTGCCTACGGAAGTGGCGCGATGAAACCGAATAGCCCGGTTGTGCTGCGCTCGCCCGAATGGACGATGTGCGATCTACAACGAACCGAAACCCGCTTCATGCCATCTGCGGGACAGGATCTGAGCGGACGTGCCGAAGTCGGGCAGAACCAACTGACCTGCTTTCGCAATCAGCCGGAGGCAGCCAGCTACCCGGAATTCAATGCATTGATGTATTCGCTTGATGTTCTCCTGCCGGTGGCGTCGATCGGACAAAAGGAGTACTGGCGGCCGGACTCCCTGAAACCAACCGGCACCTTCACTTTGAGGTACTATTTCTTCCAGTCGGTGATCGGCTGGGCGCTCAGCCTTCTGGCTGTCGCCGGTTTCTCGGGACTGGTGAAATCGCAATAAGGCCAGACACCTTGAGCGCTCGGGCAGGGCCAGGAGCTTGATCGCAAAGGAAAAGGCTATCTGGATACGATCGGAATAGTGCATCCTTCATTCGGTACTCCGCCAGGATGCTATCCAATCGCCGCTCTCGCCGGTGAAGTGTGCAGGGGTCAGACCGGAGTGACAGTTGGATTTCAATCAGACAGGGCCGGCAATCCGATGGATTCCGCCAGCGCATCATGGGGGCTGAACATCGGAGTATTGCCCGGATTATGGGTCGAAAAATGCCAGCAGAAGAGCGTTTTGCATGTGGCTCGTGGATATCCGGTCTTGAGTGCGTGCCGGCTCTTGCAGACGCACCACCATCCCTCGAGCGTCGCGTTGATAAGCTGGCAGGATGTCGGGACCCATAGGGTAGTATTTGTGGCGTCCAAGGAATTCGAATGTCGAAACAGGGGGGCGGTACCCGGGGGTAGCGCTCCGACCTATGCCGCATCACCGCTTTCGACGCCGCCTCGCCGGCAGTTGCCCATTCAAGTCGCCTCGTAGAAAGCTCCTCACGCATACGCGTCGAGGACGCTTTTTGCGTTTGGCCTCAGCGCCTGTGGAGTGAGGTTCAGTCGAAGAACCCCGAATCTTCCTCTCTGAGATATCTCCTGGCCCTTTCGGCGTCGATATCGAGCCCCAGGCCCGGCGCTTCCAGTAGGTCCACCATGCTGTCCTTCACGATCTGCGGCGGCAAGCCGATTACCAGATCCTCCCACCAGGGGTCGGAGGCGCTCGGATATTCGAAGGCGACGTAATTTGCCGGCAGCGTAGCGCAGACATTGATCAACGCGCCGAGGCCCAGCAGGCCGTTGGCGGTGCCGTGCGGTGCCATGAGGATCGAGTGCATGTAGGCGTGCTCGGCGACCCATTTGAGCTCTGCAATGCCGCCAATATCGGCTGGATCGGGGCCGATGACGCGCACCGCCTGCGTCTCGATCAGTTCCTTGAAATTGTGCCGCAGGTAGATCTGCTCTCCGGTGTGGATTGGCGTAGAGGTGGAAGTGGTCAGTTCCCGATAGGCCTGCGGATTGACCCACGGCACGTAGTCGCCTGTCAGCATATCCTCGAGCCACATCAAATTGTATTTTTCGACCGCGCGAGCGAATTTGATCGCATCGGGGAGCATCCAGCCCGGGCCGCAGTCGAGCGCCAGACTGACTTTGTCGCCCAGCACTTCCTTCATCGCGATCACGCAGTCGAGCATGTGATTGAAACCGCGTTCGCTGATAACGCCCTGGTCCATGGCACCGTGATAGCCGGCCTTCTTCTGCGTCACGCCGTAGTGGAAGCCCTCGATGGTGTCCTTCATGTTGGAGTGGAACGAGATGCCTTGTTTGATCATGAAGAAGTTCTGCGGCTGCTCCATCATCCACTTGACGTCAGCGGCGTAATCCTCCGGCCGATCGCCCGTGCGTTTCTGGCGAATCGAGCCGTTGTAGACGCGCACCTTGTCCCGCACCTTGCCGCCGAGCAGCTTATAGACGGGCACGCCCGCGGCCTTGCCCGCAATGTCCCAAAGCGCATGTTCAATAGCGCTCACCGCCGCGCCGTACGGCTTGAAAGAGCCGCGTTGGCGGATCTTCAGCATTACTCTCTCGACGTCGGTCGGATCCTCGCCGACCAGCGCCTCGCGGAAATGCAGCACCCAGGGCTTGAGATAGGATTTGGTGAATTCGACTTCACCCAAGCCATAGAGGCCCTCGTCCGTAACGATGCGGACGATCGGGTGTTTCCCGATAACGGCGCAGCGGAGATCGGTGATCTTCATCTTCGTTTTCCTTTTTGCCTCAGCTCCAGGTGCGATCCCAGGAATATTCATCGTCCCAGCGATCCGTCGGCTGCCAAATGCCGGTGACACCCGGTTGCAGATGCTGCGAGATCACCTCATCGACAACGTCGTCAATCCCCAGGCCGGGCTTGTCGGGAACTGTGATGAAGCCGTTCTTCACCAGCGGCTTGGGAAGGCCCGTGACGATATCGTCCCACCAGTCGACATCGGCGGAATGGTATTCAAGCGCCATGAAGTTTTCGGTCGCGGTCGCGACATGTGCCGCGGCCATCGCAGCGATTGGACTTTCCGCCATGTGGATGGCCATGGCGACACCCTTGTCCTGCGCCATGTCGCCGATCTTCTTGGTCTCGAGGATGCCCCCGCTGGTGAGCAGGTCCGGGTGGATGACGGCGACGCCGCCGCTGTTGAGCAGAGGCTCGAAGCCCTCCTTGAGGTATATGTCTTCACCAGTGCAGATCGGCACCGTGGTGGCGTCCTGCAGTTGGCGATATTGCTCGGTATACTGCCATGGGATCACATCCTCGAGCCAGGCTGGCACGTATTTTTCAATTCGCCGGGCAAGGCGAATGCCGTTCTGCATCGAGATATGGCCGATATGGTCGATGGCGAGCGGCACATCCATGCCGATGACCTCGCGAACCTCAGCGATGTATTGCTCCAGCAGGTCGAGGCCCTTGTCTGAAAAGTGGAGGCCGGTAAACGGGTGCTGGACGTTATGCAAATCGTACGCAGCGTTGCGCACACGCCGCTCTTCGATGGTCTTCAATGGCCCACGACTGGGATGGTCGCGGTATCCTTCCAGTGAGCCGGCAGGAAACACGACCGCACCGGGCACATCCGCAATCTGCATCAGTCCCAAATCCATCTTGAGGAAAGTGAAGCCGAGCTCCATGCGCTGCTTGAGGCGCTTTCCGGTCTCGGTGCCGCTCGGCACGGTGGCGTCGGTATCGCAGTAGACGCGCACTTTGTCTCGAAACCGACCTCCGAGCATCTGGTAAACCGGGACGCCATAGGCCTTGCCGGCAAGATCCCACAACGCGATTTCAACCGCCGATACGCCGCCGCCTTGCCGACCGTGCCCGCCGAACTGCTTGATCCGGCGAAACAGCCGATCGATGTTGCAAGGGTTCTCGCCAAGCAACCGGCTCTTCAGCATCAGCGCGTAAGTGGCGCTGGCGCCGTCGCGCACCTCGCCAAGCCCGACGATGCCCTGGTTGGTGTAAATCTTAAGCAGCACTGAGGTGAACGGCGCCCCGACAATTTCCGCTACCCGCATGTCGGTGATGCGAAGGTCGGACGGCTTGGAATACATGTTCACCCGATTGAGCGCCTCGTCGGCTCCATCTGCCTCTGGCATGATTTATCCTCGTTTTGGTGGGCGGGGCTCATCGCCGCGCGCGCTGGGGCGGCGTGGTGCGTTGCTAGTTAGTCCAGCTCTATCTCATGGTTTTGAAGGTAGTCGCGGTTCATCTCAACGCCGAGACCAGGCTTGGGCGTAAGCTTGAGACTGCCGTTCGAAACATCGAGCGGCCGGTCGATGAGGTGATCGTATTTGCCAAGGTTCCACTCCGACGTTTCGAGTTTGTAGAAGTTAGGAACGGTCATCATCACCTGTGCTCCTGCAACCACGTTGATCGGCCCTGCCGCGTCATGCGGCGAGACCGGGATGTAGTAGGCTTCGCACAGGGCAGAAATCTTCTTGAGTTCAGTAATGCCGCCGGTCCAGGTGACATCAGGCATAATGTAGTCAGCGAGCTTGTCTTCGAGCACCGGCACGAAATCCCACTTCGTGTGACCGCGCTCCCCCCACGAGATAGCGGCACTGACCTTCTCACGGACCTGTCTCAGCGCGTTGAGGCTCTCCGGCGGACAGGGCTCCTCGAACCAGTCGATCTGACCAGCTTCCTCGAGGCTCCGACAAAGTCGAATGGCGGTCGGGACGTCGAACCGGCCATGCGCATCGATGAGGATGTCGACATCAGGGCCCGCCGTTTCGCGGATGAGAGCCGTGAGTTCGGCGGCTTCGCGCTCATCCTTGCGGGTCATGCTGCCATCGAGGTAGCCGTCCCGCTGTTCGCGAGGCAGTCCATCGGCGGTGCGGCCTTGGTGGGGGAAGGGATCGAACTTGAGCGCAGTGTGGCCAGACTCGACGATGTCTCGAATTTCGCGGACCACAGCCTCTTTGCTGGTAAACTTAGCCTGGTTCGGGTGGGTGTAGAGCGCGATCTCATCGCGTAGCGGCCCACCCAACAGCTCGTAAATCGGCTTATCCAGGACTTTTCCTCGGATGTCCCAAAGAGCGATGTCGATGGCGCTGACGCATTCGACTGCGGCGCCGCGACTGCCCATGTAGGTGAAGCTGCGGAATATCTTGTGCCACAGGTACTCGATACGCGCCGGGTCCTCGCCCGTCACAGCGGCGCCGATCTGCCGCAGGATCGTACAGAGGGCGCGATTGGCGAGCCTTGTCGTGGTGGTGATCTCGCCCCAGCCGCTCACCCCCGCGTCGGTCGTCACCTCGACGAACAGAAACTCTCCCCAATAAGAAGCATCGGACTTGATTAGCCACGGCCGAACGCTGGTGATTTTCATATCAACTGCCTTTGTCAGAAGTGGTCGGGATAGCGATGTTGCGGGGCCAGGTATTTTATCCTGCCCGAGCGGCGTTACGCGCACGCATGTGTTCTAGGATGTGCCGGCCGGAGCCTTCGACATGGCGTGCAATGAGTTCGCCTGCCTCGTTCGCGTCTCCCGCTTTTACATGCTCGATGAGCTCGCGATGCTCGCGAAGGATCGCGGCGCGCCGAGCGAGCGTGAAGTCGAAACGCCGGCTCACGGCTCGAAGCACTTCGCGATGCTTCCACCAAAGCTCGGCTGCGTGGCGGTTGTAGTGCCTCTGGTACATTACGGTGTGGAAGGCGGTGTCCAGCTCGCTGTGCCTGACCGTATCGGCGAAGTCGTTCTCTTCAATCAACCCTTGGATGCGTTCGAGTTCAGCAATGTCCTCGACGGTGGCCATACTCACGAACCATCGCGTCAGTGCCGGCTCGATCAAGACTCCTATCTCGTAGATGTCTCGAACAAAGTCCTGATCAATAGGCCGGACACGCGCTCCGCGGTTAGGAACGAAGGTAACAAAACCTTCGCCGCGCAACAGTTGCAGAGCCTCGCGCACTGGGTTGGTCGAGGTGCCATGGCGCCGGGCGAGATCAGTGACGACAAGCCGTTCGTTGGCAGCGAGCCGCCCTTCGATGATGTCATCCCTGATCAGTTGATAAAGCGAGGCGCCCTCGCTGGAGGCCCCGATAGCGTCGATCCCATCGGGTGGCTGTGCTTTAAAATCGCTCGTTTCGGCCAAGACTGTCTCCAATCAATACATAGATTGCTCGGATATCACGCGATCTTTCCACAAACAATGTACGATTTCTCCGATTGACAGGCAATCTATGATCTGAAAACGTATAATCAGCTCGAACGGATACATTGGCGGCAACGCCCAGCCGGCGAGCAAAGACCGCTCGCCTCGAGGCAGAGCGGCATGGGAGAACCTGGAGGATGCCTATGACGAGGATTTCACTCGGAGGTGCCGTCCTGCGCGGCACTGTCTCCACTGCTTTGATGGTATCGTTGATGTCCGCGTCGGCGCTGGGTGCGTCGGTCGACTTGAGCCAGTGGTCGCCGCAATATGTGCGCTCCATTGCCGGCACAGAGAACTTCGACACGGCGGCCGATTGCGCCAAGGTCACCCCGCTCGATTACAAGGGACGACTGACTTTCTGGTATCAAGGCGTGTTCGAGGGCGACCCCGATCTCTTGCGCCAGTATTACAAGGAATTCTTCGAGACCTTCCGCAAAACCTACCCAAACATCCAGCTTGAGGAACAAGCCCTCACCTATAATGACCTGCTGGACAAGTTCCGGACCGCGCTCCTTGGCAATGCAGCGCCGATGGCGGTCCGCCTGCAAATCCTGGGTGGCACCGAGTTCGCCTCCAAGGGCTATTTGCAGCCACTGAAACCCGAGGACGTTGGATATTCGACCGAGGATTTCTGGCCAGGCGCAATGAAGGCCGTGACCTGGGATGGGGTGACCTACGGCATTCCCACCAACAACGAGACGATGGCGTTCATCTGGAACGCCGACGTCTTCAAGCGCGCAGGCCTCGATCCGGAGAAGGCTCCGGCAACCTGGGACGATGTCGTCAAGTATTCTAAGCAGATCCACGACAAGCTCGGCATATCAGGTTACGGCCTCGTGGCTCGCAAGAATGCCGGCAATACGCCGTACCGCTTCATGCCGCAGCTGTGGGCCTATGGTGGTGGCGTCTTCGACGAAGCAACCGCGAGCCCGGCCTACAAGGAAGTCGAGCTCAATAGCCCGCAGAGCAAGGCGGCATTGCAAGCCTCCTACGACATGTACGTTCGCGACAAGTCGGTTCCGGTTTCGGCGCTCACCAACCAGCAGGCCGACAACCAGCCCCTCTTCCTCGCTGGCCAGCTCGGCATGATGATCTCGCACCCGTCCGACTACAACGTCATGCTCGACCTGCAGAAAAAGGCGACGGACACGGACAAGGTCAAGGCGCAGACGGTCATCGACAACATGCGCTACGGCCTGATTCCGACTGGCCCGGACGGCAAGCGCGCCGTCGTGTTTGGCGGTTCCAACATTCACATCCTGAAGCCCGAATATGTCGAGGGCGGCAAGGTAGACGAGCCGGCTGCAAAGGCTATCATCTGCATGTGGACGAGCCCCGAATGGTCGTTGAAGATGGCCTATGCCGGCTCGAACCCGGGAAACCTTAACGGCTTCAAGACCAAATGGATGAAGGAACGTCTGGACAGCATCAAATTCCTCGATGTCACGACCTCGATGCTGCCATACGGTATCCCGTTCCCGGCACTGCCGCAGTCCCCCGAGATCATGAACATCATCGTCCCGGACATGCTGCAGAATGCCCTGACCGGAGCCATGACGGTCGACCAGGCAGCGGACGACGCAGCCAAGAAGGTAAAAGACCTGATGGACGGCGGACTCTAGTCCAAGCCTGAAGATCTGACCGGCTGCGCCCCGATCGCAGCCGGTTTGTTCCGACGAACAAGGGCACCGCACAGTGACGATCTTGACTGGCAAGGCCGAGACTCGCCGAAGACTGCAACCCGATAGGCCAGGCGTGCTGCAAAAGATCTGGGAGCATCGCGCTGACTACGCGTACGTGCTTCCGGCGATCGCCGTGATGCTCATCGTCATAGCCTACCCTATCTACTACACGATCGAGCTTTCGTTTTTTAATACGCCTCCCGGCCTGCAGCTCCGGGACAAGATTTTTGTCGGCATCGACAACTACATCGCCATCCTCACAAGTCCGGTGTTCTGGAAGGTCACCTCGAACACTCTTATCTGGACGATCGGGTCCACTTTCATCTCATTTGTCCTGGGGTTTGCCTGCGCCTTGGCGCTCCATCGTGACTTTATCGGCCGTGGCATCCTGCGCGCCGTCCTGATCATTCCCTGGGTCATCAGCGCGGTCGCCGCGTCCTACATCTGGAAGTGGATCTACCATTCGGACTTTGGGATCATTGGCGCGGTGCTGGTCGGCCTCGGATTGGCGGACCGGCCGCCGAATTTCATCGACAGCGTCAGCACCGTGCTGCCCTCGCTGATCGTCGTCAATATCTGGCGAGAGTTTCCGTTTGCCATGATCATGATGATGGCTGGCCTGCAGACGGTTCCCGACCAGTTGCTGCGCGCCGCAAAGGTGGACGGGGCCAATGCATGGCAGCGATTCTGGCACGTCACCTTTCCGCACTTGAGAAACGTCTCGACGGTGACGATCCTTCTGCTTGCCGTGGCCAACTTCAATTCGTTCATCATCCCCTGGATCATGACCGGCGGCGGGCCGTCGAACGCCTCGCATATCTGGATCACCCACATTTATGAGCTCGCCTTCGGCCGCCAGCGCTGGGGAGTGGCATCGGCCTATTCGGTGCTGCTGTTCCTGATCTTGATGTCGCTCGGTTACTTCTACGTCCGTGCGCTGAGCGGCAACGAGCAGAGGGATGCGAGCGAATGAGCACGATTGCCGAGACTCCTCATCGAGACCAGGGGCGTCGCCGCATGCGCATCGATGGATGGCGGTGGGGCGGACGCATCTTCCTTGTGTTCATGCTGCTCTACACTGCATTACCGATGATCTGGATGCTGATCACCTCGATCAAGTCCGGCTTCGCGGCCATGCAATTCCCGCCGCAATGGTGGCCGGACCAACCCACGCTCGCCAGCTACCAGAAGCTGCTCGATCCGCAAAACAGCGTCGGCCAGGACTTCCTGCGCTTCTTCTGGAACAGCCTTTTCGTCTCGACCGCCACGACCATCCTTTCGGTGATCGTGGCAGTTCCTGCGGCCTACGCGTTTTCACGCTTTACCTTCCCGGGGCGGAACTTTCTGTTCTTCGCCGTCTTGCTTCGCAACATGTTCCCGGCAGTGATCTTTCTCGTGCCGCTCTTCATCCTGATGCGCGCGATCGGGCTGGTAAACACGCATGGGTCGCTCATCCTCACCTACCTCACATTCGGCCTGCCGCTGGCAATCTGGCTCCTCAAGGGCTTCTATGACAACATCCCGGTGCAACTCGAGCAGGCGGCGCGCATCGACGGCGCAACGCGGTTCCAGGCCTTTGTCCTGATCGTGATGCCGCTCTCGGCGCCAGGAATCATTGCCACGGCGATCTATTCCTTCATCGGCGCATGGAACGAGTACATCTACGCCTACACCTTCCTCTCCAAAAACGAGCAGTTGACGCTACCGGTCGGCATCCAGCGCTTCTTCTCGGAGAATACGACGGACTTTCCGGGCCTGATGGCGGCCAGCTTCATGATGAGCGTGCCTGTCGTAGTCCTGTTTCTCGTCCTGCAACGATACTTCGTACGTGCCCTCACGGAAGGCGCAGTCAAGCACTAGGGGAGTTGCCGTTGGCCCACGTGGTCCTCAAAGATCTGGTCAAGACCTATGGCAGCTTCAAAGCTGTCAACAATGTTTCGCTGACGGTCAACGACGGCGAATTCGTTGCGCTTGTCGGCCCGTCAGGCTGCGGCAAGACAACCACGCTCAATCTTGTGGCGGGGCTCATCCCCATCACATCTGGCGACATCGTCATCGGCGACCGGGTGGTCAACCACCTGGATCCCAAGGACCGGGATATCGCAATGGTGTTCCAGAACTACGCGCTCTATCCGCAGAAATCGGTCTACAAGAATCTCGCGTTCCCGCTGCAGATGCGCAAACTGCCAAGGGACGAGATCGACAAGAAGGTCAAGGAAGCAGCGCGAGTGCTCGACATGACGCAGCTGCTCGAGCGCAAGCCACGCGAACTTTCGGGCGGGCAACAGCAGCGCGTGGCCCTGGGCCGTGCCCTTGTTCGCGATCCGGCGGTATTTCTGATGGATGAACCACTCTCCAACCTCGACGCAAAGCTGCGCGTGCAGATGCGGTCGGAGATCAAGCGTTTTCACCAGGACCTCAAGGCGACGATCATCTACGTGACGCACGACCAGCTCGAAGCGGTAACCATGGCCGACAGGATGGCGGTGATGAACGGCGGCTACCTGCAGCAATACGATTCGCCGGCGCAGGTCTTTGCCCACCCGGTCAACATGTTCGTCGCCAGCTTCGTCGGCAGCCCGGCAATGAGCCTTGTTCCGCTAGAGGCATCAACGGCAAGCGGAAACACTGTGTTGACCAGCGCGGAGGGCTGGCGTCTCGAGCTCTCGCCAAATAACGCCCGGAAGGTCGAAAGGGCCAAAACCAGGAAAGTCGTGCTCGGCGCACGTCACTCGACAATCAAGCTGCACAAGAGTGCGATGCCCGGAAGCGTCCCTGCCAAGGCCTACACGGTAGAGCCGACCGGAGATGTCACCTTCGTTCAAGCGTTTCTGTCCGGCGCCATCGTCAATGTCAGCGTGCCGCCGACCATCGCCGTCGCGCCCGATGAACAGATTTGGCTTGAATTCGATCAGGAGCGGATGCATCTGTTCGACGGTGAAACAGAAATGGCCCTCAAGGCCAACTGAGACCAAGCGGATGCGTGTGAAACGAGGGCGTGGATGACCACGAAGCTTAAAATTACGAGGATCAAGCCCTATCCGGTATGGGTCGGAACGCGTAACCAAATGCTGGTCAAGGTCGAGACCGACAACGGCCTCTTCGGCTGGGGCGAGAGCGGCTTAAGCGGTCGCGAGATGGCCGTGGCCGGCGCGATCGAGCACTTTCGCGAGTTTCTCATCGGCCGCGACCCGATGCAGATTGGTCGGATCTGGCAGGAACTCTACCGCAGCCAATACTTCGAAGGCGGGCGCGTTCTGCAGGCGGCGATTTCCGCAATCGACATTGCCCTTCACGACATCAAAGGCAAGGCGTTGGGGGTGCCGGTCTACGAACTGCTGGGCGGCAAGCAGCGCGACCGCATTCCTACCTTCGCCTCGACCGGAGATGAAGCCGAGGGCGACGTTGCCATTGAACGAGCTCGCGAGCTACGCGCGCAAGGGTGGCAGGTGATCCGCTTCTTCCCCATCGGGCAAAGCAGCAAGGACATCTTTGAGCCGCGCGAGTCGATTGGGCCCACAGCAACCATGCTGAACAAGGCGCGCGAGGCGCTGGGCAACGACGTCGTCCTCGGCATCGACTATCATCATCGGCTGTCGGTGGCCGAGGCGGCGAGCTTCAGTAACAAGCTCGGCCGTGGCGTGCTGGATTTCCTCGAGGAGGCGATACGAGACGAGACACCCGGGGCCTACGAATCCCTGCGCACGATGACCGACATCCCGTTCGCCATAGGCGAGGAATTTGCCAGCAAGTGGCAATTCCTGCCCTACATCGAGCGTGGCATCCATCAGTTCAACCGGCTCGATGTTTGTAATGTGGGCGGGCTCACCGAAGCGATGAAGGTCGCGGGTTGGAGCGAGGCGCACTATGTGGACCTGATGCCCCACAATCCCCT
The DNA here is from genome assembly GCF_014193305.1 of Rhizobium sp. BK181. Classification (NCBI taxonomy): domain Bacteria; kingdom Pseudomonadati; phylum Pseudomonadota; class Alphaproteobacteria; order Hyphomicrobiales; family Rhizobiaceae; genus Rhizobium; species Rhizobium sp. BK181. Next base: position 112,322 of record NZ_JACHZA010000004.1, read on the forward strand.
CGGGCCAGTCTGCACGGCCGCAACCATCCACCTCGCCGCAGCGGTGCCGAATTTCGCTTGGCTCGAGACCAGGGCTCCCGAAGCAAAGCTGGGCTTCGATAGTTCCGACTTCTTCCCCGTGCAGCCACGCCTCGACGGCCCCAACTACCCGGTCAGCGATCTGCCGGGGCTCGGTGTCGAGGTCAACGAAGAGGCGGTCAAGGCGGAGAGCTTTCGTTTCTGGGAAGCGCCTCACCTGAAGCGCCGCGACGGTTCTGTCACAAACTGGTAGTTTCATCCACCGGAGTCTAAAATGACGCATACGCCCGACATTACGCGACCGCCCAAGGAGCTGATCGACGCACTGAAGGAAATCGGCGCCGCGACGGTTGCCGGCACACTTGGCCACATGGGCTTCCGCAATCCGCACATGGTCGGTCCCGTGTCGCAGAACCGCGGGAAATCGATCGTCGGGCCGGCCCTGACGCTTCAATTCTTGCCGCAGCGACCGGACCTCTTCAGCGAGGGAGAATATGCCGATCCCGAGACTCAGTTGCACCGCCACGTGCTCTATCACGCGCAAGAGGGCGATGTGGTCGTGGTCGACGCCCGCGGCGACATGAGTTCGGGCGTCTTCGGCGATATGATGTCGACGTATTTCAAGGGCAGAGGCGGCGCCGGCATCGTGATCGATGGGTGCATGCGCGATCGGCCCAATGTCGAGAAGCTAGATCTCTCCCTATGGCTGCGCGGCTGGACGCCCAACTATCATGTGCAGACCAGCATCTATCCCAATGCCGTCAACGTCCCGATTGCCTGTGGTGGTGTCACTGTAATCCCCGGTGACATCATCGTCGCAGACGACGACGGGGTGGTCGTGCTTCCAGTCGCAATGGCCTCGAAGGTGATCGAGGAATCGCAAAAGCATCACGATTGGGAGGAGTTCTCGCGAATGAAGCTTATGGAGGGTGGGTCGTTGCAGCGCTACTATCCACTGCATGACGATGCCCGCGGAGAGTACGAGGAGTGGCGCAAAACAAACCGCTTCGAGAACTGAAGCCAGCCTATTGATTGCGGTGGGCCCAACACCTTCCGGTGTATAACCGACCTACAGAAAAGTCGAATTTCGCCGTGGCGTATCCGCTTTTCGATTCCGCAGTCGCCATCGGATGCTCTGGATCGCCTGCAGCCTTACGAGCCCTCGTCAGGAATGTTTAGGATTTCGCCGCAGGCCTTGCAGTGAACGGCGTCCGCGTCATGTCGCAGTAGTCCACATCGGTGGCAGGCATATGTGACCTTATGGGGTCGGACCACCGCCTGGGCCAGTCGGACGAACAGCGAGATGCCAACGATCATCGTTACGACGGATGTGAGCTTTCCAACAGTGCCGGGAAGCGTGATATCTCCGAAGCCCGTCGTCGTCACGGTCGCGACCGTGAAATAAAGCGCGTCGACGAACCCTTCTCCCCCAACTTTGTCGTAGAAGAACGAGGTATAGACGAAGCCGGTGATAAGGAAGAGGAATACCATGAAGTTGATGATCGCTCTCACAACATCGAGAAGATGAACGTAGCCCGCCCTGCTGAGAGCTTCCTTGATCAGCGGACTTCGACCGATCGCCCAAAGTCGAAGGACTCTGAGGAACGCGAAATTAAACAGCAAATCCGGGAAGGCGAGGGTTGCCAGGACGACCACGTCAATCCACGTCATTGGGCGAAGGATCCATTGGCGAATGGATGGCGCCGCAATCGCGCGGGCGATCATTTCCACTGCGATCCAAACAGCGATAGCGTAATCGATAATGAGATAAGAGGGGCCTGAACGGAGGTATGGCCCCAAGATGAAGAAGGCGAGGATAGCGATATCGACAAGAGCAAACGCGGCCTGTAGCAAAAATGCTTGCCGGCCGTCGGCTCGTTCGATCCGGCGCAGACCCTGCTTCAAATCCTTTCGGTGCGTGCCGTCCCCGACGTCGAAGATGCCCATAGTCGAAATCTAGGCTCCTAGGCATGGTCATCAAGTCTCGGTATTTGAGATTGCGGACGCTGCGGTCGTCTGCTTTCGGTTCGAAGTGGTCATCCGGCCGTTAGAGCATAGAGAAGATTGAAGCGATCGACTTCCAATATGCGTCTGCGTTACCTTCACTCGACGGCGGTCGCACGTCGAAGAGGCGCGCAAACTCGTCCGTTCGCTCAAACGACAACCTTTGCTTCTCGTGATAGGCCAGCATCGGGACCTGATCTGACGGCATCAATGAACGCTCGCAGGGCAGGCGCCATCTGCCGCTGCTGCGGGTAGCAAACAAACCAACCCGGGAACGGTGCGGACCAAGCTTCGAGGCAACTGACTAGCCGCCCTTGCCCAATATAATCCGCTACCGTGTCCTCGACCGCAAATCCTATTCCTACCCCTTGAAGCGCAGCATTCAACGCCGTCTCCTTGTCGCTCAAGATGAGGGGACCGTTGACGGCGACGCTGAACCACGCGTCGTTTTCGAAGAATTCCCAGGCATAGGGCGCCTGATGTCCAGGCCAGCGCCACCGTACGCATCGGTGGTGGACAAGGTCACGTGGATGCTCGGGGCGACCATGCTGGCTGAAATAGTCGGGTGTCGCGACAGCCAGTTGCCGCAATTCGGGCCCCAGACGGACGGCGACCATATCTCGTTCGATGACCTCGCCGATCCTCACCGCGACATCATAGCCGCCAGCCACAATGTCAACCGTCTCATCATCGATCGTGATGTCCAGCACGATGTCGGGATAGCGTTCGGCAAAGCTCTTGAGGATTGGTTGGATATGCTTCTGCGCGGCCGAGCGGAACGCGTGCACACGGACAGTGCCTGCCGGCCGCTCGCCAGCAATCCTTGTCTGTGCGAGGGCGTCCCCCAGTTCGAACGCCGCCGGTCGCACCCGTCGGAAGAGGTTCTCGCCAACCTCCGTCAATGACACGTTGCGCGTCGTTCGGTGAAGAAGGCGCATTCCGACCCGCTTCTCGAAGCTGCGGATCATCTGGCTGAGTGCCGACGGCGATACGCCGAGCACCTCAGCGGCACGGCTGAAACTCAAGTATTCGGCAACGGCGATGAAAGCGCGCATTTGGTTGTAGTCGTTCCCCGCCGGGAGCCTGTCTGCCAACATGTCTTGCATTGTTAAGTCCACCTAACAAGGACATTTACTTTTTTGCGGATTATACAGCGCCAGGCGGTGTGGCAAGCTCCTTCCTACCGAAAGCAAAGGAGCATTTCATGACCACTTGGTTCATTACCGGCATTTCACGCGGGCTTGGAAAAGCGCTGGCCGAGGCAGCGCTGGCAAAGGGCGATACTGTCATTGGCACGGTCCGGGGAACCGATCGGCCGGTAGAGGACGGTTCGGGTCGTTTGCACGTTCTTTCAGCCGACCTGAGCGATGGTGGGACCGCGGAGACTGTCACCCGCCAGGCGTTTGAGATCGCGGGTCAGATTGATATCGTCGTCAATAACGCCGGTTACGGCCTGCTTGGCGCGCTCGAGATGGCCGCCAACGAGGATGTCACAAGACTTTTCGCCGTCGACGTCTTCGCCCCATTTCGCATCATCAAGGCTTCCCTGCCATATCTGAGAGCGCAGGGACGTGGTCACATCATCAATATAACGTCCGTCGCAGGCCGCGCGCCCGGTGTCGGGACCGCGATGTACTCCGCCGCCAAGGCAGCCCTTGAGGGCATGTCCGCAGGTCTTGCCTCGGAGGTCAAGCCTTTTGGCATTAAAGTCACCGCGGTCGCTCCGGGTGCCTTCCGAACCGATTTCCTGTCGGCCCACTCAATCCGCAAGAGCGACGCCGCCGGTGAAGCCTACGCTGAAACAATCGGGAAAAGTTCGGCGGCCTTTGACGCTGCCGATGGCCGGCAGGCCGGCGATCCGGTCTTGGCCGCGGAGGCGATCCTGGAACTCGTGAACTCTGACAACCCTCCTCTTCATCTCCTGCTGGGAAGCGATGCTCTGCGTCGCGCACGAAGCAAAATCGATCAGGTCGTCGAGGAGATCGACGCATGGGAGGCCATCACACTGCGCACTGATTTCGTAGAGGCATAAAGAGGCAGTTTCAACCCGATCCGCCATGTAACGCATGGCGGTACAACAAATAGTTCGCCCGTGCTCAAGTGGAGGGCGACGAAGGCCGCGACGTCACTCGTGTCGCGCTCCGTCAGCGGCTTTGGAATTGCGCCTTAACGGGTGGAGAGCGGCGGGGGAGGTGGCGGCGCGGTCGAGCCAGGACCGAGCGAGCGCTGAACCATAGCACTGTCTGCCCAACGGCCGTAGCGATAGGCGACTCCGCGCAGCAGGCCGACGCGAACGAAATTGAACCGTTCGTGCAGCATGAGCGAAGCAGTGTTCTCGGCGTCGATATAGCCAATCATCTGCCGGAAGCCGGCGGCGGCACAAGCGTCGATCAGGTCGTGCATCAGCAGGCGACCGATGCCTTGGCCGAGGTGGTCGTGATGAACATAGATCGAGTGCTTGACGGTGTGGCGGTAGGCAGGTCGCTTGCGAAACAGGACGACGTAGGCATAGCCTACAACCGCGCCGTCCTTGATAGCGACACGATGCGGAAAGCGGCGGCTCTTCAAGTTCCTGCGCCGCTCGCGCAAATCGTCCGGCTGAGGTGTGTCGCCGTCGTCGTTTGGCTTGATCCGTGCTGCCCAGCGCGGAATTGCGATCCGACTTCTCGCCTGCCTCACGAAGTCTTTGAGTGACGCCCCGTTCGCTCAGGAACTGCGGAACCATTTGGAGCAAGTAGCGTTGTATATCGTTTCGATGGGGGACTTCATGGTTACGGAGGCTTGCTCGGTTCTCGATGCTCAGGAACAGCGCGCCGCTTGGAAGGTTTTTGATGAAAGCGAGGCGCATTATCGTCGGATTTTCGATGGTGCCCATGTTGCATTGTGGGATCAGGACTTCTCTCGCCTGGTAGCACGATTGGAAGAGCTTCGCGCAGACGGGGTTGACGACATACGTGGCTACTTTCAAATGCATCCCGAAGCGACAGCGGATGCGGTCAAATTGGTTCACGTGCGAGACGTAAATGTCTACGCCATGGAGCTCTTCGAGGCTCACGACAAAGTCGAGCTTACCGGTGATCTGGGCGCAACTTTCCTCCCAGAAACGTCGGAAGTTTTCCTCGACGAGATCGTCGCCCTCTGGGAGGGCCGCAAGCGCTTTGAGAGCGAGGCTCATGTCCGTACGCTCAAAGGGCAGCATCTCGAGATCCTCCTGACGATCGCCTGGGAGGGCAAAAACTGCGAGCATTCGCTTGTCAGCATTCTCGATATTTCCCGGCAAAAGGCGGTACAGCGACGCTTTCAAACGCTCAACAATGTAGCGCACATTGTGTCGAGCGACCTCGAACTGGAACGAGTTGTCCAGGCAGTGACTGACAACGCAACGAGCCTCTCGGGTGCCGAATTCGGCGCCTTTTTCTACAATCTCAATGACGCAAAAGGCGAACGATTGACGCTTTACACGCTCTCAGGGGCGCCGAGGGAAGCGTTCGAGAGGTTCGGAGTGCCGCGTAATACAAGCGTCTTTGAGCCTACCTTTCGCGGGGAGGGCATCGTTCGCTCTGACGACATCAGGAAGGACGCGCGTTACGGGCACAACGAGCCGCATCACGGCATGCCCAGGGGACACCTACCAGTCGTGAGATACTTGGCGGTTCCGGTGGTATCACGCAGTAGCGAAGTCCTGGGCGGTCTTTTTTTCGGCCATAGCCGGCCGGGTGTCTTTACCAAGGAAACTGAGGAGATCGTGGCCGGGATCGCTCCACATGCTGCGATGGCAATTGATAACGCCCGCCTCCTGCGCACCGTTCAAAATGAACTTGAGCATCGCCAACAGGCGGAACTCGCGGCCCGGCGGCTGGCTTCTATCGTGGAGTCTTCGCAAGATGCAATCATCAGTAAGGGCCTCGACGGCATCATTACGAGTTGGAATCAAGGAGCCGAACGGCTGTTTGGTTACACGGCCGCGGAGATCGTTGGAAGACCGGTTACAACGTTGTTCCCCGATGAGCTGATTGCTGAAGAGGCGGATATCATCGATCGCATCCGACGCGGTCAGCGGATCGAGCACTATGAAACCGTTCGCGTGCACAAGGACGGAACGCCTGTCGACATCTCGCTCACCATCTCTCCCGTTAAGGATGCGGAGGGTCGGATTGTCGGCGCGTCGAAGATCGCCCGCGACATCTCCGATCGGAAGCGCGCCGAGGAAGCTTTGGCGCAGCGAACGGCGGAGCAGGCGGTGCTCCATCGCATGACGGACCGCCTGTATCACGGGTCAGAGCTGCAGCTTGCCTTTGATGCTGCCCTCGATGCAATCACTAGCGCGTTGGGATGCGCTCGAGCGTCGATCTTGCTTTTCGATGACCAGAAGGTGATGCGCTTCGTCGCGTGGCGGGGCTTGTCACAGGCATACAGGCACGCTGTCGGCGGCCATTCCCCATGGACGGCAGAAACAACCGATGCGACGCCGATGTATGTGTCGACCCTCGACGAGGCCGATCTGACAGCGGAGTTGCGAGCGACTATCGAGGCGGAGAAGATCGGCGCGCTCGCATTCATCCCCTTGTTCGGTGAGGGGAGGGTGATTGGGAAATTCATGGCCTACTACGACCAACCGCATACGTTCAGCACGGAGGAGGAAACTGTCGCCGTAGCGATCGCTCGGCAACTCGGCTTCGCCATACAGCGGGTTAGTTCCGAGCAAAGCCGCCTACGTGCGGAAGAAGAACTGCGGGAGAGTGAGCAGCGACTGCAGTTGGCCCTTGAGGCTGGAGGTATGGGCGCTTGGGAATGGGATCTCACCTCTGGCAAGATCATCTGGTCGCCAGGATTGGAGTTGATCCATGGACGTCAACCTGGTTCTTTCGACGGGTCGTTCTCTGATTTCAAGCGAGACATCCATCCGGAGGATATCGCCGAGGTCGAGTCCGCTATCCATACCGCCGCGGCGAAACGAGAGCCCTATCACGCCATTTACAGAGCGCTGCTTCCGGATGGAGAGCAACGGTGGCTGGAAGCCTTTGGTCGTTGCTTCGAGGAAAGCAACGGCGCGCTGAAGAAACTTAGTGGCATTTGCATGGACATTACTGCGCGAAAGCAGGCCGAAGAGCAGCGAGAGATACTCATTGCCGAGCTCAGCCATCGTGTAAAGAATACGCTCGCTACGGTCACTGCTATTGCGCGGCAGTCTTTCTCCTCCAGTGCAAGGGAGGACTGCCGCTCCTTCGAGGCCCGGATCAGGGCACTTGCCCAGACACATGGAAGGCTTGCTGAGACAGAGTGGTCCGGCGTGTCGTTGCGGACCATCCTTGATGACGAGCTATCACCCTTCCGGCGCGAGGACGGCCAAAACATACGTATGGCTGGTCCACTCGTTTCCCTACCGCCAAAGCCCGCTCTGGCACTTGGTCTCGCCTTCCACGAACTAGCCACCAATGCGGCAAAGTATGGCTCGTTCAGTGATGCGAGTGGTTATGTTTCGGTCGACTGGGAACTGCACGACGACGGGTTGCGGATCCAGTGGACTGAGCATGGCGGACCTTTGGTCGATCCACCGACGCGGTCGGGATTTGGCCGACTACTGCTAGAAAAGATCCTTGCCGCTGATCTGAACGGAAAAGTGGACATCGAGTACGACAGGCAAGGAGTTCGGTGTTCATTGTCGCTGCCGGTTCGCGATCGTCTCCAAAGCCGCCGGCGAGCAGCGGGTTAGGGTGTATTGTGCCGAAGTCTAGCGATACACCACGGCGAATACTCCTAGTCGAAGACGAGGCGATCCTCGCCCTGATGCTCGAGCAGGATGTAGTGGAGGCCGGCTACGTGGCGGTTGGCCCGTTCCGAGATCTCGAGACTGCTTTTCGTGCAGCCATCGATGAACCGTGCGACGCCGCGATCCTCGACATCAATTTGGATGGTGAAAGGTCGTATCCCGTTGCCGAGGAACTGGCAAAACGGGGCATCCCTTTCCTATTTCTCAGCGGATATGGGGCCGAAAGCATGCCTGAGAAATTCCGAGGTTGCCTGCGTCTTGCAAAACCCTACGACCCCGTAGATATCGTGCGGATGTTAGACCGAATTGCTTAGCGCCCCCAATGGTCAATCGAGTTTGCTTAGCGCTACTGCTTTCGGGCCGTCAGAATGATCCGAAGAGATTTCCGATCGTGATCACGGCGACAAGGGCGACAAGCGCACTTGCGATAGCCGCCATAGCGAGATCGACATAACCGTCCCCCCGCAGACCGCCAAGAGCGTTACCACCGCACCGTTATGTGCGAGACTGTCCAATTGGCAAGCAAGGGCTCGCCAGCGAGCCGTGCAGCCAGCATCGCGCAAAACGGCGCCAGGAGAAGGATACTCCAGCCGCGATACGCGAGCGCGACCAAGACACCAAGGGCAACCAGGACGCCAACGACATCATGACGGTTCCTAGCGCCTATTGCAGAACCGTATCGAGCAGACTTTCAATATCGAAGGTCGCCCGCGTCCCAATATCTGCCCCATGCAGCGCTAGAAATTCGTGCGCGGTTGCTTGCCCTTCTTGCCGGAGCATGGATAGAAACTCCCATTCGCCATTCATCTTGGATGACGCGTTCAATTCCGCCATGCTCGGCGGCGTGGCTATACGGTGGAGCCGGACACTCGACCATTCCTTTGCCCAGGCAATCTCATCCGGTGCAACGCCGCTCTCCGAAAGCATCCGCTGAAGTATGGCCATCGCTCGCAGTTCCTTCTTCAGGCTGGAGTTGAATGAGATTTCGTTGACGCGGTTAAGAATTTCACGCGCGGTTTTGGGAACGCCTGCGCGCTCGACCGGATTGACCTGAACAAGCACGAGGTCACGCGCCGCACTCTCGCGAACCACCGGCGTGAGAAGCGGATTGCCTGAGAAGCCGCCATCCCAATAAGGATCGCCGTCTATTTCGATCGCCTGATGCACCATCGGCAAGCACGCGGATGCCAGCACGACATCGGCGTTCAGTTCAGCGTTGCGAAAGACCCGTGGCAGACCCGTCCGCACGTTGGTCGCGTTGATGAACAGTTTGATGGGAGAGTGTTTCAGAAGCTCGAAATCAACACTTTCCTCGAGGATATCCCGAAGCGGATTGATATTGCCCGGATTGATCTCATAGGGCGAAAACAGCCGACTCATCACGTCGAAGAAAAGATAGGCCGGGGAATTGTCGAGCGACCAGTTGCCGGTCAACACGTCAAGTGCGGTGCGTTGAAACGGGCTGAAGCGCGCAACCTCACTGACGCGGCTCCAGAACGCCTCCAGCGCCAATTTTGCCCCCGTCTCTCCATCCACTGCAAAGCCGTGGGCAAGGACGACCGCATTCATCGCCCCGGCGGATGTGCCGCTGATGCTTGAAATGATAAGTCCGGGCTCGTCGATAATCCGCTCAATGACCCCCCAGGTGAACGCGCCGTGCGCTCCACCACCCTGCAGGGCGAGATCAATAGCGATTGGCTCTTTGCCGGATCGCGCGGGGCGAGAATTGCTGCGTGGTCTTGGCGGCATACGGACCTTCCCATTTCAGCATCTCTACCCTATGGCGATTATTGCAGCGCAGCAATAGGCAATTCATAGGAGTTCTGTCGCAGAAAGTCAGATGTAAGCGTTTTGCATTCGCAACGATCGCTGCCGTTGACGGGCCGCCGCCGGAATTGTGAGATCAACGCGCGTCGTGAAAGATGATCCCAACGGTGTGACGCATGCCGGAGCGCACACGGCTGACACCATGGCGCAGGTTTACGCGGTAATTCCCCTTGGTGCCCTGGACCGGTCGATTGTGGACAGCGAAGGCGACAGCGTCGCCCTGGCGAAGCGGTACGACCTCGACGCGGCTCTGCATGCGCGGTCGTTGTTCGGTCAGTGCAAATTCGCCGCCTGTGAAGTCACGGCCCGGCTCTGCGAGCAGGATCGCCACCTGGATCGGGAACGCGAGGTCACCGTAAAGATCCTGGTGAAGGCAGTTGAAGTCGCCTGGGACATACTGCAGCAAAAGCGGTGTCGGGCGCGTCTGCCCGGCGTCGTGGCATTGCTGCAGGAATGCGGCGTGTTCGTCTGGAAACCGCTGCTCCAGTCCCATTCGCTCGTTCCATGCGTTGGCGACAACGGCAAGGCGGGGATACAGCGCCGTGCGGATGCCGCCGATGAGATCGGGCAGCGGATATTTGAAATAGCGATACTCACCCTTCCCGAAGCCGTGCCGCGCCATGATGACATGGCTGCGGAAGTGGCTTTCGTCGGGATAGAGCGACGCAATGTTGCTGCATTCGTCGGGCGTGAGAAGGCCGGGAAGGACGGCGCAACCGAAGCCGTCGAGTTCGTCGGCAAGCGCTGTCCAGTCGTAGGCGACAATTCGTGCTTCCGCGGATGCAACCGTTGAGGCCGGTACCATGTCGATCGCGTTCTTGTTCATGCCTTCGCTTCCTTCTGGATGAGGGCACGCTTGCGCTCGATGCCCCAGCGATAGCCGGCAAGCGCGCCAGTGCCGCGCACGACGCGATGGCAGGGAATGGCCACCGCGATACTGTTTGCAGCGCAGGCACCGGCGACCGCCCGGGTGGCGCGCGGCGCGCCGATACGGCGGGCGATTTCCGAATAGGACACGCGCTCGCCGACCGGAACCTCCTGCAAAGCTTGCCATACCCGGCGTTGAAACGCCGTGCCGCGAACGTCGAGCGGCAGATCGAGGCCGATGCCGGGATTTTCGACGAAGCCGCAGACCTGGGCGACCAGCGCCTCGTAGTCGCGGTCCATGCCGATCAGGCGCGCCTTCGGGAAACGATCTTGAAGATCGCGAACCAGCGCGTCCGGGTCGTCGCCGAGTAGGATCGAAGCCACGCCCTTCGTGCTGGACGCCACCAGGATCGCGCCGAGATAGGATTGGCCGACTGCAAACTTGATGTCCTCGTTGGTGCCGCCGTCACGATACCGGGTCGGCGTCATGCCAAGCATGCCGTTCGATTTCTCATAGAAGCGGCCACTGGAATTAAAGCCGGCGTCGTACATCGCTTCGGTGACGCTCGTCCCGGTCTCGAGGCCTTCACCCACTTTTTTGGCGCGCTGGCCAACCGCATAGGCCTTCGGGGTCAGCCCCGTCGATGCTTTGAACATGCGATGGAAATAGCTCGGACTGCGATCGACAGCAGTTGCCAGATCCTCCAGCGAGGGCTCTCCCTCGCTGTCCTCGATGATCCGGCAGGCCTTCGCGACGAGCGTGGCCTTCTCGCGTTCGAGTGTAGGACCGTCGGGATTGCAGCGCCGGCAGGCCCGGAAGCCGGTCGCGCGGGCGCTTTCGATCGTGTCGTGCAGGGTGACATTCTTCGGGTTCGCCGTGCGCGACGGGCACGAGGGCCGACAATAGACGCCGGTCGTCGAAACCGAGTACCAGAGCTGACCGTCGGCGGACTTGTCGCGAGTGACAATACGCGCCCAGCGAGGATCGTCCGCTACAAGCGGGTGCGACGTGCGAAGGGTTGGCGCGGGGCGGATGTTCATGTTCATGGTTTCTACCCGAATTCGTTCCAGATCGACCGTGCCTTGGATCCGCAAGGGGCCACACTCCGATCCTCGCTCTCGAATGAAACAAAAACCACCCGGATCTTGCGCAGGTTGTCGACAGAGCGCCTGGCTCGCTTGGAGGCGAACGCAGATGAGGCTCGCACAGGGGCTGTGCGAGCCTTGGTTCTCCTGACCAAGATTAGCAGCCACGTGGGCTAGCGCTGTCAGGTTTCAGGCCTTATCGATCAGACCGAGCTGCATCATTGCAGTCAGGCCATCGTCGAGACCATTTTCCTCGACGATCATGCCATCGACGACCTTCAGCACGGTCTTGCCAGTGAAGCGCATCTTGCGGCCGGTTGCGGCTGGCAAGCCGCCGAGAAGGAAGTCATCAAAGGCCGGGCCGGTGTGCGTGCCGCCGCCTTCCCACTGGCCGACGACATAGTCGCCCTCGGCGATCAGGTCGGCGGTGCCCCAGAAGTTGAGATCGGGGAAGGCGGCTCGGAAGTCGGTCATGAACGCCTTGATGTCCTCGCGGCCGCGGCGCGGTTCATGCAGGGAATATTGCAGGAGCATGTCGGGTGCCGCGATGTCATCGACAACAGCAAGATTGACCTCCTTGCCCCAGAATTCGGTGAACCAGCGAACCACGACGGCCTTGTTGTCCTCTTCCTTGCGCATGGGAAGTCCTTTCTTCAAATCGTGCGATCATCGAAACCACTCGATGACCTGATGAAAGGGATATTTGAGCTTTCCGGCGACCAAACTCCGGTTCTTACCTTCGAATTGGAAACGGATGTGCTGGGCGATCCCATCAAAGGCGAAAGGTGCGCCCGCCCAGTGAAGAGATGCAGATCCGGCCGGACCTGCATCGCATTCGTTTCACTAGAATGAGTGATCAGCAGGCACCATCTGCGTTTCGATGGCGATGGTGATGATGTCGCCGAGTTCGGGGATTGCGAAATCCAGTCCCCATTCGCTGCGGCGGATCCTGCCGGTTGCCGAGAAGCCGATCTTCGGGACACCCATCCTTGAGTGCTTGGCCATCGAGCCGTTGAAGGTGACGTCGAGTGTTGCCGGGTGTGTCTCGCCGCGAAAGGTGAGGAGGCCTTCGACAGTACCCGTGTTCTCGCCGGTCACGTGGATCGTCCTGGAAACGAAAGTGATCGGCTTGGCTGCCAGGAAGGTCTCCGCTGTGCCGATTTCCGCGTCGAAGTCGACCTTCTCCGGCCAGGGATAGTCGGTGCGGACCGAGAGCGGATCGATCGCAACCGAGAGCGTGGAGGTTTCCGGCTGTTCCGGCTTCCAGTCGAGTCGCGCATCGACTTTGGTGAATCGCGCGGTGTAGTGCGACAGGCCGGAGTGGTCGAAGGACCAGCTGAGACTCGAATGCGAGGGGTCGGTCTTATAGGTCCCGGTCGGCGCCGGATCGGTGGCCACGGCAAGGGCGAGCGTCGTGCTCAAACCAAGAGCAAGGGCGAATGTTGTTATGCGAAGCATGGATGTTTCCTCGGATGTGGGATGATGCGGGGCATCGGCTCAAGCCGCCTTGTCGCGGCTGATGGCCTGGAGGCGCTCCCAGACGTGACCGGGTTGTGGGATCTCGAGATCGAATACGGTTTCGAACGTGTCGGAGAGATGCTCGGCGCTCGTGATGCGCTGCTCGGTGACGCTGTTCGCCGTCACATGGCTCAGACGGTCGTTCTGAAGTGCGACATAACCGTCCGCCGTGTGACGCAGGACCGCGAGTGCATTTGTGAAGGGGGAGCCTGGATCCTGCATCAGCCAGCCATGCGTTGCGACCATTGCGGACTCGTCGCTATGGTCGGCCTGGAAATCGAAGCTTTTCGCGATGCCGCGCACATGGTTGTTGAAGCGGAGCCAGCCGTCATCCGTTGGCATAATCGAGAAGTCGAAGCCGCGCTGGCTGAATGGTCCTGCGGCGAGTGGCACCGGCTCGATGATGGCGTCCGCCACGCCGACTTCGGCAAGATAGGGCCGATCGAGGTCGATACGCAGCGTCAGATGATTGCCGATGGCGATGTCGCCGAGCCTTTCCCGGTCGACGCCGCCGCACAGGCGGGTCACGCGGAAGCCAAGTGCGGCAAGCGCGGCACCGAAGAGGCCGTTCATTTCGTAACACCAGCCGCCGCGCCGCCGTTCGACCATCTTGGCGAAGGCCGCAGCCGGTGTGATCGTTGAGGGCCATCCCATGAAGGCGTCGAGCGCCTCCCATGTAAAACTCATGAGATGGGCACGGTGCAGCTGCGATAGGCTTCGGATGTCAAGACGCGACGGCCGCTCGACCGCGATCCGGGTCAGATAGGCATCGAGCTGCATGGCTGTCAGGGGCATAGCGGTTTCGTTCGAAGGCACGTGTGTCATCCTTCGGTATCCTTTCAATGGACCGTTGTTCAGTTCCGGTGTTGTGCTTGGGGTGGTCAGGCGACCTCGCGGTCGTCGTCGGGCGGGAAGGCCAGACCGAAGTCCTTGGCGACCGAGGCGATCTGCTCGGGTGTTTCGGGTTTGCAGAGCTCGACGATCGGAAAGAAGCTTTCGAACCCGCCCGGTGTGACGACGCCCATGAGGCGGCCCTCCGTCTTCCCGACGTTGCGAAAGCGGTGCGGCACGCCGCGCGGCAGTGCGATGCAGCCGCCTTCGGCAAGTTCGATATAGTCGCCGCCGCACCAGAAGCCGAAGCGCCCGCTAAGGACGCGGAAGAACTCGTCCTCGCGCTCGTGTATATGCAGTGGCGACCCTTCGCCGGCCTGCAAATAGGCCTCGTACATGCCGAGGGAACCGCCAGTGTTGTCCGCCATCATGCGGATCACATACTTACCGAACGCCATTGCTCGCGTCCCATGCCTCGGCGGCGAAACCGCCGCATAGGTAAAATTTTTCATCTTGCTCTCCAGGTTCGGAATGCATCGATCGTCGATGCTTTCACTGTTGCGGCAGGACGCAGAAATCCGAGCCTCGCTCCGACTACGGGGGCGCGGTGCCAATGTCTTTTGCCCGGCCGCACGAGGCCGCCGATGGCGTGCAGATGACAATTGTCCGGGCCGTCCAGCCTGTACGGCATTTCTATAGCGCACCGCGAAAACCGGCGTTCCTAAATGAATGTGCAAGCCATGCCGAATATCCTAAAAGTTTGCTAAGAAGATCGGGGATGCGCGCAATGGGGGACGTTAGTGAGGTTCGACGACAGGCTTCTCGATTTTTTCAATCGGCCGCTGATGTGCATTATCGCCGCGGCTGACGAGACCGGCCGTCCTTCGGCGGGACGCGGTGTCGGCTTCCATCCCCTGGAAGACCGCGAGACAGTCGACGTCATCTTTTCCGCCTGGCAGTGGCCACGGCTCGAAGCCTGTATCCGGCAGACCGGGCGGCTCGCTGTCACCTTCGTCAGCCCGTCGGATTATGTCAGTTTTCAACTGAAGGGGACCGCCCAGATGCGGGAGATGGAAACACCCGACCTCGATCGCGCCGACCGCTTTATAATGGCAGCGACGGACGAGCTGGAATCCCTCGGGGTGCCGCGGCGCCTTATCGCTCCATGGTTGACGGCACGAGAGGCGCGTGTCGCTCGGCTCATGATCAGTGAAATCTACATTCAGACGCCCGGCCCGCTCGCGGGCATGTTGGCAGGCACGCAGACCGGCGCGAGGTCTCAATGAATCTGCGGCTTTCCGATCTTTCCGCCTGCTTCGAGGGCGTCATCCCGTCCATCATCGCCACGGCGTCGGCCGATGGCATGCCGAACATCTCCTATCTATCGCATGTGGTGCGGGTCGATGAGGAGCATGTCGCGCTTTCCAACCAGTTCTTCGCCAAGACGGCGGCGAATGTACGCGCCAATCCCAAGGTCACACTGATCGTGGTCGACGGCTTCACCGGCGATCAGTTCCTGCTCGACATCGGTTTTGTTCGTTCCGTTGATACCGGTACACTGTTCGACAGGATCGCCCGCCAGCTCAAGGCGAGTAGCGCGCAGGTCGGCATGTCCGATGTCATGCGGCTCAGAAGCGCCGACATTTTCCGAGTGCACGGAATAGAAAAGGTTCCATCGCCGGCGGAAACAGGCTCACCCGCGACGGGCCGCGCGCCCGTCAGCCTTCCCGCCCTTTCTGAGGCGATCAAGGTCATCGAGCGACAGGCGGAAGCCGATGAGATCATCGACAGTCTGCTCGGCGGCGTCCAGCGCGTCCTCGGATACGATCATGCGCTCGTGCTCATCCACGACAGCCATCGTGGCTGCCTCATCACCACCGGTAGCATAGGCTACGAGCGCTCGGGTCTCGGATCGGAAATCGCCGGCAGCGAGGGATTGATCGGCGCAGCTGCGACGAGCGGCCAGACGATCAAGGTTAGCGACATGAGCCGCGTGCGCCGGTTCGGAGAGGCGATCGGTCTGGAGGCAGAACGGACCGAAAATGCCACGCGTACTGTTGCTTTCCCGCAATTGTCGACGGCCATGAGCCAGATCGCCATTCCCATGACCGCCCAAGGAACGGTGACAGGTGTACTCTTCATCGAGAGCGCCGAGCGCCTCGCCTTCCGCGAAGAGGACGAGGCTGCTCTCGAAATTCTGGTTGGACAGGCGGCCAGCGCCCTCAGGGCCAGCGAGCGGGAAGCGGCGGCGGCCGAATTGAAGCCGGCGGTCGGCATGCCCGAGTCTGTTATCGCCGGGCGGGAAGTCCGCGTCGTCCATCACCGCTTCGACGACAGTGTGTTCGTCGACGGAACCTACATAGTGAAGGGCGTTGCCGGGACCTTGCTGCGCCTGATGCTCGATTGGCATTTAAGCGACGGCAGGACCGAATTCACGAACAGAGAAATGCGGCTTGCGGTCGGTTCCCGGATGCCGGAGATCAAGGACAATCTTGAAACCCGGCTTCTGCTGCTGCGTCGCCGACTCGACGAAAAGCAGGCGCCCGTACGCCTCGTCCGCGTCAGCAGAGGCCGCGTCAGGCTGAAGGCGGAAGGACCGCTCATCCTCGAGGTCACCGCCTCCGACGAGACGACCTTCGAGAGGCTCTAGCCGGTCGGCCAATCCTTTCAAGGCGTAGGTCGATCTCAGTTGACAAACTTTGCATGCTCATTTGCGTTCAAACTGAGGAGCCCAACCGCGCGTTATGCCCCGGCTCATGGCGCTCTTGGCCAGTGACAGTTGCTGCCGCAAGTGCCTGATGTCCTCAAGCAGTGTGGCAATCGTCGCATTCACGTCGTCGTCATGCCAGGCGAGGGCTGCCTGCACTTCGAAATCGACGTCTTCCTTGGCCACGGGCAGCATCAGTGTAAATCCAAGCTCAGTTGCTGGCCTTTCACAACGGGCAGGGGGCGACCGATCTCGATGTTGCCAAATACGCGTTTGCGGCGTTCGGCATCGCGTTCGCGCTCAGCCTTACTCGCGGCTACGGCTGCCAGGGCATTTGCAATGACTTGCTCTGTATGGGTCATAGGAGCCTCCATGGGAATGTTCTTATTTTGTTCTAATTCAATCAAAAGTCAAGGACGTGCGGGCTCAGTGCTCTGGACGAAAGCGAATCGGCTTCCATTTATCAATACGGAAAAGTCAAGGGAGTTAGGGGCATGGTTGGCGAAATCCCCGTCTTTATCAGTCCGATGGACGTCGAAATTGAAGGCAACGGCCGATATCGACATGCTGATACAGTCGCAGATCTCGCCGCCATGCTCCTAAGCAGCAAATGGCCGAAAAGCCGTCCGTCGTTTCACAGCGCTCTGATGGCGTCCCTGGAGGCGATGGAATTTTACACTGACGCAGCGACAGCTCGGGCAGCTTTCGTAATTGCGGCGCACGAAGCGGGGCTTCGCGTTCTTCCGGACGACGGAGAAAAATCGCAAAAGAACTACCCAAGAAATGATGAGCAACGCCCCAGAGCGCGTGCCGGGGGGAAGGTCCGCCCTTTAGAGGACGGCCCAAGGTAAACAGATGATTGCCGCTCCTCGACGGTACACGCGATGGCGGCCGCCCTTCATCGCAGTGACGCTAGCGCTGTTCTTTTTTACCTGCGGATTGCCAAAAGTTACATTCGCAGATCCCGTTACCGATGATGGTCGCGCTTTGATAGCAGCTATACGGGCGAACGATTTTCTTAGCGCTCGCGAAATCTTACGCCGCGGGAATATCGACGGAAATGGATTTGCCGATGGGCGTTTTAAGCGAAGTTTTGTAAAGGAAGCTCTACAGGCGCAGGCTGATGACCGTATGGTCGATCTATTGCTGGAGAACGGCGCGGACCAGAAGGGATGGGACTATTTCGCAGGTCGCGCCTCAGGCGCTTACGTGGTGGCCGTCGGGGGCGTCAAAAGGCGCGGTGCTGATTCGACGGTTCGGATCATCAGGGCGCTAAGAAGCAAAAACTTCGACCATATTCGTGGTGTAAAGGAGAACATCAGCCTCCTTTCGATTAATGGGCTTCCCTATCCAGATTTCGTCTCCATTGTTGACGAGCTGTCCGGCGATGGAATTGACCTGAAGGGTGAGTTTCGTAACGGGACGCTCAAAATGGTGCGAGTTTTCGATACTGGCGTTGAGACCACCTGGCCGTATCTTCTTAAAATCATTGATGTGAATGAGGCCGATGCATGGGGAAATACCATTATGAGCGTTTACGCTGGGGCCAGTTGCACGGTGGAGAGCTGGCAGCAAGACGATCCTGTTTGGTTTTGCAACGAGGATCCTGCCAGGTTGAGGAAAATTGAAATTGCCGCCCATTCGCCGGGGTTTAAGGGAGACACACTTCTACAAAAGGCCGGTGGCTGGACCACGTTCGACTATCTAGACTTCACATCTGGCCAAACTGGGAGTTGCTTCAGCCTCCCACGCGAGATCAGTCCGGTTCAGGACGAAATTCGGGACTTCGTGAAATCCACCTTCTCCGGAGAACTGGCGCAGTGGACACCGGTGAACGACCCGTCATGTTCGGTACGCGGTTCGACCGTCGTTTGCAAATGCCTGAGGCCGTAAAAAGTTGCTCAGTGCATGGGTCCGCTATGCCGCTTAGCTCGGATACCGCGCGGGTCGCCAACTAGCCAAGCAGCATAACGACGACCATGCCCCAGATCGTCAGCAGCGTGTTGCCGATGGCGTATGTCACGGTATAGCCGAGGGCCGGAACCTGGCTTTTCGCAGCGTCGGTAATCATGCCAAGGGCCGCGGTCGTGGTCCGGGCGCCAGCGCAGGCGCCGAACAGGATGGCCGGGTCGAACTTGAACAGATATTTCCCGGTGTACATCGCGAGGATCAAGGGGATGGTGGTCGCGACGACGCCCCAGAGGAACAGGCTGACGCCGAGCTCCTTGAGACCTGCGACGAACCCGGGCCCGGCGGTAAGGCCGACGACCGCGATGAAGACGTTCAGGCCCACCGAATTCATGAACCACACGGTCGACGATGGAATCCGACCGAATGTGGGGTGCACCGATCGCAGCCAGCCGAAGACAAGGCCCGAGATCAATGCGCCGCCGGCGGTCGAGAGGGTCAGCGGTATGCCCGCAACATTCAGGACGAACGCGCCGACGAGCCCGCCCAATACGATTGCAGCGCCGATGAAGGCGACATCGGCGACGTCGGTGGCTCGGTCGGCATAGCCGATGTGTTTGGTGGCGGCCGCAATGTCCTTTGAGCGGCCGACGAGTGTCAGGATGTCGCCGCGGTGCAGGACGGTGTCGGGCAGGATGGGGATGACGACCGCGGTAGCGCCGCGCACAATCTTGCGCAGGAATACACCACGCGCGGCTGGCGACTTGGCAATCTCGGAGAGCTTCTTGCCATCGATCTCCTTGCTGGTAACGAATACGTCGACGCCTTCAGCTGGGACATTCTGCAGTTCGGGATCGTTGACTTCCTCCGCTTCGTGACCAAGCACGTTGACCAACACATCGGTTGGACCAACCACGGCAACGACATCGCCAGCTTGCAGAACCGTATCGGCCGTCGCCTCCTGGATCACGCCGTCCCGACGGATGCGCTCTACGAAAACCCGTGCGTTTGGGATAAGCGCCTCAGCCTTCGCGGCCGTCAGGCCAACCACGGGCCCACCGGGCTTGATCCGGTATGCGCGCAGTTCGAAACGGTGCCAGGCCGAACCTGCCCCACCAAGTTCTGCCGCGGCGCTGTGGCGGGTTTCATAGTCCTTGCAGGCGGCGACGAGGTCGATTCCAAGAAGTCTTGGACCGACAAGCGCGAGAATGACTGCCGATCCCGCCGTGCCGAAGATGTAGGTCACCGCATAGGCGATGGGCATCGCGTTGAGCGTCGCAGTTACTTGGTCGGGCGGTAGGCCGGCGCGGTTTATCGCGTCCGTCGCTAGGCCCATGGAGGCCGAGATCGTCTGAGACCCGGCATAAAGACCGGCCGCGGAACCGATATCATAACCCGCCAACATCGCAAGGATCACCGGAACGGCAAGGCAGTAGATGCAGACGATCACCGAAAAGGCAGCCTGCGGCAGGCCATCGGTTGCGATGCCACGCACAAATTGCGGGCCGACGCCGTATCCTACCGCAAAAAGGAACATGAGAAAGAAGACCGATTTTACGTTCGGCGACACGGTAATTCCGAGCTGACCAATGACCACGGCCGCAAGCAAGGTCGAGGTGACGGCCCCAAGGCCGAGACCCTTATAGGTGAACTTTCCGACGAAGTAGCCGATCGCAAGCGATAGGAAGATCGCGATCTCGGGATATTTTCGAAGCGTTTCGGCGAACCATTCGAACATGACGGCGTGATCTCCTGAGTAGAACTATGCGACGGAGTGTTCGTCGCCCGCTAGGGCTGCGCCAATTCGCCCTTTGACGCGCGATAGGCCTGTAGATAGCCGCGCGCAACCGCGCGTATTGCGCGCCCGATCGAGTCGTAAGCCTCGTCGGGTAGGTTGGCGAACGATACGCGCACCGACCAGTTGGGGGCATCGAAGCCCGATCCGTTCAGAACCACGATGCCGTGGTCTTCGGCGAGCTTGAAGGCGATGTCGAGCGGATGGACGTTCTGCTTGACCCAGTCGGTCACCTCGTCGCCGACATACTTCCGCGCCCAGAATTCGTAGTCGATGATGCCGTAGTAGCGGTCGAAATAGGGGCGGGCGTGAAACTCAATCCCCATCCCGTTCATCAGTTTGTCGAAGCGCCGTTGGCAGATGGCCATGCAGGCCTTTTGATAGATCTTGTCCTCGTCCATCATCTCGACGAGGCCGAACAGCGACATCATCACCTGCTGCGGCAGCGACAGGCCGGCGGTGTGGTTCAACGCTACATCGCGGCTGTCAGCGACGATGCGATCGATGAATTTGATCTCTCGCGGATGCGGAGTGAGTGCCTTGTAGCGGGCGTCCATCAGCTTCTGGGCAGATTCCGGCAGCGCGCGGATCGCCTTGTCGAAGATGTTGTCCTGGGCGACGGCGACGACGCCTAGGCGCCAGCCGGTGCAGCCGAAATACTTGGAGTAAGAATAGACGCCGATCGTGTTGTGCGGCAGATGACCCATCACCGACTCGAAGTTCGGCACGAAGGTTCCGTAGACGTCATCCGTCAGGATCATTAGATCCGGGCGTTTCGTCTTCACGAATTTCACCAGACGTCCCATCGACTCGGGATCAAGCGCAACAGCCGACGGATTGCCGGGATTGACGATGAACAGCGCCTTGACCGACTTGTCCTCGAGCGCTTTCAGGTCTTCATCGGTGAGCTGGAAACGGTCCTCAGCCTCCGCCGAAACGTGGACCTGTTTTAGCGCGTAATCTTCGAGATGCGGCATTTCGAGGTAAGGCGTAAAGATCGGCGTGACCAGCGCGATCGTGTCGCCGGAATTCAGCAGCCGGGCGTTTTTCAGCGCCTTGAAGATATAGCACATGGCCGCGGTGCCACCCTCGACCGGGTATAAGTCGAATTTCGCGCTCGGACGATGGCCGGCGCACATGGCCCACATCAGGTATTCGTGCGTGATCGCTTCGTTGTGGACAAGCGCACGGTCGGGGACGGGGTAGTGGTCCCCGATGATTGAATCCGTCAATTCATTGACGAATTTGTCCGGCTCGAAGGCGAATTTCTTGATGGCAAAATCGACGACCGCCTCAAGCGTGTCCGCGCCGGGGGTATCAGGGTCGCCCTTGCGTTTCTGCACCCAGGCTTTCAGGCGGCTGTAGCAACCATCCGTCGGAGGCATGCCTGCGAGACCAGCTGCTTCGTCATAAGAGACCCGCTTGGCTTCGGTGAGCGCGAACTGCCCGAGCAGGAAGAACGCCTCGCGCGCCCGCGTTGCGATCCAGTTCGGATTGCCTCGCCCGGCGTTGAGATAAACGCGCCCTGCCTTGTCGGCCTGCGCCAGGCGGATCAATTCGTCCTTGATCTCAAACGGGCTAAGGTCCTCGAACTTGGCGTAAATACCAGCGTCTGGCATGACCATTCCTCCCCGTCACGCAGCGCTCGCCAATTGCGTGGACGCCGCCGTTGTGCTTACGTTCGGGGGATAATCGGCCGAACTCTCCCGACATGGAAGTAAGTTACGCCGCAAGGAAGAGTAGAATCCTGTAATCTACGCACACTTCACCCCTTTTTCGTAAACCCATTATGAATGGGTGCGAGAACCAGCATTGATGTGTCACGAACGTGCGCCCGACAGCGCTGGCGGCCGATCGACACTTCGTTCCGGATGAAGTCGCCCGCCGCTCCGGTGATATCTGCTCACCAACAGCGTATACTACCGTAAGATACGTAGGTGCAGCCGTCGGGCGCTGTTATGCTGCAACTGCTAACAAACAGGTGGCTGGCCGCCGGGCAGTTCCTTCACAGAGCGGACGCAGATCGAGAATATCATTCAAGCATAGATCTTCGGTCTCTCGCTGAGAGCGTGAATGAGGAGATTTGGCATGCGGTATCCTTCCTATCTTCCGAAAGCCGATTTCGCCGCTCAATTCGGTCCTGCCGGCTTCTTCTTCGATTACGCCTTGGATGCTGCCCAGCGTAGCGTGCTGTTCTGGGATGTGATGCGAAAGCGCGGCAATCAGTATCGGACCCATGCCGAAGCGACGGCTCCGCACGTACTGAGCTTCACGCCCGAGATTGTCCTCGATGGGCGCTCCCTCGAGAAACCCGTCAACTACGCATTGGCTCGGATCATTCCTCCCACTGGGATCGAGGTCGACGAGATGCGCCGGCCGTTCGTGGTCGTGGATCCGAGGGCCGGACACGGGCCGGGCATTGGCGGGTTCAAGGCGGACAGCGAAATCGGTGTCGCGTTGCGAGCCGGGCATCCCTGCTATTTCATCGGCTTCCTTCCGGAGCCTGTCCCGGGGCAGACGATAGAAGACATTACGCTTGCCGAAGCCGTGTTTCTGGAGAAAGTCATCTCTTTGCATCCGCAGGCCGACGCCAAACCCTGTGTGATCGGAAATTGTCAGGCAGGCTGGGCGGTCATGATGCTGGCCGCAATGCGGCCTGAGTTGTTCGGCTCGATCATCATTGCCGGGGCGCCGCTGTCTTATTGGGCGGGTGAGCGCGGCAAATACCCGATGCGCTACACCGGCGGGCTGTTGGGCGGTACCTGGCTCACCGCGCTCACGAGCGACCTCGGCCACGGAACCTTTGACGGCGCCTGGCTGGTACAGAATTTCGAAAACCAGAACCCGGCCAACACGCTCTGGACCAAGCAATATAACCTCTACTCGAAGATCGACACCGAGGCGCCGCGCTATCTCGGCTTCGAGGAGTGGTGGGGCGGACATGTTAGCCTGAACGCGGAGGAGATCCAGTTCATCGTCGACGAACTCTTCGTCGGCAACAATCTCGCCGCCGGTCGCATCGAGACATCGAAGGGGGAGGCCCTAGATCTTCGCAACATTCGCGCCCCGATCGTCGTCTTCTGCTCGAAGGGGGACAACATCACGCCGCCCGCACAAGCGCTGGGCTGGATCTTGGACCTTTATGACGATGTGAACGAGATCCGGGCGCACGGGCAGACGATCGTTTACACCGTCCATGAAACAGTCGGCCATCTCGGCATCTTCGTGTCGGCGAGCGTCGCACGCAAGGAACACGGGGAGTTCTCCAGCAATATCGACCTGATCGATGCGCTGCCGCCCGGTCTTTATCAGGCGATCTTCGAGCCAAGGACCGATGAGACCATCGGCGGGGATCTCGTTGAAGGCGATTGGATCATGCGCTGCGAGACAAGAACGCTCGACGACATCCGTGCGCTTGGTTGCAATGACGCCGAGGACGATCGCCGTTTCGCGACTGTTGCAAAGGTGTCGGATATCAACCTCTCGCTCTATCGTACTTTCCTCCAGCCTGTGGTCCGCGCGATGGTGCCCGAATGGACGGCGAACCAATTGCGCGACGCGCACCCGCTCCGGTTGCAATACGAACTGTTTTCTGACGTCAATCCATTGATGGCGCCGATTGCGGACCTTGCCGTCGGCGTAGAGGACGAACGGCGTCCGGTTGCCGCGGGCAATCCCTTCCTGGCGTTGGAGCAGGCATTCTCCCAGCAGATTGTTGCGGGGCTGGAGGCATGGCGTGAAGGAATGGAGGCGCTAAGCGAAGCGACGTTCCTCTCCGTCTATGGCTCTCCGCTTTTGCAGGCAGCCGTCGGGATCGATCCGTCCGACACAAAGCCGCATCGACGTGCGAGCAAGACCGGCTTTCATCGTCAGGTCCTCCAGACAAGAGTCGACGAACTCAAAGCGCAGATCGGCAATGGTGGCCTTCGCGAAGGCCTGGCGCGCAGTCTGCTCTACGTCGCCATGGCAAGCGGCGCAGCCGACGAGCGTGGGTTTGCTGCGATCCGTCGGATGCGCAACGCCGAGGACGGAATGCCGGCAATGACGCTGGCCGAGTTCAAGGCGTTGATCCGCGATCAATTCCTCATGCTGGTGATCGATGAGGAAGCTGCCGTTAGTGCGATCCCCCGTCTGCTGCCGGCAGAAGCGGATGTTCGCCGCGAAGCCTTGTCGTCTCTGCAGCAGGTCTTGAACGCGCGCGGGGCCCTTTCGGAAGAAGCCGAGCGGCGCTGGCAGAGAGTTATCGGGCTCTTCGACCTCTCCGGCGAGCCGCTTGCCGGACCCGCATCGGAGCCGCGGAAGCCGACGCCCCTCAAGGCAGTCAGGCGCGCGAACTGAACGAGAGCCAACTACCGTCGAGCTTGTACTCGTCCTTCAACATGGAGCATGTGCAGATGTCGGATCTGGACAACATCGGGGAAGAAGCCGGGCGTCACGAGAAATATGAACGGCTGGTCGCAAAGGCAAAGCAGGTGCCGCAGATGCAGACGGTTGTCGCCCATCCTTGCGACGAGACATCGCTGCGTGGAGCGGTCGAGGCGGCCGAGGTCGGGTTGATGCGCCCGATCCTTGTCGGGCCAGCAGAGAAGGTGCAAGCGGTCGCCCAGTCACACAACCTCGATATCTCGCCATTCGAACTGGTCGACACACCGCATAGCGACGCAGCGGCGGCGAAGTCGGTGGAGATTATCCGGGAAGGTGGCGCCGACCTCCTGATGAAGGGAAGCCTGCACACGGATGAGCTCATGCGGGCGGTGGCCTCATCCACGACGGGGCTACGGACGGCACGCCGGATCAGCCACGTCTTTGTCATGGATGTTCCGCACTACTCGGAGACCTTGTTCATTACCGACGCGGCAATCAATATCGCGCCGGATCTCGATGCCAAGCGGGACATCATTCAGAACGCGATCGATCTGTTCACGCAGATTGGTCTGGGAGTGCCACGAGTGGCAATCCTTTCGGCTGTCGAAACAGTGACGTCGAAGATCCCTTCGACCATCGACGCAGCAGCGCTTTGCAAGATGGCCGAGCGTGGGCAGATCACCGATGGCATTCTCGACGGGCCGCTTGCTTTCGACAACGCGATCGACCCGGAAGCGGCACGGATAAAGGGCATCCAGTCGCCGGTCGCCGGCCGCGCGCAGATCCTGGTCGTGCCCAATCTCGAGGCAGGCAATATGCTGGCGAAGAACTTGACCTTCCTCGCAAGGGCGGACGCTGCGGGCATTGTTCTCGGCGCCCGTGTGCCGATCATCCTGACATCCCGGGCGGATTCGGTCCGGGCGCGTCTTGCCTCCTGCGCCGTCGCAGTCTTGCTTGCCGATGCACGCCGCCGCACAGCACCGATACAGGGTAGTTGATGCCATGGATACCATCCTCGTCGTGAATGCCGGTTCGTCGAGCCTGAAATTCGAAGTGTTTTCGGTTGCGAGTTCGCTGGTGCGGCTGATCAAGGGCCAGATGGAAGGGATTGGCACGTCGCCACACCTCACCATCAAGAGCGCCGGCGGCGAGCGGTTGGCGAACGAAAACTATCCGCTTGACGCTGTTCCCGACCTGGTGGCGGCGATGCGCCTGGTCGGCGAGTGGCTGCGGCAGCGGCAGGAGGGGCGACTGATCGCGGTCGGTCATCGCGTCGTCCATGGCGGTCCGAACCATTCACGTCCGGCGCGGATCGACGCGACGTTGCTTCGCGAGTTGGAGCAGTATGCGCCGCTGGCACCGTTACATCAGCCCAACAACCTCGCGCCTATCCGCGTGCTTTTGGAACGGCAACCCGAGCTTCGGCAGGTCGCTTGCTTCGACACGGCCTTTCATCGAGGCCACGACCCGATGACGGATCACTATGCTATTCCGGCGCATTATTTCGAGGAGGGTGTTCGGCGCTACGGTTTTCACGGGCTGTCTTACGAATATGTGGCCGGAAGGCTGACGGACATTGCACCTGCTGTCGGAAAACGACGAGTTATCGTTGCCCATCTAGGGAGCGGCGCATCGATGTGCGCGTTGCACCAGGGTGTGAGCATCGAGTGCACGCTCGGCTTTACTGCACTCGACGGCCTGCCCATGGGCACGCGATGCGGCCAGATCGATCCCGGTGTGCTGCTCTATCTCCTTCAGCAGCATGGGATGACGGCACCGCAACTGCAGGACCTGCTTTACAAGGAGTCAGGCCTCAAGGGGCTTTCCGGCAGCAGCAACGATGTTCGCGACCTGCTTGCCAGCGACGAAACGGGCGCAAGGCTCGCGCTTGACCATTTTGTCCACCGCATCGGCCTCAATGCCGGCGCGCTGGCAGCCGCACTCGGCGGGCTGGACGCTTTTGTGTTTACCGCTGGTGTCGGTGAAAATTCGCCGGTGATGCGTGCACGGATTGCAAAGAAGCTGGAATGGCTTGGCGCGTCGGTCGACCCGGCGCGGAACGAGGCCGGCGAGCTACTTGTCTCCAGCGACGACAGCAAGGTCGCCATCTATGTCGTGCCGACTGACGAAGAACTGATGATTGCGCGCCATACGCTGGCGCTGATCGCGGCCTAGGCGGCGCACTGGACGCTTAAAAGGAGAGGGGTGGATATGATTCCAGAAGTAAAGGCCAAGCTTCTCGAAGGAAAACGCGGGCTGGTGGTCGGCATTGCCAACGACCAGTCGATCGCGTGGGGCTGTGCCCGAGCATTTCGCGCCTTGGGCGCGGAACTCGCGGTGACCTATCTTAACGACAAGGCCAAGCCTCATGTCGAGCCGCTGGCCGAGGAGCTCGAGGCGCCCATTGTTATGCCGCTCGATGTTGCCGTGCCCGGACAGCTCGAGGCCGTCTTCGACCGTATCTCGGAGCAATGGGGTGAACTCGATTTCGTCGTGCATTCGATTGCATTCTCGCCGAAGGATACGCTGCAGGGACGCGTCGTAGATGTGCCGCAGGATGGCTTCCTGAAGACGATGGACATCTCCTGCTGGTCGTTCATCCGCATGGCGCATCTTGCCGAGCCATTGATGAAGCGCGGCGGCACGCTGTTCACCATGACCTATTACGGCAGCCAGATGGTGGTGAAAAACTACAACGTCATGGGTGTGGCCAAGGCTGCGCTGGAAAGCGCCGTCCGCTACATAGCCGCTGAACTTGGGCCGAAGGGTATTCGTGTTCATGCCATCTCGCCAGGTCCCTTAGCGACGAGGGCAGCCTCCGGTATCCCGGAATTTGACGAGCTGTTGAACAAGGCCCAGGAAACGGCCCCAACGCGCAGCCTCGTCTCGATCGACGATGTCGGTATGGCAACGGCCTTCCTGGCCCATGACGCCGCGCGCCTGATCACTGGCGATACCATCTACATCGACGGCGGCTACCACATTATCGATTGACCGATCGAGGTGAATCTCAGGAATTGTACTGGGAGTTGCTGCTTGATCCTTGCGGGCCTCCCGGGAATCGACTTCAACTATGCGGAGCTACCGAGTGGACGTTGCGAGTTTGTTGCCGCTTGCTCGGATACCGTGCGTTCCAAACTGGTTAGATGCAGCGTACTTGCAGTTGCTTACGGGAGGAAGCAATGAGTTCGCCGGGTGGACAAAATCTCTCACCCGAACCCGCAAGGGTCCGGGATCAACTCGACCGCATCTTGTCGAGCGCAGAGTTCCAGGTTCCGGATCGCAGCCGAAGGTTTCTAGCGTACATCGTCGACGAAGCCTTGGCGGGGCGGCTGGAGAATCTGAGAGCCTATGCCATTGCCCAGGCTGTCTTCGGCCGTGATGCCTCCTTTGATGCGCAAAACGACCCGGTCGTTCGTATCGAGACCGGGCGTATTCGCCGCGCGCTGGAGCGTTACTATCTGGTGGCCGGGCAAAGTGATCCCATCCAGATTACCATTCCCAAGGGCAGATACGTACCGAGTTTCATTTCGGGCCAGCTGGACGTCGGACCGGAAACCCGTTCGATGCGAGCCGAGCCCGCGGTGGCGCAAGAGAAGCGCCGCCTTGCGTATCGCGAACTGGTGCTGCCGATTGGGTTGCTGGTTGTCGTTTTTGCAGTAGGCGTCTTCGCGCTGATCCGTCCAATCGAAGGATTGTTCGCTTCGCTTCGCCCCATATTCGTCGCGACTTCGCCTGATCGCGATGTATTGCGACCGCAGATCGTCGTCGAGCCTTTGGTCGGCATAGGTCGGGGCGATGGCGACGCGGATTTTGCCAAGGGGTTGACCGACGGAATTATCGTGCAGCTGACAAAGGTCAACTCAATCGCGGTTAAGGCGTTAGGGACAGACACCTCTCTCGCTGCAGGTCAAGCGCGGCTCTTTTTGCAAGGTAGCCTAGAGACAGAGAATGGCCGGCTGCACGTCCAAATTCGGTTGGTTGATCGAGCCGACGGAGCCGTGGTCTGGACGGGCGCTTATGACAACACTCTTCGCGAAGGCGGCATCCTCGACATCCAGGATGAGATCGCACGGAAGGTTGCCGATGCGATATCCATGCGGCAGTAATCAGAAGGCGGACGGAAGGCCCCTGCCGGAGGGCGTCCAAAACGAGTCCGCCGTCAACCTTGCCCCGCAGGTTCTACTACGATACCCACGGCTCGTAGACCCCTGAAAAATCTCTCCTGATCCTCCGGCCGTTGCAGGCGCAAGGAGACCTCCCGGCGGATGTCCTTCATCAATCCTGGTGCGTGGGCACTCAGCCAATTCTCTTCCTGCTTGGCGTCGGCTGTTTTCCCGGCTGCGCCGAGGATCGAAAGCAGCACGAGATGATGCATGGGATTGTATTCCAGGTCGGACATGCGAGACCAAAGTTCTGCCGCCTGGATGTCGTTTCTCATGAGGGCGCACAATGCCATGCCGATTTCATAGTATCCCTTCGGTCCCACACCCCGGTTGACAACGTTCGAAATCAGCTCGCAGCCCGATGCCCATTTCCCGGACATCGCCAGTCGCAGACCGTATTCGCCCGCGACTTCCGTGTCGTTGGGGTTCACGGCGTAGGCGGCTGCGCCCGCCTGCAGCGCCTTGTCGATGTCGTTTCTGAAGAAACTTACCAGCATGAGAGCCTGAAGGACGCGCGCGTCGTTGGGGGCGAGCGATGCTGCTGTCTCCGCGGCGGCAGTGGCGAGTTCCAATGTTTGGGGTGTGGGCGACGTGCCGAGCTTGTAGCGAAACCGCATTTCATCCAGATAGGTCAGAGACAGCAGTGCCCAGGAAGCGGCACTCTTTGGAAACATTTCCGTCGCTCGCTGGAGGCAATCGCGCGCTGCTTGGTGACTCTGAGCATCCATCGACCGGCGATAGCTGTAGTAGGCTAGTCTGCAGGCATAGGCATCAGCACTTCCAGCCTGGGGTTGCTGGACGATTGTGTCGGTGTCGGCCCTAAAGACCGCACCGTATGGCTCAGCGACGGCGCTGGCGATCTGTTCGGCAGCGTAAGCCTGAATCTCGAGTTTGCCCTGCACGCGAACATCCGCATCGTAGTTGTTGGCCCAGATTACAACCCCGTCTGACTGACGTACTAGCCGAGCGGCGAGCCGCAGCCTGTCCCCGTCGAGCTGGACATTGCCCTCTAAGCCATAAGCGGTCTGGCTTCGCTCTTCGGTCTTTGACGAATCCGCAATCACGACGATGTCATCGAACTTCGCGAGCTTGCCGATGATTTCGTCTCGCAGGCCATGCGCGAGGTTGGCGGCGGTGCTTGAAAGGCCGCCGCCGTCGAACGTCTCGACAATGATTCGCGGTTCGGATGGTATTATTGGCGATGTTCCAGACGGATCATTGCCGAACAGCGAAAATGTCGGCGTGAGGAAGACATGAAGCGAGGTGGCTCCGACCAGCAAAGCAGCGCCCAGCGTCAGGCCCATCAATTGTTGACGGATGGGGCGTCCGACCTGGGGAAGCGACCGCTCAGTCTCGTCCTGTTCCGCAGATGGCGTCGAACCGACGGGCGCCGTCTGCAACGTCGGGCTTGGCGGGCAATCAGTATACTCGAAATACGGCCTGTATCCGCCCTTCGGTATGGTGATCGTTACGCTGTCCATCTGTCCGGCGACGAGGTAGTAGCGTTCGAGGGCCCGTCGAACGCGACCAGCTTCGATCCTGACAACGGGATCGTTTTGGGCGTCGAAGTTGACTTGGCGCCCGAAAACCTCGTTGGCAATCGTGAAGGCCTTCAGGAACTCCGATCGTCCCTCCAAGGTCTCGTTTATGATGAATTCCAGAAACCTCCGACCTCGCTCCGGCGAGTGGAACTCTTCGCTCGAGAGTATTCGTTCAAGTTGCTGGTAGACTTCCTCGGCCGTCGGCCTCATTGGCTTGATTATTGCGCTGCTCATGATGACGCCCTAACGAGATCACGCAAATATTTAGCTACATCTGATACTAGCGCATAACTACCGAAGGCTGCAACCGCTGCGTCAGACCCATCCTGAAATGGTTGCCTGCCGATAGCACGGGATACAACAAGCCGACACGTAGCGCTGCAGGCTTCTCGGCGTTTTGCAGAGAATGGTGCACCGAGCCGCGCGGCGCTGTGCTGGCAGGTGTCAATCTACCTTCGCGCGCTCCGGGACTGTTGGAGAACTCATCGCTGCATCTGGCGCCTCCGAAGGCCAAGCCCAGGCACGCAGCAACTCATAGAAGACGCTGAGGACGATCGGTCCTAAGAACAGGCCGAGCAGGCCATGGGAAAGGGTTCCGCCGATGACACCGATGAGGATTACCGGCATTGGGGTCGATAGTCCCCGAGACATCAGGATCGGCTTCAAGACGTTGTCGACCACCGTGATCGGGATCGCCACGACGGTAAAGGCAAACGCGATCGACGTCGGCCAGGAGAACCATGCCCAGACGATGGCCGGGATAAGGACAAGACCCGGGCCAAGTTGCATCAGGCAAAGCATGAACACGAGAAATGTCAGGGCTCCGCGCGCCGGGATATCGAAAAACGCGAAACACAGGCCGCAGAGGAGTGTCTGAAGCAGTGCAACACCGATGACTCCGCGCGAGACGTTGCGAACGGTTGATCCCGCCAGCCGCGCGAAGCCCACACCCCTCTCACCGCCAATGCGGCCGGCTAGTACCTGAATGGTTGAGGCGAGGCGGGGAGACATGGTGAGGAAGATGCCGGAGAGAATGATGGAAGCAACGAAACTCAACACTCCACCGCCGATCGACGCAAGCTTGGCGAGGATAACACCCATCACTTCGCGAAGAGGCGCCTGGAACTTCATGATCGCCTCAGCGAGATTGCCTGCCACCTGGTTCCAGCCGGCATAGAGGCGCTCGCCGACCACAGGCCAACCGCGTATTGCTTCCGGCGCTGCGGGCAGCGTGAAATTGTCGGACTTCAATTGAGCCACGAGGTCCTGCGTCGCGTCAGCGAAATTGACGGCGACCAGCGCCAGCGGTGCGATGATCAGCACAAGGCAAGCGATGACGATAACCGTGGCCGAAAGCACGGGCCGATCCCCGAGCAGCTTGGACAGGCCATTGAACAAGGGAAAGAGCGCCACCGCAAGGATCGCCGACCAGATGACGATCAGCGCGAATGGCGCAATCAGTTGCAGGCTCCAATAGGCGAAGAGCCCAATGATGCCGATCCGAACCAGGTCGCTGACCCGGGCTTCCACTGAAATCTGCGCGGGACTGGCTCCAATCGCGGTCCCGCTCGTCTGTTGCTCCATCGTGTGTGCCTATCCCAAGAGTTTCGCCAGGACGTGGCCGAATGGATCAGGCGTCATCGCGTCGTCTCCGGCACGATGTTTCTAAGGCTCTGATCCTCCATGTAATTCGACGGCCGCTTCTGCCGTTTGCCGAGATCCGGTGCTTGGAACTTTACCCGCTCGTAAGGGATCGACTGCAGGATGTGAGAGATGCAGTTGATCCGGGCGCGCTCCTTGTCGTCGGAAGGCACGATCCACCATGGCGCGTGGTTGCTGTCCGTCATCCGCAGCATCTCGTCGTACGCCCGCGTATAGTCCCACCAACGCTGGTAGGACTCCACGTCCATTGGGCTGAGCTTCCACTGTCTGACCGGATCATCGATCCGACGCTTGAAGCGGCGTTCCTGTTCTTCCTCGCTGACGGTCAAGAAGTACTTCAGCAGAATGACGCCGCTTTCGACGATCGCCGCCTCGAAGCGGGGCGCCAGTTCGAGGAAGCGCTGCGCCTTCTTCTCGCTGGCGAAGCCCATCACGCGATCAACACCGGCGCGGTTGTACCAGCTGCGGTCGAAGATCACGATCTCGCCGGCTGCCGGCAGGTGCGCAATATAACGCTGCATGTAGATCTGGGATTTCTCGCGATCGGTGGGTGCGGGCAAGGCGACGACGCGGAATACGCGTGGACTGACCTTCTCGGTGATCCTCTTGATCATGCCACCCTTGCCGGCGGCGTCACGGCCCTCGAAGATAATGACGATGCGGGCGCCCGACTTCTTTACCCACGCCTGCAGATGCGACAGTTCAATCTGCAGCCGCTTGATCTCCTTGTCGTAGTCCCAGGACTTGGCCTTCTTGTGTTTGCCTTTGCGTTCCGCTGAAGCCTCTTGTTTCACATCGTATGCTTCGTCCATCGTTCCCTCCATTGTTCTATGTCGCTGAGCACTTTCACTGTTCTGCAGAATTGCCTATCAGCGCGCGCAACGCCTCTTCCCGACCATTGAAAAGATTATGGGTGCCGATCTTCTTGATGACGCCGGCACGCTCGAGGACGTCGCGGCTTTCCTGGCTGAGATCGGCGATGGCAAAGACGATGTTCCGTTCCGCCAAGGCATCCGCCACGGCATCGAGCGCGACGGCGCCGGTGCTATCCACGTGCGTGATCGCACTGGCGTCGAGAACGAAGCACTTGGTTCCGGCGGCGAGCTCCTTGGCAACCGTTGTCAAGCGCGTGCGTACATAGTCGGCGTTGTAAAACAGGATGTTGCCCTGGATCGCGAAGACGGCAGCGCCTTCGACAGGGCGAGCATCCGGGAAGCGAGTGAGGTCAAAAAAACCGTGCCGACCTTCAATGTGGCCAAGGAGGCCGTCGCGCGGAAACATCGTCTTACGCAGGAGGTAGACGAAGGTAGCGGCCACGGCGACGACCACGCCGTTGAGGACGCCGAAGCTGATCGCGCCCCACATGGCGATCAGCGCAAAGACGAACTCCATGCGACTGATGTGCCAGATCTTCTTGAGTTCCTGAACGTCGATCAGGCTGATGGCTGCGGTTGCAAGGATGGCAGCGAGTGCGGGGATCGGCAGGATCCGCAGGGCGCTGTGGAGGAATACAAGAGCTGCAACCAGAGTGGCGGCGGAGACCAGTCCCGCCAGTTGGGAAACGCCGCCGGTCGACAGATTTATGGCGGTTCTCGAGTCCGACATGCTGATGGGAAATGAACCGAACAGACCGGGTGCAATGTTGGCTGCGCCGAGGCCTATCAGTTCCTGGTTCGCATCGACTTCTTCGCCGGTGCGCGATCCGAAGCTTCGCGCGGTTACGATGCCTGCGCCGAAGCTCACGAGAAAGATCACAGCCGAACCAAGAACGAGCTGACTAAGCGGCATCTGATGGACTGCCGGCAGGGAGAAGCTCGGGAAGCCACTTGGAATATCGCCGACGACGGCCATGCCGTGTCTGCGGAAGTCGAAGAGCGCGGAGAGAACGACGGAAATAACAACCACGAGAACAGGACCCGGGATCTTGAGGTCCAAAGCCTTCACGATCCAGAGCAGCGCGAACATAGCGAGTCCGAATAGAAGTGACGGCCAATGGATCAAGGCGGCCTTGCTGAGAATCTCGACGACCGGCGCAAGGAGACCGTCGGATTCGATCTTTACTCCGGTGAAACGGCTGATTTGTCCGACAAGGATAGACAGCGATACCCCTGCAAAGAAGCCGACCAAGATTGGACGTGACAGGAAACTCGCGAGGACACCGAGCCGCAGCAGCTTTGCCAAGATGCAGAACACGCCGACGCCAAGGGCGAGGGCCGAGGCGATAGCGACGCGGTCGACGCTGGCGGCCGCAGGCTCGGCTGCGATGATCGCTGCCATCGCCGCGGCAAGCACCGTCATCGTGGCGGCATCAGGGCCAACGATTAGAAGCTTCGAGGGACCGAAGATTGCGTAGGCGATCGGAGCAACGATGCTGGCATAGATGCCTGTCTCCGGCGGCAGGCCGGCAATCGCGGGATAGGCAATGGCGCTCGGCAAGCCCACCGCAGCGATCGACAACCCAGCTGGGATATCGCTACGAAGCCAGTCCTTGTTGAAGCCGGCTAAGCCGCGCAACATTGGTAGGCTGCCTATCACCTCGGGCTCCTTTGTTTTTTTGTAGTCTCCGAGAGTCTGGCCGGCCGCCACACTCAAGCGGCGACCGGAAAAGTTGATGCGTATTAATGTTCGAGGAAGACGTAATTCATCCAGCTGCTCATGCGCAGCAGGACCTTGCGCAAGACGGCAACGTGGTGCCAGTAATGTGTGTAGACGGCAACTTCGGCGACGACGCCTCCGGGCAGTTGGTACCCGTCGGTGCTTTCCAGGAGTTCGATGCGCGCCAGCGTTTGTCCCGGTGAAACTCGTTCGGGTGATTGCGGATCGATCAAGGCGCCGCTCGGCTGCAACTGGCCCTGCGCCATAACGTCGATGACCTCCTGGACGCGCGCCTTGAAGATCTTGCCGGGTACCGCTTTGAAGGCCACCTCGGCATCGTCGCCGACGCGTACGCGCTGGAGCGAGTTCTGGATGAAGGCGGCTGCCAGCATTCGATCCTCGCTGTTGATGAAGACCATCACCGGCCGCAAGGGCAGGGGATTTGCCATCATGCCGGGCCGGAGAAAGACCTGCGTCACATAACCGTCGCTTGGTGCCCGGACGGTGGTCTGGTCGAGGTCGTATTCGGCGTTGAGCAACTCGGCCTGCAGTCGTGCCACAGTGGGGTTTGTGCCGTTGATCTCCGATTCATAAGCGAGTTGGGCTTGTGCCGCCTGTGCGCGCGCCGTATCGACGGCGGCCTCGGCCGTCAGGTAGATGCCGCGCCGGTTCTCGACTTCCAGTTCAGAGTACACGGCGCCCCTGCCGCTCGACTTCGCGTTTTCGTTCGAGGCCTGGAATTTCTCAAACGCCTGCAACGACCTGTCTCTTGATGCTTCCGCACCAGTTACGGCCGAGTTGGCGGCGTCCAGAGCCGCCTTCAGTTGCAGGACAGTTTGCTTGGCTTCAGCAAGCGACGCCTTTTTCTGATCGACGGTATATTGGTAGGGGCGAGGATCGATCCTGAAGAGGACGTCGCCCTTCTTCAGCGGAGCGTTTGGCGTGACGGGTACTTCCACGACCTGACCGCCGACCGTCGGAATGACCGGAGCGGAGGTAAAATAGATGCGCCCGTCGCTGGAATAGGGGTGGTTGTAGCTCATGAGCAGCAACAGGGTGGAAATCAGGAAGATTCCGCCGAGAACTGCCGTTGCAAGCGTCCACTGGTTCACGGGAATGCGGAAGACCTTGAAGATCACCCAACAGATTGCGGCATAAGTGAGTATGAGGAGCAGATCCATCAGGCGTTCTCCTTCTCCGGCGACTGCGCCTCGAGTTCCGCGATCCGCGCGTGAAGGCGCGCAATTTCGGCATTGGCTTCGGCCTCGGGGGACAACTTGCCATCCGTCCGTATCCCCCAGCCGCGATCTTCGCGGTAGAGCGTGGCCCAGATGAACAGGAAGGGCCAGATTGCGTGCAACGTGAACAGGCTCACCCAACCGGCAACATGGATGGCGTCCTGGTGCGGATGGTTTCTGGCCTTGGCGATTAGATGCGGAATGTCGTGGATGGCAATCACCGCATAGAAGAGGGTGACCACCACGAAGACCAACACTCCCAGTGCAAAGTAGTCGAGAAACACGGTCCCTCCTTTTCGGCTGTTTGCAGCGCCCATCCGGTCACAGCCGAGGACGGAATACTAGACGTACTTTGGGGTAAAGGCCCGTAGCATCGCGTAACCTCTATCGAATCCGCAGGTTCACCGCTGCTGGAGACAGTTCTCGGGCGGCTGTCATGCTTGGCTGCGGGGCAGAAAATGTCCCTCCAGGTCGAAGGCCATCACGCCGTAGGATCGCGTAAGTTACGCTTACGCTCCCGGCAATCGTTATATGATGCCGCCATCTGCTTGACGCGACTACGACAGCGGGGGGCGGCATGACGTCGGGAGAAAGCAATTCGGCAGAACTGTCCGCGCTCGCGATCGCCGAGGCGCATTTTTCGGGGCAGGTCGAGCGGGTGCGGCAGTTGTTTCGCGCAAGCGAAACCTTTCGCAGCATGTGTGAAGACCTGGCCGCCGCTGCCGAGACATTGGCGAATGTGGACGGTCTTCCGGATGACGTGAGGGAAGCTCGGCGCCAGGAATATGCGAGCCTTGTCGAGGCGCTTGTCGCCGAGATCGGCGAGGCGCTGTCCCAATCGAAAATCGTGACGCTCAGTCGATGGGGCCTGGCAAAGCCCAAGCTGCGGTAGGTCTGAACATTCAATCGAAGGTTTCATGCAAGGAGGTCAATGCGTGATGAAAGCAAGATCCTTCAAGCTGCTTGCGGGGCTTTCTGCCCTGGCAATCATCTCGATGCAGGCGGTGCCGCCGGTCTATTCGCAGACTGCGACGCCCACGCCGAAGCCTGCGGCGACAGAGACGACCGCGCCGACGCAGCCTCAGCCGGAGACGGATCTCCTCTCCGAGGACGAAATGGAAGTGCTTGTGGCGCGCATCGCGCTTTATCCGGATGAGCTGGTAGCCGCGATCTCGGCTGCCTCGCTGTTTCCGCTGGAGATTATCGAGGCGCAGCGTTTCCTCGAGGCGAAGAAGAAGGACACCAACCTCAAGCCGAAGGACGACTGGGACGGAAGCGTCATATCGCTTCTGAACTACCCTGATATCGTCAAGATGATGAGCGAAGACCTCGATTGGACGCAATCGCTGGGGGATGCGATCACCAACCAGCAGAAGGATGTGCTGATCGCCATCCAGCAGCTTCGTGACGAAGCGGTGGCGAAAAATGTCATCAAATCGGACGACAAGATCACGGTGGTGACAGAGAACGAGAACGTCGTCATTCGGCCGACCAATCCGGAGAAAATCTATATTCCGCAATATCCGCCCGAAATGCTCTACGAGCCGGGCTATGCGGTCGAGCCGATCTCCTATTATCCGAACTCGTATGACAACTATTATTATCCAGGCGCAGCGTTCTTCGCTGCAGCCGTTACGGGCATTGCGTGGGGGGCCATCGTCAACTGGGACGATTGGGGCGTATGGGGCGGCAATTGGGGCGGCGACCTCGATCTCGACTGCAACAACTGCTTCAACGACCGGAATTTCAGCGGCAAGGTCAACTGGAACGACGTCGACTGGACCAAGGTCGATCGCAGCAAGCTGAACATCGATAGAAATCAACTTGCGAATATCGACCGCTCGGCGATCAAATCCAGCCTGCAGTCCGATAACCGCAACCAGCTAAAGAACAAGGTCAGCGACCGGCAGGCAAATCGTGGACAGGGAACCAGAAATGTCAGCGCTCGCGCAGACGACATCCGCAAAAGCACGGCGGAGGGCCTGAAGCAGCGACCCGGTGCGGGAGATCGTGCCGCCACCCGGCCAGGGGCGGCGCGTCCCGATGCTCGCCCCGGCAACGTGGCCAATCGTGTGGATGCACGTCCGGGGAATGCGGCCAATCGGCCGGGTAACGCTGCCAACCGTCCGTCAAGGCCGGCAGCCAAGAACAGGTCAAGTGCGCCGAAGATGGCGGCGCGGCCCGACAACCGTTCGCGCCAATCGAGCGCCCTCGGCAATGTCCAATCCGGCCGGCGTGAGGCGGTGGCTTCCAGGCGAGGCGGACAGAGCATGGGCGGCGGGCAGCGCGGTGGTCCACGTCCCTCTGCCCAACGCTCGCGCCCGATTCCCCATGGCGGCGGCGGCCGTGGTGGTGGTGGTCGTGGGGGCGGCGGTCGCGGCGGCGGCGGTCGGCGATAGGGTGTCCAGCTATTCAGATTTCCGGAGATAAACCATGAGACTACAGTTGAAATTGATCCCGCTGTTGCTCGGAACGGCTCTCTCCCTGGCCTGGGCGGCCCCATCGATGTCCCAGGGTCAGACGAATCTTCAGGAATTCGAGGCCGGCACGCCGCCGGCCTTCGATGACCCAGCAGCGGCGCTCGAACAGCTCAAGACCGTGTTGGGCGCCAATGACGTTGGCGGCTTGGCTAAACTTCTCGGGCTGGATGCTGCCAAGCTGCAGGCCAGCAACGAGGCGATGATAAGCTACGCAACGATCCGCGAGGGTGCTGCACGACAACTGAAATTGCAGGACCTCGGCGATCGAAAAGTTGTTCTGATTGGTGACATCCTGTGGCCGCTGCCCTTTCCCCTGTCGAAGAACAAGGACGGCAAATGGGCATTCGATACGGAAGTCGGCCTGCAGGAGATCGTCAATCGACGCGTTGGCCAGAATGAACTCTCGACGATCCAGACCATGCATGACTATGTGAATGCCCAGTACGCCTACGCGCAAATCGACGAGGACGAGGACGGTCTCTTCGAATTCGCACAGAAGCTGATCAGCACTCCGGGACAACGTGACGGCCTCTACTGGGAGCCCGGTGCCTTTGACGAAGAAAGCCCGGCCGGGCCGCTGATAGAAACCGCCGCCTTCAGCAAGGCGAAGCGTGGCGAAGGCTATTACGGCTACCGCTATCGCATCCTGACCGCCCAGGGCCCCAACGTGATCGGTGGAAAGCAGAGCTACATCGTCAACGGCAACATGACGGGCGGCTTTGCGTTGATCGCCTGGCCAGTCACGTATCGTGTGACCGGGGTTCAGACCTTCATCGTCAACGGTGCCAATATCGTCTATCAGCGCGATCTCGGACCGGAAACCGAACAACGCGCCGCGGCGATCAAGGAGTTCAACCCCGACGACAACTGGACGGTCGTGCGGGACTGAAACCGCAGAACTACGGAGCACGCGCCCGTCCCCACTCGCAATCCTGAAAGCAGGCGGCTTGTCCGCCCGCTCTCATGCTCGTTTGATGGGTCAGTTACCGTACTTCGTACTGATCGCCTTTTGTAGGTCTTCGAGCTCCTCGCAACCGCCAGGGCAGAGTTCTTTCAACAATGCCACCTGCTCCTCGGCTTTGGGTAGGTCGCCTGTTTCGACATAGAGCTCGCCGAGATATTCGCGTGCCGCCCTGTGGTCGGGCTGCAGCTCCAGTGCCTTCGTATAGTAGGTCAGCGATGTCCTGTAGTCGCCGGTCTTGCGAAGCGTGAATCCCATCAGATTGTAAACATCGGCCTGCTGGTTGTTGTCGGCGAGGTCGCGAAGCTCGGCGAGGGCGCCAGCATAGTTCCTGGCTTCAATCTTGGCACGTACCGAGGTCAGGTCAGGAGCCGTCGCGGATTCGATGTTGTCGACAGCAAAGGCCGGGAATGTCGTAAGGTAGACGGCTGCAGCGCAGAAGTGGGCGAAGCCTGAGAGCATGCGTTTCATGTTAGTCTCCTTTGAGCCTTTAGGCATGGATTGTCGGAGTAAAGCCGTAGGCGCTTCCGTCCTTGACGAAGGTGCCTGAGCCAGGGAAGGGGAAGTGCGATCCGCAAATGGCGATGTCGTCGGCGATGATGCGGTCGATGAGGCGACGGCGCGTATCGATTGCCATCGGCCCGTCCTGATCGTAGCTGCCCTGCCATTCGGGATGGGGAGCGAGCAGCGCCGGCACGTACATTATGTCGGCGGAAACGAGCAGTTGCTTGTCGCCGGAGGCAACAAGGTAAGTGGAATGGCCTGGCGTGTGACCCGGCGCCGCGAGAAGCCGGACGCCGGGCGCAACCTCCGCTCCGTCGTCAACGAGTTTCCAATTTTTCCATTTGGGAAAGACATCGGCGATACGCTTGCCTGCCGGCTTGCGGCCTTCGGCGAGTTTTTCGACCCGACCAGGCTCTGTCCACCAGTTGTATTCCACAGCATTGACCACGATCTCGGCGTTCGGGAAGACTGGCGTATTGGTTTCCTTTTCCATCAGGCCCCAGACGTGATCGGGGTGGAAATGTGAGAGCATGATCGTATCGATGTTCTTGTAATCGATGCCGGCGGCAGCCATGTTTGCCGGCAGGTGCGTGGCATTGCTTTGCCATTGGCCGACGCCGGAGCCGGCATCCATCATGACAAGATGATCGCCGAGCTTCAGGACGACGACCGTCAGCGGAATCGGCATGAATTCGGTGGTAAGCCCCGCGTTTGAGAGCGCCTGTTTGGTATCGTCGATCGAGGCATTCTTGATGAACTTCGGATCGTGCGGTTTTTTCCAGATACCGTCATAGATCGCCGTGACCTCAACATCGCCGACCTTGTATTTGTAAAAGCCGACTGCTGGCTCCAGCGGCGTTGCGCCGAGTGCCGGCAGGACGAATTCGAGCTTCGACGAGAGGCCGAAGGCCGCAGCGGCGGCTGCCGATCCCAGGACAGCGCGACGTGACATGGTGAGCATGAGCATGCCTCCTCTTGTTGATGGCATTTCGGGTAGCGAAGGCCGCAGGCAAAGTGCTGCCCATCGCTAACGAACTAGATCGGCTCTCCTCGGTGCTTATTCCCGGTACTGGACTGTGGTTTCTCAAGTGTCTGGAAATGTTGAGAAGTTTTTGCCACCAGCGGCTGATGTCCTTCCACGGGCAAATAAAATCGGTGCAGCGGTGGAATAAACACGTGCGGCGGAAGGTCTTGATGGCAGATGGCCGCATTGCGTGGATGTGGGTGTCGCGCTTAGAATCCCTTGCTGCTGAGGCTGGAAAATGATGACCGACGCCCAGACCGCCTATTCATCGGAATCAGACGACGTGTTGGGATGGTTGGCCCTTCGGCGGTCTCAGACGCTATCGTCACCATTTGCGGTGCTTCATAAAGCTGCAATGCAGCTCTTTCACCTGATGGCTCCGGCAAGGGTGGGTGCAGAGCAGAACGCATCCAACGCCGAAGCGAGTGCGCAGCACGAACTCATGCAGCGCTTCCAGCAGACGATCCTTCCCCATCTTGACGCGGCCTACAATTTCGCTCGCTTTCTAAGCCGCGACGCGGATGCAGCACAGGATATCGTTCAGGAGGCGTTCCTGCGCGCTTACCGCAGCTTCGGCGGATATCGCGGCGGCGACCCGCGTTCCTGGCTCTTTGCCATCGTCCGGAACTGCTGTCACGCTTGGCGCCAGCAGGATCGGCGCAAAGCGCGGTTCGAGCGGCAGCTAAGCGATGGCGGCGGCGCGGACGCCGACGACATCGCAGAGGACGAGATCGCCTCGGAGGAGGACACGCCGGAAACGGCGACGATCCGTCGTAGCGAGCAGCAGCGTGTGCGTGATGTCATCAACGGCCTCCCTGAGGCAATGCGGGAAGTCCTTGTTCTGCGCGAACTGGAAGATCTGTCCTACCGGCAGATCGCCGACGTTATCGATGCGCCCGTTGGGACCGTCATGTCTCGGCTTGCTAGAGCGCGGCGCGAATTTGGCGAGGCTTGGGACCAATGCGATAAAGCCGGGGTAGTCAGATGAGCGACGAAGCCGATCAGAAGCACTGCGAATGGCGCACCATGCTGCACGGCTTTGCCGATGGCGAGCTTGATTCCGATCGTGCGGCGCGGTTCGAGGAACATCTGGCCACCTGCTCGGATTGCAAAGCGGAGATTGAAAGGGTCCGGGCTATAAGACAGATCATCGATCAGGACGGCGTCAAATGGCGACCACCGGATGGATTGCACTCACAGGTCATGTCGATGCTGTCCTTCGAGCATGGGGCGTTATCCAGTCTGCCGCTAGGACGGCGGTCGGGCTGGCGTCAGGCTCTCGATTTCCTGCGGTTATGGAGTTTTGTCCCATCGCTGGCCGCACTTGCAGCAAGTCTGATAATCTTTGCGAGCGTGCCGTCCCCGACCTTGCTCTTGCAGGATCAGATTTTGGCAAGCCATGTTCGCTCGATGATGGCCGATCATCTGACCGACGTGCAGACGTCAGACCAGCACACGGTCAAGCCTTGGTTCAACGGCAAGATCGATTTTTCGCCACCGGTCACCGATCTTTCAAAGGACGGCTTCCCGTTGGTCGGGGGGCGTGTCGACTACATTGGCGGTCGAGCCGTCGCTGCCCTTGTTTTCCGACGTCATGGGCACGTCATCAACCTCTTCATCTGGCCGGTTGTGTCGTCCACGCAGGCCGCGGATGTGCTTGATGGATACAACATGGCTCTGTGGTCGGACGGCGGTCTCGCCTTCTGGGCGATTTCCGACGTCGCGTCCGGCGATCTTGCCGAGTTCGAGAAACTGTTTAGGGCGTCGACGCACGTCGGTACGGAGTGACACCATCCCTAAACCATTTCCAGGCCGATGAGTTTCTCCCAGAAGCTCAACCGGCGGAGATCATCATGCCTGGGAAGGATAAAGAACTGTCGCGTGAAGAAGATTATCGCGATTTTGAGGAGCGCAATATCGACGACGGCTGGCCTTATGCCGACAAGGGACAGACGGGCGCCGATTCGGCAAACGGTGCCTATGGCGAAGCTTCTGGGCGAGAACCCAACAGCGGCTTCCGGGTGGATGGCGTCGATGAGGATGGCAACGAGAATCCTCTCAGGGACTCGCTACGCCCCGGGCTCATCGACCGCGACGACAGCGATGAGCTGGAAGCGAAAGTGGCGGAAAACCTAGAGAACATCCCCGACGTTGATGTCGGCGGCATTGAGGTTCACGCAGATGGCCAACCCTCGAAGGAGAGGTCGAAACAATCGGAATGGCCCGGAAAGCCGAGCTCGCAGCGCTTGCGGTCGAGGGCGTGCATCATGTCCGTAACAAGATCGAAACAACCGGGGTCGACTCGCATATTCCCACTGACAATTGATACAACGGCAGTTGAGCTTGTGATCGCTTGCCCTTGTCAGTCACTCGAATGGACGCCTTTCACCAGGCGTTCATAAGTTGACCTTCGTCTTTCCTACAATCTTGATGTCGGCCAATGTCGTGCCGACACGCCGTCCCTGCACGTCTACATGGAGATTGCGCAGGCGGATTGTTCCGCTGTCAAGTTGACGATTCACGCGTCGACAACCAGCGTTTCAGGCGCTTGACGATCGGCAAAGATATCGCGGGCATCTTCGAGACCAGACTGCGCCACTCACGTGTAGCGTCCGCTCATATACAATGTTAGGTTCCTAGCCATAGTCGGGGTGCCGCTGGTTAGGAGGAATGCGAATGTTCCGATTGGGCAGAAAGTATCGACACCTTGTTCATGACGCCGGTTGCGGCTGCGCAAATCCGTTTCTGCAGCGACGATCTGGCTATCTCAGCGACTATTCGCGACGAACCTTTCTGGCCGGGATCGGATCGGCCACGGTTGCCGGGATGCTTCCCGGCGTGGGTAGCGCACAGACGCCAGCGCCACCGTCCCGGCTACTTCTTACTCAGGTGCGGCTGTTCGATGGCAAGTCG
Source organism: Rhizobium sp. BK181 (assembly GCF_014193305.1). Classification (NCBI taxonomy): domain Bacteria; kingdom Pseudomonadati; phylum Pseudomonadota; class Alphaproteobacteria; order Hyphomicrobiales; family Rhizobiaceae; genus Rhizobium; species Rhizobium sp. BK181. The sequence goes on from NZ_JACHZA010000004.1 coordinate 156,102, forward strand.
GATACACTGCAGACGGGCGTTCAGGTGCTGGTCGAAGGCAACAAGATCTCTGCCATCGATAAAACCAACAGTGCACCGCCTTCTGATGCAACGATCATGGAATGCGGTGACCGCGTTCTGATGCCAGGTATGATCGATGCGCACTGGCATACGATATATGCCGCGGTGCCGCTGCAAACATTGATGGTCGGGGATCCAGGCATCATTTTTGCGTCTTCAACAGCCGAAGCAGAGCGCACCTTGATGCGAGGCTTCACGACCGTGCGGGACCTGGGCGGACCCGTCTTTACCTTCAAGCAGGCAATCGATGAAGGCACTATTCCGGGACCTCGAATCTTCCCCTCAGGGGCGATGATTACAACGTCCGGCGGTCACGCCGACCTGCGCAAACCATTCGAAATACCTGCACGAGATGGTCAACTCAGCCTCAGTGAAATGATGGGTAGCTCGGCTATTGTCGACGATGTAGGCGACCTGAAACGACGCGTGCGTGAACAGCTTCTCCAGGGCGCCTCACAGATCAAGCTCGTCGGAGGGGGAGGCGTTTCGTCGCCCCGCAGTCCTCTAGACATGACCACTTTCAGCGAGGACGAAATTCGGGCGGCAGTCGATGTGGCGCGGGACTGGAATACTTACGTCACCGTTCACGCTTACGCGCCGAAGACAGTGCAGCGCGCCCTCGTCGGCGGAGCGGCGTGTGTCGAGCATGCGCATCTGATGGATGAAGACACGGCAAGGATGTTCGTGGACAAGAACGTCTGGCTGAGCACGCAGCCTTTCCTGACCATGGACGATGCGGCCTCACAAACTGGCCCGGGTGCGGAGCGTATCAAGCAACTATTTGCCGGAACCCCTAAGATCTACGAGTTTGCGAAGAAACATGGCATCAGGACCGCCTGGGGTTCCGATGTGCTCTTTTCTCCGGCGCTGACGCCCCGCCAGAATACCATGCTGACCCATCTCGCCAACTGGTATACCAATGCCGAGGCGTTGCGCATGGCGACGTCCGGTAATGCGGACCTTCTGGCGCTTTCAAGTCTGCGGACGCCTTATGGCGGCAAACTCGGCGTTATCGAAGAAGGGGCGTTTGCCGATATCCTGGTTTGGGACGGCAATCCGCTTGATGACCTGCAGATGATCGAAGATCCGCAAAAGAATCTGAGTGTCGTCATCAAGGACGGACGGATATTCAAGAACACACTCTAGGCTATGAGGAAGCGATGCGGGAAAGTGGCGAGAGGGCGGTTTCCGCAACCTGGGTTCTGATTGCGGTACTCCTCGTCCTTGCAATGCTGCCGATGGCAAGGACTGTCCTTGCTCCGCTGACGTTTGCCCTCTTGGTGATTGCTCTTCTCTGGCCTGTACAGCAGAGGATGCAACGGATCGTTCCACGCTACGTTGCGCTCCTTGTGAGCCTGCTTGTTGTGGTACTGGCCTTTGTGGTGTTCGCGTGGATTGTGGCATGGTCCTTTGGGCAGGCGGGGCGGTGGGTCATAGCCGATGCCTCCCGCTTCCAGCAGCACTATGAAGAAATCCGTGCCTGGCTAGAGGACAAGGGCATAGCCGTTGCGGTGCTCTCGGTCGACAGCTTTTCAACGACCTCCATTCTACGCGCCGTTCAGACCGTGAGCAGCCACGTCAACAGCGCCTTGAGCTTCTGGCTCATCGCGCTGACGTACGTTGTGCTTGGGATGATGGAGGTCGAGGATTTTGCCCGCAGGATTGCCGCGATGCGAAGCCAGTCGGCGAGAGAGCTCCTACTGAACGGGAGCCGAGAAACAGCACAGAAACTTCGCCGCTACATGTCAATCAGGACGGTGATGAGCATCGCAACTGGTCTGCTTGTCTGGATCTTCACACGCGCACTCGGTCTGCCCCTCGCCGAAGAATGGGGTATCATAGCGTTCGCGCTCAACTACATCCCGTTTGTCGGTCCGCTCGTGGCAACGTTGTTTCCCACGATGTTTGCCCTCATCCAATTCGACAGTTGGCAGTCGGTATTGGCGGTCTTCATCGGGCTGAATCTCATACAGTTCGCCGTCGGTAGCTACATCGAGCCACGCGTCTCAGGCAGTGCGCTGTCGCTTTCTCCTGTTATCGTGTTGTTTTCAGTATTCGCCTGGGGCTATCTCTGGGGAGTATTCGGCGCGTTCATTGGCGTGCCGATCTCGATCGCCTTGCTGACGTTTTGTCGTCACCATCCCTCAAGTCGGTGGGTCGTTGAGCTGTTCGGAACGGGCCGCGACGGTAACCCGCGACCGCCGTAGGGTAAGATTTGGCGATCCTGTCTTTAGGTGTCTTGATTGTCTCTGGAAGATCAACCGGTGGGTTCGCTGGTGATAGGCGGATGCCTATCTGTATTGTAGACGAGTAGCGTGGTTATGCCTTAACGGAGCTCGACCTATGCCAAACCTGATCGAAAGTCACCTTGCCCTTTTGCCGGAATCCACCGGGAGGGCCACAGCAACTTTGCAGCCGCGTCTCTTCCACTACACAACGCTTCAGGGCTTTATCGGTATTGTCGGCTCGAAAATGATGTGGGCGACAAATATTCATTACCTCAATGATTCAGAGGAGTTCGTCTACGGCCTTGGCTACCTGAAAACGGAAGCCGAGACCCGCGCAAAGGACGCGTCCGCTGGACATCAGGCCGTATTGCTTCGGGTCGCCTCTCTCGTTGACTACTTCAAGCAGGGATATGTCTACACGGCATCCTTTGCGGAGGACGACGATCTGCTCAGCCAGTGGAGGGGATATGGTGTTGGAGGAGGCCTATGTCTGGGATTTTTGGTCCGCGACCTGCAAAAGATTGCGGAGCGGTCGGGCTTCCGCCTCATCAAATGCATCTATGAGCAGAGCCAGAAGGCTGCGCTCGCCAAGGAGTTCATAGATCACTCCTTAACGGCGATCGATGCCACCACTGCCTTGGGCAATGAGCGGGTCGAAGAGTTGGCAAACCAGATCGTCACCCGCTACCAACAACTCGCCTGTGCGTTCAAGGATCCTTCGTTTCGCGAGGAGTGTGAATGGCGCATTATTTCCAAGTTTGTGCCGGTTGACCACGAATCCGTGAAAGTCCGCGGGACGGCAACGATGCTGGTGCCGTACTTCGAGGTCGACCTCGATCTGGGGCAAGATGATCGCGGACGAACGAACATCGGAATTGACACCTTGATTGCCGGCCCGAGCCTGCAGAAGGAGCGAATTCTCCAGGCGGCTTCGATCGCCACCAAGCACTTGACCATTGAGGCTTCAAGGCCGTCAGAGATTCCATACCGTTCGCTGTAATCGCACTTTCTTCTGGATATGATCGCGGGCGGTGACGGCTGTTGAACCCTTCCGCGCTGGCGCCTTGCCTGCCTTACAATCCCTCTTCCCTCGCATACGCCGCAAGCAAATCGGGGAAATCCTTCTCCGAGTTGCCTTTGAGCAGCGCCCGAGTGGTGATGGCATCGATATGATGCCGCATCAGCGAGCAGGCCTGTTCCCGCTCACCCTTGTCGAGGGCGGCGATCAGTTCCCGGTGCTCCGACACCGCGCAGTCAGGCGAATGCGGACGCCCGTAAAGCGACAGGATCAGCGAGGAGCGCGAAACCAGTTCGGTGACGTAGCGCAGGAGCACATCGTTTTCCGTCAGCTTGGCCAGCAGCACGTGAAATTCGCCCGCCAGCTGGATGGACGCCGACGTGTTGTTGGTGCGTGCCGCGTCCTCCGCATCCACATGGGCTTCGAGCTGTCGGATCTGCTGCGGGGTCAACGTCCCGATCAACGTGTCGACAACCAACGTTTCGAGCGCCTGACGCACCGCGAAGATATGGCGAGCGTCCTCGAGACTGGGCTGTGCCACGCACGCCCCCTTGTGGGGGCGCAACTCGATCAGGCCTTCGCCGTTAAGCCGGGCGAGCGCTTGCCTGACGATGGTGCGGCTTACACCAAGCCGCTCGCCGATCGAGTCCTCTGGCAGCTTTGTGCCGGCCGCAAGCGCCTGATCGAGGATCGCACGCTTCAAGGTGCGGTACACGGCATCGGACTTGGATACCGCCGATTTCTGATTCTTATCGCGAAGTGTCGAGGCCATGACCGTCCTAATCTAAAATCCAAGCGTGCAATGACGTAAAGTGTGTGCAGACCCAGAGAATGGGGACGCTACCACTGCGTCGTTGAGCACGTAAAGGCATGGAGCGGCAGGATTGTCCTCGCTCATCCCAATGATCCCAGCGTTTTTCATGCCCGTAGCCTCCGATAGGTCGGAGGAAAGATCTCGTCGACCGAGGGATGACGCCAGGTTCGCTCGGGATAGCGCGCAACGAGGCGGTTAAATTGTGCTTGCGCGCGCTGATGTGCCGCCTCGAAGTCGAAGCCCGGGATTCGGCCTTCCGCCATCACTGTGCGCCCATTGATGATGACGGTGTGGACGTCGCGCCCGCATGCGGACGTCATGAGGCACGCGATGGGGTCGATGATCTGTCCGAGCCGATCGTTCGACAGGTCAAAGACGACGATATCCGCCGCGGCGCCAGGTTGCAGCCGCCCAAGATCAGGGCGGTGAAGTGCGTCGGCGCCGCCGATTGTTGCTGCATCGTAGAGGTCTGCCGACCTCGGCGTGTCGATTTCACCTGCCATTACGCGACCGAGCATCAGGCCGAGCTGCATGTTCAAGATCATGTCGGGTGGCCAAGTATCGGTGCCCATGCCGATCCGCAAGCCGCTCCCGCGGAGACGGGAAAAATGATCAAGGGCGGCTCCATGTCTTGCCATCACCAGGGGACAGTGGACCAGCGTTGCGCCGGCTCCGGCGATGATGTCGAGATCGTTACGATCGGCGTGGGTCCCATGCGGCAGCAGCGCTCGTTCGGAGAGAAATCCGATCTGCTGGAGCCAGCTCGCACTCGTCATGCCGAAGCGACGCCGGATTGTCTCAACCTCGAATGATGACTGGCAGCAGTGAAGGCGAACCGGCACATCAAGATCGCGTGCTGCCTCTGCCGTTCTCCTCAGGAGTTCGGCTGTCCAGAACTCGATCCGATCAGGCGATAGCATCGTGCGGACGAGTCCGCCGCTGCGGTTTTCGTGCGTGGCACAGAACTCGATTGCTGTCTTGAGCCCTTCGACGCCGCGAAGTTCGTCTATCTCGACGACGATACTGCCGTCGGGTTCGACGACGGAATGACCTGCCCGAAAGGCCGGCCCGAGATAGACGCGAAGTCCCAGGGATTCCGCCGCCTCGGCCGCCGAGGAGAATTCAGCCGCGGTTTCGTTCCACTCGCGGTAGAACAGCGAAGCGATGGGAAGCGCGGTGGTGATGCCGTTCCGGATCAGTTGGGCGAAAGCATACCGCTTCTGAAACGCCAACTCTTCGGGGTCGAGCATCTCGACTGGCCCCGCATCGACGTAGTCGCGCGGCCAGACGCGCCCCTTCTTCCAGCCGGGCTGATGATCGAGGCCGAGCACGCCGGTATCGAGATCCGAAAGCGCGTCCAGGTCGATAAAACCCGGACCGATAAGGGCCATGCCGTGGTCGATGCGGCGCGCGACCGGGCCTTTGTAGTGATGACCGACAAAGACGATCCGGCCATTATCGTAGACGACTTCACCGTCCTCGAAAAGGACACGGCGGCCGTTCTGATGCCCGACGACCCAGCGTGCAGTCAAAAGCGTCGGGCCGGCCTCTTTGGTCCTCCATGCGTCATTCGACATTCGGCAGTTCCTCGCTCATCACGCCGTCACGCACGACGACCCGTCCGCGACGGATGACTGTGCGCTTCTGCGGCGTCAGTGCGACCGCTTCGGCGAGCGTTTGGGCTCGAACGAGCACAAGATCACCCCGGCAGCCCGCGGAGAGGCCGTAGTCCGCCAGTCCAATACCTTCGGCGCCACCGAAAGTGCAGACGCTCGCCGTGTCCCTGAGGTCCGCGTCGTTGGTCATGCCGTTGCGTTGGGCAAGATATTTGGCGCGCTCCAGCATGTCGCCGTTGCCCCACGGCTCCCAGGTGCCCTGGATACCGTCGGAGCCGGAGGCCATGATGACACCGGACTGGCGCAGGATGCGGAGTGGCAATGCCGGCGCCGACGGGCTTCCGACTGTCATCACCGCTATACGCTCCGCTGCCAACGCATCGATGAGCGAACGCTGCCGCTGGCTGTCGAGCATGCCCAGGCAATAGGCGTGGCTCACCATCACCCGGCCCTGCAGGGAAAGTGTGCGCGTACGCTCCAAGATCAGTTCGAGACAAAAGGCGCCCAAATCTCCCGGTTCATGCAAATGAATGTCGATTGGCTTCTGATAGCGTTCGGCAAGCGCGAAGATTGCGTCGAGATGGCGCACGGGATCGCGGTCGATGCTTGCCGGATCGATCCCGCCGACGACGTCGGCTCCGGCTTTCAGCGCCTCTTCCATCAGTGCAAGCGTGCCCTCGCGAACCAGCATGCCGCTTTGCGGGAAGGCGACAATCTGCACGTCGACAAGGTCCTTGAATCTGTCGCGGGTTTCGATGACGCCCTCGATATTGGCGATGCCGATTTCCGTGTCCACGTCGACATGGCTGCGGATGTGCATGACTCCGAACGCCAAAGTCTGCATGATCTGGCGTGCAGACTGGCGGCGCGCATCGATGCCAAGCTCCCGCTTGGCCCGCCGGTCGGCCAGAATCCGGTCGTTGCGGGTCGGGCCGACACTGTTCTCGAACCAGTCCATGCCAACCAGGGTTTTGTCGAGGTGGGCGTGTGCCTCTACAAGACCGGGCAGGGCAATATAGCCGCTCCCGTCGATTTCAATCGCCGGCTTCTGCGCGGAGTTCTGCGCAAGCCAACCGTCACGGATATAGAGGTCAGCCGGTGCGCCACCGAATGGTCTGACGTTGCGGATAAGAATGTCTGCGGTCACGGTCGTCTCCCTGGTCTGCCTGCCATCGCCGATGTTGCCCCTTCAGGCAAGCTGCGCTCGTCCCATCATCGTCCGGAAAGCCCTACCTGCACGATCGAGGATCGCGTCCTCGTCATGATCGACGAGCTTGCGTGAGCGCATCAGAACACGACCACCAACGATCGTTGTGTCCACGTCAGCGCCGTTTGCGAAGCGGGCGATCCTCTGCACGGGATGCACAGGTGGCCAGAGGTGTGGTTGACGCATGTTGACGAGGATGATGTCGGCGCGCTTGCCGGGCTCAAGTGAACCGATTTCGTGCTCCATCGATAGTGCTCGCGCGCCCTCGATCGTTGCCATTTCGAGCACCTGCATCGGCGGCAGCACACGGTCGTCTCGGAAATGCCGTGCATGGTAGCGATGAGCCTGAAACATGTTCCGGAACATATCGAACGAACGGTCGGGGGCGGCGGCATCCGTGCCCAGCGACACGGTGATCCCTTGCTCGATCAACTCCGGGGCAGGGCAGCGACCGGATACCGACATCAGTGCGCTCGGATTGTGGGCCACCTTCGCGCCGCTCTGCTTCAAGACGGCGATGTCTTCCTCTGTCAGGTCGATGCAGTGGGCAAGAAGCGAGCGTTCGTCGAAAAGCTCTAGCGCAGCTGCATTGGCAGCAATGGAGCCGGAGCGATGACCGTCTTGAACGAGCAGTGTACTCTTCTCGCGTGCAAGATCTCGCAACTGTCGTGACAGATTGTATACAGTTTGATTCTGCAACTCGCCGGCATCGAAGACGGGAAGGGACATTGCAATCCGGATGCGATCGTCGCGTTTTGCCCACTCCTCGGCTAGCTCCGCGCATACGGCCAATTGCGCCTCGGTAGAGACCGGGGTCTCAACGAACGCATCCCCGGTGTATGTGCGATAGACATGCGGTTGCGGTCGGTTTGGCCCGATGGCGAGGACCTCGCGCACACCCATGTCGAGGATCGTGGCAAGATGAGCACGGGCGGCTTCGGGTGCCTCCGTGCGCATGATATCCGGGCCGCCGCCGAAGAGGAGCGCGGCCGTAGTGGTCCCGCATTTTATCCGCTCCAGGGCCGATAACGCCGCTTCGGCGGCCCAGAATTCGGTATCCGTTGCCTGCGCGTAGACGCGTCCGGTCGCCTCCATCCATTGTTCAGAGCCATTGCCCAGCCCTTTGGTCAAGGTGTGGCCGGCATGCGCATGCGTGTCGATGAGGCCGGGCATGACCACCATGCCCGTGGCGTCCATGCGTTCAGCGTCCGCGGGCGCGGCGATCCCGCCGTCCGATATGACCGAGATCCGTCCGTCTTCGATCAGCAGATGTGCCTTTTCCAGGACGCGCCGTTCCGGATCCATGGTGATGACGACACCATTCTCGATCAGCAAAACCTTCGACATTGCGACTCCTCCCTCAAGAATATTTGCGAGCATTTTGTACACAATCAAGCAAAATCGAATATTGGCGCTTGATATTGTGCACATCATATGTACTTTAATGATCGGGAACAATCGTATCCAATAAAATGACAAATATGTATACCAAAAATGGGAGACTGATGTGAAAGACTATCTGAAGACCCTCCTGGCAGGGTTGGTAATCTTGGTGCCATTGGCGACGCCGTCGCTTGCAAAGACCCTGCGTTGGTCGTCGGCGGGCGATGTCATCTCGTATGATCCGAACGCGCAGGTCGACAGCTTCACGCAGAGCGTGCACCACATGGTGTTCGATCCACTGGTGCGTCGTAACAAGGATCTCGTGCTCGAGCCCGCGCTCGCAACGTCATGGGAAGTCGTCGAGCCGACACGTTGGCGCTTCCATCTTCGCCAGGGCGTGAAGTTCCATGAAGGGCAGACCTTCAACGCTGACGATGTCGTCGCCACGATCCAGCGCCAGATCGATCCGGGCGCACGCAACCGCGAGAACCTCTCCGCCGTCATCGGCGTCGAGAAAGTCGATGACTACACGGTCGATCTGATCCTGCGCGGCCCCTATCCGCTTCTGCTGAACGATCTCGCTGCGATCTACATCATGAGCAAGCCGTGGATGGAGGAGCACCAGGCGCTGAAGCCCGGCAATGCCTCCACCGGTGTTACGACCTATGCCAGCAACCATGCCAACGGCACCGGCGCCTTCAAGCTGGTGACCTACGAGCCTGATTCTCGTTCCGTCTTTGCCGTCAACGAAAACTGGTGGGACAAGCCGCAGCATAACCTGACCGGCGTCGAGTTCCGCCCCATCGCGTCGGACGCAACCCGCGTTGCCGCTCTGCTTTCCGGCGAACTTGATATGATCGCGCCGGTTCCGTTGCAGGACATCGACCGGATCGGCAGTACTCCGGGTCTGAAGGTGGTCGAGAACCCGTCGCTGCGCGAGATCTTCCTCGGCTTCAATTTCCGGCCGGAACTGCATGCCGCACCCGGCAAGCCCAATCCGCTGCTCGACGTGAAGGTCCGCCAGGCTCTCTGGCACGCGGTCGACGTCAATGCGATCCAGAAGCGATTGATGCGTGGCAAGTCACGCGTCTCCGGCATGCTCGTGGCCCCCGAAGTCACCGGTTACGATCAGTCGATCGACGTGCCTTTGCCCTATGACGCGAAGAAAGCGAAAGCTCTGCTGGCGGAAGCCGGATATCCTGACGGTTTCAAGGTCGGCTTGGCCTGCCCGAACGACCGCTACATCGCCGACGAGCAGATCTGCCTGGCGATCGCGTCCATGTGGGCCAAGGTCGGCGTGCAGGCGGATGTCGCTGTCGAAAGCAAGACGACGTATTTTCCGCGTATGGATAAGGGCGATCTCGACGTCTACATGCTCGGCTGGGCCTCCCTGCCTCCGATGGACGGCTATAGCGTCCTGCAGGCGCTGCTGGCGACCAACGACGGCAACTACGGCGGCAGCAACCCTAACGGCCTTTCCGACGCAAAGATCGATGCCCTGACCAAGTCAGCGTCTGTCGAGCTCGATGAAGGCAAGCGCGTCGGCATGCTGAAGACCGCCTTCCAGATCGCCCATGACCAGGCGTTTTACCTGCCGCTGCACCAGCAGCCGGTTGCCTGGGCGATGAGCGACAAGGTGGAGCTTCCGCAGTTCGCTGATGAGTACGTGCGCCCCTGGTTCGCACAGCTGAAGTAAGCCAGCCGCTTCCGTGATCCCGAGTGACGCAAGGACCTCGGGATCACGCGTTGAATTGGGTGATAAGCCCAATCCAATGGGACGACGCACCATGGCGTTCGTCAGGCCGGTTCGATCCGTTCCGCGCTCGGACGAGGGAACGGAATACGCAAAGCAGCGCAGTTTCGCCGATCGGCCGAGCGCGCTCCTGCAAGGTACTTTCTGATGTTCAGGATTCTATCGGTAAGGCTGCTTCAGGCCATTCTGGTGATGGTGGCCGTCACGGCCATTGCTTTCATCATGTTCCGGTTCGTCGGCGATCCTGTCGCCGCGATGGTTCGGGAAGGCGCAACCCAGGCCGAGAAGGACGCGCTTCGCGCCACCCTCGGCCTCGACAAGCCGCTCGTCGTGCAATTCATCGAGTTTGTCGGTCGGGTGCTGCAAGGTGACTTCGGCACGAGCTTCCGTTACCAACAACCGGTTGGTGTTCTGCTGCTGAGCCGGCTTCCGGCGACGCTGGAACTCGTGCTTGTCGCCACCGTCATGTCGCTTGCGGTCGGCATCCCCCTCGGTGTCGTCTGTGCGCTGAAGCCGAACGGTTTCTGGTCGCGGCTGACCCAATCGCTGACGCTTGTGGGCATTTCCATGCCGACCTTCGTCACCGGGTTGCTGCTCATTCTCATCTTCGCGGTCAATCTGCGCTGGCTGCCCTCATCGGGGCGCGGCGATCTCGTCGATCTCGGCTTCTGGCAAACCGGCTTCCTGACGATCTCCGGCTTGAAGTCCCTGATCCTGCCGTCGATCACGCTCGCCCTGTTCCAGTTGACCCTGATCATGCGTCTCGTCCGCTCCGAGATGATCGACGTGCTCTCGTCGGACTACATTCGTTTCGCCTTCGCGCGCGGACTACCGCGCTCTCACATCTATGGGCGTCTGGCGCTGCGCAACGCGCTGATGCCTGTCGTCACCGTGACGGGCCTGCAGATCGGCCAGCTCATCGCCTTCGCGATCGTCACGGAAACGGTGTTCCAGTGGCCCGGCATGGGCCTGTTGTTCACCAATGCCGTTGGCTATCCGGACATTCCCGTTCTTTCGGCCTACCTGCTGTTTGTCGGCTTCCTGTTCGTGCTGATCAACATGGTCGTCGACATTCTCTACACCTTCATCGACCCCCGCTTGAGGACACGATAATGGCCACGCAAGCTCGTCTACTGCATAGGCTCCCGCCGGTTTCCGTGATGATTGCCTGCCTCGTTCTGGCGATCATGCTGGTGCTTGTGATCTTCGCGCCGATAATCGCGCCAATGGATCCCCGCGATGTCTCGTCCTACTCGCTGATGGACATGGAAATCCCGCCGATCTTCATGGAGGGCGGCGACCCGCGCTTCCTGCTCGGCACGGACAACCAGGGTCGCGACCTGGTTTCCGTCATCCTCTTCGGCCTGCGGATCTCGATCCTCATTGGTATCGGGGCGGTGTTGTTCGCTGCTGCCGTCGGCGTCGCGCTCGGCCTGATCGCGGGCTTCTTCGGCGGCCTTGTCGACAGCATCGTGATGCGCATTGCCGATATTCTCGTCAGCTTCCCGACGATCCTCGTCGCGCTTCTGATCAGCGGTATCGCACGCGCACAGCTGGACGCAGATACCGTTCTGACCTGGGCGCCGCTCATCCTGATCGTCGCGATCGCGATCAACGAGTGGGTTCAATATGCCCGCACAGTGCGCGCCTCCAGCATGGTCGAGATATCGAGGGACTATGTGCGCGCCGCCAAGGTCATCGGTCTGCCGCCACGCCGCATCATGCTGCGCCATATCCTGCCCAACGTGATGAGCTCGGTGATGGTCATTGCGACGATCAATCTCGCCGGCGCGATCCTGACGGAGGCGACATTGTCGTTTCTCGGCGCCGGCATGCCACCGACTTATCCGTCGCTCGGCACGCTGATCCGCATCGGCAATCAGTTCCTGTTCTCCGGCCTGTGGTGGATCGCCGTGATGCCGGCCACTGTCCTCGTCATTCTCGTTCTGGCGGTCAACATCATTGGTGACTACCTGCGAGATCGCTTCAATCCCAAACTGATGGCACGCTGATGAGAAACGCAACGCAACCTGTCCTGGAAATCAGGAACCTGCGGGTCGAATATCCTCTCGCCAACGGTGAGACCCTCGCAGCCGTCAACGATGTCAATCTGACGATCGAGCCCGGCGAAATTCACGCCTTGGTCGGTGAGTCCGGTGCCGGCAAGACGACAGTCGGTAACGCGCTGATGGGCCTCCTGCAGGCTCCCGGCAGGATCGCATCCGGCTCGATCGCCATCGCCGGCAAGCCGATCGATGTTCGTACCGGTCGTACCGCTGGCATCATCCCCGGCCGCGATGTCGGCGCGATCTTCCAGGATCCGATGACGAGCCTCAACCCGCTCTTCACGGTCGAGAGCCAGCTGTGCGAGGGCATGCTGACCCATCTGAAAATCGGCCGGCGAGAGGCACGCGCCAAGGCCCTCGACCTCATGAAGGCCGTTGGCATTCCGGAGCCGGAGCGCCGGCTCGGCAGCTATCCGCATCAGCTGTCGGGTGGCCAGCGGCAACGTGTGGTCATCGCCACGGCGCTCGCCTGCGATCCGCAACTGATCGTTGCCGACGAGCCGACGACGGCGCTCGATGTCTCTGTGCAGGCTCAAATCCTTAGGCTGATCCGCGATCTCGCCGACGTGCGTCGGGTGGGTATTCTGCTGGTCACGCACAATATGGGCGTGGTTGCAGAGATCGCCGATCGCGTCACGATCATGCAGAACGGCCATATCATCGAAAGCGGACCAGCACGCGATGTGCTCACATCGCCGAAGGCGCCCTATGCTCGCACCCTGATATCGGCCGTGCCCCCGATCGACACGCGGCTGAAGCGTCTGCCGGTTCCGAGCGAGGAGACCGAAACCACGCTCAAGGCCCGCGAGGCGGTCCGCACGAAGAGCACAAGCCGCGGCGGCGCCAAGCAGACAGACGTCGTTCTCGACGTTCGTAACATGTGTGTCGAATATGGCAGCCGTTCCTTTATGCCTGGCAGCAAGTCGTCTGTCTTCCGTGCGGTCAAGGACGTCTCATTCGATGTCAGGCGAGGCGAGATCTTCGGCCTTGTTGGCGAATCCGGGTGTGGCAAGACCACTGTCGCCAATACGATCGCCGGGCTTGTTACCCAAACGTCCGGTAAGATCGAGTTCCAGGGCACAGAGCTTGGCGCGCGCCGCGACAAGTCGGTTCGGCAATCACTGCAGATGGTGTTTCAAGATCCGTACTCCGCGCTCAATCCGCGGCTGCGGATCAACGCCGCCATCGCTGAGCCGATCCTGTTCTACAAGCTCGCCTCGACAGCGGAAGAGGCGCGCCTTGACGCGAAGACTCTGCTGCAAGCGGTCGGTTTGCCGGGAGACGCCGGTGCCCGGTTCTCGCATGCCTTTTCGGGAGGACAGCGGCAACGCATAGCCATCGCAAGAGCGTTGGGGCCGTTGCCATCCATGCTGATCTGCGACGAACCAACCTCGGCACTCGACGTCTCGGTCCAGGCGCAGATCCTCAATCTCCTCAAGGATCTGCGTGATCTCGCCGGCCTCTCTATGCTGTTCATCAGTCACGATCTGGCGGTGATCCGCCAGATGTGCGACCGGGTAGCCGTGATGAAGGCGGGAGAGATCGTCGAGTTGGCCGATACGGAGACCCTGTTTTCGGCACCGCGACACGACTACACGCGCGAACTTTTGCGCCTGGCTCCTTCCCTTGATCGCATTCTCTCCAAAGAGAATGCCGTCGCCAGTCTGTGAGAGTTTGAAGCAATGGCAGACATTCTGATTAGAAACGGCACCGTGATCGCCATCGACAACGAGCGGCGGATCATTCCCGATGGGGCCGTGGCCATCGAGGGCGACCGCATCGTCGCTGTCGGCCCCTCGGAGGAGGTTGCGAGGGATCATCCGGCGCGGGAAACGATCGATGCCGGTGGTATGGCAATCATGCCCGGGCTGGTCGACAGCCATGCGCATGCCGGGCATGGCCTCATCAAGACGATGGGCGGCGGGCGAAGCGACCTCTGGTATCGCGCATGCCAGGGCGCCTACACGGTCGGTTCGACGCCGGAATTCTGGTTTGCCGAGGCGCAGCTTGCCGCCTTGGAGCGCTTGCGCTTCGGTGTGACGACGGGCGTTTCTTTGCTCGGCGGCGGCGATTCTGTCATGCGCACCGATGAGCCGGTATACGGCGACGCCCATATGGAGGGCGTGCTTGGCGTCGGCACGCGCTCGGTCGTTGCCGTCGGCACGACAAGGCCCCCGCATCCTCTGACTTATGCGCGCTGGGAAGACTCCGTTCGCTTGGACCATGCTGTCTCGTTCGAACAGCAGCTATCAACGTGCCAAACCCTCGTTGATCGCTGGCATCGCACTCACGAGGATCGTCTGCATGTCGCGCTGCTGACGCCAACGCTGCATCAGGAACACCTCGATGCTCGCGGCGCCGAGGATGCGATCGCGCAATCGCGCAAGGTCAAGCGCCTGGCAGACGAGCGCGGTTTGCTCTTCACCCAGGACGGTCATACCAGAGGCAGCGTTCGCATAGCTCGTGAGATCGGGATTCTCGGGCCGCGCACGCTTCTCTCTCACGCCACAGGACTTGATGACGGCGAAATCGCAATCTGCGCAGAGACAGAGACGCGCATCGTTCACAATCCAAGCGCGGTTGCTTCTATCCTGGCTCGCTGTCCGGTTCCCGAGCTTCTCGATGCCGGTGTCGTCGTTGCAATAGGCTCCGATGCGACGGCGCCTGATCGTTCGGCGGACATGTTCCGGCACATGCAGCAATGCATGCATTACCATCGGACCCATTTCCACGATCCGAGCTGGCTACCGCCGGGCAAGGTCCTGGAAATGTGCACGATCGATGCGGCACGCGTTCTTGGTCTCGACCATGAGATCGGATCGCTGGAGCCCGGCAAGAAGGCGGATATCATTCTCGTCGATCTGCGGCGCCCACACCTCTATCCGGCGAACATGCCGGAGTTCCGGGTGACCTATTTTGCCAACGGCAACGATGTCCACACCGTTCTGGTTGGCGGTCGCGTGCTGCTCCGCGACCGCAACCCCGTGGGCATTGACCAGGATGCCGTTCTCGATGCCGCGCAGCGCGAGACAGAGCTGTTGATCGACCGGTTGGGGCTGCGGGATCTCTTGGTGACACCTGACATGTTCTGGCGCCACAGCCGCGATACCAGCCTCATCGAATAGGGCGCCCCGGCAGTCCGTTCGACGGGTTGGCGACGGCAGTCTCCGGCTTGAGCGACATCAGGAATTCTCTCATGACACGCATCGGCATTATCAATCCCAACTCGACATCGTCCATGACGACCGCCATCGGCGCTGCGGCCTTTAGGGCCGCGCATAAGACGACTGAAATCATTGCTATGCAGAACGATCGGGGCCCGGCTTCCATCGAAGGCGCCGTCGATGGGGCGAGGGCTGTCCCCGGCCTTCTCGATTGCATTGAACGGGCCGAACGCAGCGGCGCGATGGATGCCTATATCATCGCCTGTTTTGACGACACCGGCCTTGATGCCGCGCGCATGCTCACCCGCAAGCCGGTGATTGGCATCGGCGAGGCTGCCGCGCGGATCGCCGCGATGATTTCCAGGCGCTTCACCATCATCACGACGCTGCCGGTCTCGATCCCTGTGCTTGAAGACAATCTCGTTCGCTACGGCCTTGCATCGGTTGGAACGGTGCGGGCGAGCGGCATTCCGGTGCTGGGACTGGAGGCGGATCCGAGTGCGGCACTCTCGACCATAGGCGAGGGGATCCGTGATGCGCTTCGTGTGGACCGCTCCGGTGCGATCGTTCTGGGATGCGCCGGTATGGCCGACATGGCGCAGCAACTATCCGACCTTCATTCGCTCCCGGTGGTAGAAGGCGTATCCGCGGCGGTCCGACTCGCGGAGCTGCTGACAAGCCTTGGATTACAGCCGCGAGCGACTCCACACGGCGCTACCCTACATTGCAGTCACGATGTCGGCCCGAGGTAAACCGTCTTTGCACTATTGGAAGATCAAATGCTGAAGGTCACCCAGGCTGCCGGCGATCGGCATTGGCCGATGCTACTCCTTGTCATGTTGATTGCAGTGAACCTGCGGCCGTTCCTCACCGCGCCGGCGCCGGTCGTTGCGAATATCGTGGCCGACACCGGAATGGGCTACAGCATGCTTGCGATGCTGACCTTGTTGCCGATGTTGCTGATGGGCGTCGGCGCATTCGTGGCGCCTGGCATCCAGGCTGCGATTGGCACACGCCGCGGCATCCTTGCCGCCCTCGCGTTGTTGACGGTAGGCTCTCTGCTGAGGCTCGTCGCACCCGGGGGCCTTTCGTTCATCCTGACGGCGGCGCTCTGCGGCGTCGGGGTGGCATTCATTCAGGCCGCGTTCCCCGGCATCATCAAGGCAAAATTCCCGGGCAGCGTGCCTGCTGTCACCGGCCTCTATTCGGGTATGCTCATGGGCGGTGGCGCGGTCGGCGCGCGGCTGACGCCGGCCCTCGTCGACAGTGGATACGATTGGCGGACCGCGCTTGCCTGGCTGGCGGTACCCGCTGCGATCGCATTTTGTGTGGCATTCCTTGTGCTGTCGGACTCCAAGGCGTCCAAACCCGACAAGGATCTGACAGGTCTGTTGCTGCGCCGTCCGCGCACCTGGACATTGATGATCGCGTTTGGTCTGGTAAACAGCGGGTATTCGTCGATGGTCGCTTGGCTCGCGCCCTACTATCAAGCGCACGGCTGGTCGAACGCTGAGAGCGGCAATCTGGTCGCGATCATGGCGGTCAGCCAGGCCGTCTCAGCCCTTCTTTTGCCCAACCTGGCGCGCCGCAGCATCGATCGCCGCGGCTGGTTGCTGCTGACACTTCTGATGCAGGCCATCGGTTTTGCGGGGCTGGCATTTCTTTCGGGAATGCTGCCGGTCCTGTGGGTGGCGATTTGCGGCGCTGGGCTCGGGGGAAGTTTCTCCCTTGCCATTGTCACGGCGCTGGATCATCTGCCACGGCCGGCGCAGGCCGGCGTTCTCGTCTCGCTGATGCAAGGAGGTGGCTTTCTGATTGCATCGCTTGGACCCTTTGCCACATCCTTCCTCCACGGCATGACCGGCAGCTTTGCCAGCGGGTGGATCATGCACCTGGCGTGCCTCGTGGTCGTATTTGCTCTCTACGCACGCTTCAGTCCCCGGAGCTATGAGGATGCCATCGGCCCGACTTTTCCGGCCCATGCCAGCATTGGCTCGACATAGGACCGGAGGCGTACTCGCAGCGAGCCTCGCCTAACCGGCAAAGTCGGGCGTGAGGGAAACGTTCTTTGCCATCTCTTGTAGCGCGCGGCAGATTTCCTCGAATGCAACGCGAATTCGGCGGCTCATGATGCGGCCGCGCAAATAGCCGTGCACGAGTTGCTGGTGGTTGCGCCAATCGGCATCGACGCCTGCGGCTATCAGGCGCTCGACATAGACCTTCCCGTCGTCGCGCAGCGGATCGACATCAGCGGTGAATACCCGTGTTCGCGGCAGGCCCGAGAAGTCCTTTGCCTCGAGAGGCGATACTTCCTCCAACTCCTGATCCGATGGCTGCTCGGAGCCGGAATAGGCGGCGCGATAGCCCGCAAGATCGGCAGTGCGCAGCAGCGGCGCTTCCGCGTTCTCTAGGTAGGACGGCCAGGAGTGGTCTCCTCCGAGGCCGGGATAGATCAAGAGCTGCGCTATCGGCATCGGGCCGGTGAGGCGCCGCATGCGCAGGGCGAGCGCCGCGCAGAGATTGGCGCCGGCGCTGTCGCCGACCGTAATCAGTCGCGGCGTTTTCACCGCAAGATGACGCCAGACCGTTTCAACGTCATCGATCTGAGCGGGATAGCGGTGCTCCGGCGCAAGACGGTAGTCGACGGCGGTCAGATGCATGCCGGTGCTGCTTGCGATTTCGGCACAAACGTCGTCGTGGCTTTCCAGGGAACCGACGACGAATCCGCCGCCATGACAATAGAGTATTGAAGGCCGGCTATCGCTGGCATGAGCCGGTATGTAGTGCCGCACCGGGACATGATTGACGGTGGTGTCGATGACGCTGATATCCGTGGGACGAGGCTGGCGAAAGACAGCACACATCGCATCATAATGGCGGCGGTTGTCCGCGGCCGAAGCGACATTCGAATCCGCGGGATAGGATGCTTCCGTTTTGGCGATGAAGGCCAGGATTTCAGGGTCGTCGATCATTTCGGAGATGCTCCTGCTTCCAGGCGGCGGGTCAGCCAATCCGGATCCATGTCCGGCACCGAGGCCAGCAAGGTCTTTGTGTAGGTTTGCGCCGGCCGTTGCAGCACATCCCTGACCTTCCCCTGTTCGACAACCCGTCCGCCTTGCATGACGGCGCAGTCGTGCGAAATGGCGCGAACCGCCGCCAGATCGTGAGTGATGAACAGGTAGGAGACGCCGGTCACTTCCTGGATCTCTCTCAACAGCCGCAGTATGCCTTCGGCGACGAGCTGATCCAGTGCCGACGTCACTTCATCGCAGATGATGATCTTGGGTTCGGCCGCCAAGGCGCGCGCAATGCCGATGCGTTGCTTCTGCCCTCCTGATAGCTCTGACGGAAGGCGATCCGCGAACTTGGCGGGGTCGAGCTCCATCCGGTGCATCAGTTCGTCAACCTTGTGGTTCCGTGCCGCGCCCGTGAGGCCGAGATAGAATTCGATCGGCCGGCCGATGATATCACGGACCCGTTGGCGCGGATTGAGCGCGGTGTCGGCGTTCTGATAGATGATCTGGATTTGCCGCAACATATCCCGGCTGCGTTGCTTGAAGCCGGGGGAAGAGGTTGCCCATCCAGCAACACCTGGCCGCCGTTAGGCTCTAGAAGGCCAGCCACGACGCGAGCAGTGGTGGATTTGCCTGATCCGGATTCGCCAACGAGTGCAAGCGTGCGACCGCGATGGAGTTCGAGGCTAACATCCTGTAGTACCTTCAATCTGCCGTAGGATGCTATGACGGAGTCGATCTTCAACAACGGCTGGACGTCGATTGCCGGCGAAGGTTTATCTTCCGCCTCCATCGAGCGGACTGACCACAGGCTCTTGGTATAGGCTTCCGTCGGCTCCGCGAGCATGTCGCGTGTGGATTGGTCTTCCACCTCGCGTCCGTGCAAAAGCACTTTAATTCGATCCGCCATTTGCGCCACAACGGCCAGATCGTGGGTGATATAAATCGCCGCCGTACCGAACTGGCGGACTGCATCGCGGATCGCGGCCAACACTTCGATCTGCGTGGTCACGTCGAGCGCCGTTGTGGGCTCGTCGAAGATGATGAGATCAGGCTTGCAGGCCATCGCCATCGCGGTCATGGCGCGCTGCAACTGGCCACCGGAAACCTGATGCGGGTAACGCCAGCCGATGATGTCGGGTTCGGGCAATCGCATGCGGCGGTAGAGGTCGACGGCCTGCCGTTCCGCGTCATGCCTGGTCAGAAGGCCGTGTGCCACCGGCGCTTCGGCATATTGATCGATGAGTCGATGCGCTGGGTTGAAGCTCGCTGCCGCCGACTGCGCAACATAGGCGATGCGCCGGCCCCGAAGCTTGCGCAGGAAGGTTTCGCTGCGGCCGACGAGTTCCTCTCCATCGAAACAGACCGAGCCGGCGCTGATACGACAGCCGTTGCGGGCATAGCCCATGGCCGCAAGTCCGATCGTCGACTTACCGGCGCCGGATTCGCCAATCAGGCCCAGCACTTCGCCTCGCCTCAGATCGATATCGACACCATGGACGATCTCGGTCCACGCACCGTCGATCTGTGCTTCCATCTTCAGGCCGCGAATTTCCAAAAGCGGTTTTGCGTTGCCCATCGTCTAGTCCTTCAAGCCGCTGGAGCGATGCAGCATCCAATCGACGACAAAGTTGACCCCGACTGTGAGCAGCGCGATGGCCCCGGCCGGCAACAGCGGCGTGATGTCGCCGAAGCTGATCAGGGAGGCCGTTTCCTTGACCATGCTGCCCCAGTCCGCAGTCGGTGGCTGCAACCCGAGTCCGAGGAAGGACAGGGCAGAAATGCTCAGGAAGACGAAGCAGAAACGCAGGCCGAATTCCGAGATAAGCGGCGGAAGGATGTTGGGCAAAATCTCACGACGGATGATCCACCATAGGCTCTCGCCACGCAAATTCGCCGCTTCGACGAATTCCATGACGACCACGTTCATCGAAACGGCACGTGTCAGACGAAAGACGCTGGTCGAGTCGAGAATGGCGATGATGAGTATCAGATTGACCATTCCGGTGCCGAAAATGGTCAGCAACAACAACGCAAAGATCACCCGCGGTATCGCCATGATCACATCGACGATGCGCGACAACACCTCATCCGTCCAGCCTCCCAGAGTCGCGGCCAGCATTCCGCCTGCGCCGCCGATCAGGAAGGCGAGGGCGGTGGTCACGAACGCCACGCCGATCGTATTGCGGGCACCGAAGATCAGCCGGGACAGCATATCGCGCCCCAGGCCGTCGGTTCCGAGCACAAACATGGAACTCCATGGTTCAAACTCGCCGCCGGCAACTTCAGCTTCGCCGTAGGGAGCAAGCCACGGCGCAAAGACCGCGACGACGATGTAGAAGGCGATGATAAGAAGGCCTAGACGCGCCGACCATGGGACGGTCGAGAGGCGGAGCGATTTTACAATGGCAGTCATGCGTACTCCCTCCTCATCGCGGATGCAGCAAGCGCGGATTGGTCGCGATCGCGATGATGTCCGCAAACATGTTGAGGAAAATGTAGATCGCAGCGAAGATCAGACAGCAGCCCTGAACGACCGCGAGATCGCGTTTGGCAGCGGAATCGACGAGCAACTGTCCCAGGCCCGGATAGACAAAGACGACCTCGACCACCAAAACGCCCGTTACGAGATAGGCGAGGTTGAGCGTAACGACCGTGACGATCGGGGCGAGCGCGTTGGGCAGGGCGTGACGGCTTATCACCTTGAAGCGCGATTGTCCTTTCAGCCGCGCAGTCTCGATATAGGGGCTGGCGAGCAGGTTAATGATCGACGCTCGTGTCATCCGCATCATGTGTGCGGCGATGACAAGGGTGAGGGTAATGGCCGGCAGGAAACAGATGTAAAGCCGCTCAATGAGCGAGGTCGTGGCGTCCACGGTGGCGAGCGATGGGAACAGGCTCGTTCGCACAGCCAGAAACAGGATGAGGATATAGGCGACGAAGAACTCCGGAAAGGAGATCGAGGTCAACGTCAGGAGGCTCGAGAGGCGGTCGAACAGGCTGTTGCGCCAGAGGGCGGCCAGAAGTCCCAGCGTCAGTGACAGGGGAATGGCAAGTGCTGCAGCATAGGCGGCGAGAAACAGCGTGTTGCCAAGCCGCCCGGCGATCAGTTCCCCCACCGGGCGGTTGTTGGCAAGAGACATGCCAAAGTCGCCGGTGGCGACGCCGCCTAGCCAGTGCACATAGCGCATGACCACTGGCTGGTTCAATCCGAGCTGTTCGCGCAGGGCCGCAAGCGTTTCTGGCGTTGCGCTCTGGCCGAGCAGCTGCTGAGCGGCATCGCCCGGAAGAAGTTCGATCGCGAAGAAAATGATGATCGATACCAGGAAGAGCGTCAGCAGACCGGTCGAAAACCTCTTGAGTATCAGCTTCGGTATGGGCCCCATTGTGATATCCCTTAGCTGGCGGCGGCGGATTCCATCATGATTTCACGCACCGGCTTGCCTGCATAGGCCGGAGCCTCCAGATGCCGATGGTGTTTCCACACCTCTCCCAATTTGATCGATAGAGTCAGATCCATCGGCGCCGCGGTGGACTTTGCGGTATCGACGTGCAGGAGCATGTGCTCGCCGGTCGCCAGGAGTTCGTCCTGGGGGCCGCCGTAGAGTTCGTGCACGATTCTTACTCTCTTTTGGTCGAAGCCGAGCAGCAGCGTTTCTACACGCAACGGCGCTCCCATCTTCACTTCGCGCAGGTGCCTGATGTGCGTCTCGACCGTGTAGAGCGAACGGCCGCTGGCCAGATAATGCTTGTTCATGCCGATAAAGTGCAGGAAGGCATCGGTTGCGTCCCCGAAGACCTGCAGATAGCGGCTTTCGGTCATGTGGCCGTTGTAATCCACCCAATCCTCCCGAACGCGATCGGCGTGCAGCGCCAAAGGCTTTTCCGGATCGACCGTTGACTGACGCGCGTGGCTGTGTGCTTTGGCATAGAGCGCGGACTCGTATTCCTTGAGGAGGGCGCCAGCGCCCCAGTCGTTGCCCTTCAATGCCTGCATGATGGCGACGAGATTGTCGTCGCGAATGCGCTCGAGTTCGCGGATGCTGTGCTTGCCGGATTGGGCATCCGACTGCGCGGCGATGATATCGATCAGTTCGTCGGTCAGATCGGGGACGTCCATAAGCTTCGTCCAGGGCCATTTCAGCGCCGGGCCGAACTGGCTCATGAAATGGCGCATGCCGGCCTCACCACCCGCGATACGGTACGTTTCGAACAGGCCCATCTGCGCCCACCGAAGCCCGAAACCAAAGCGGATGACGTCATCGATTTCCTCAGTCGTCGCGACGCCGTCATGGATCAGCCACAGTCCTTCGCGCCACACCGCTTCTAGAAGCCGGTCGGCGATATGGGCGTCGATCTCCTTGCGGACGACGAGCGGTTTCATGCCGATGGCGGTGAGGAAGGACTTGGCACGATCGAGATTGTCCGGCGATGTTTGGCCCGGTACCACTTCGACCACCGGAAGCAGATAGACAGGATTGAAAGGATGGGCGACGAATAAGCGCTCCGGCGTTGCGAAGCCCTCGATGAGTTCCGTCGGCTTGAACCCCGAGGTGGACGACCCGATCAACGTACTTTCTTTGGCGTGCTTCTCGATTTCAGCATAGACCTTGCGTTTCAGATCGAGCCGCTCCGGCACACTCTCCTGCACATAATCGGCATCGCGAACTGCTTCTTCGATGGATGATACGAAGCTCAAGTGGCCCTTCGGCGCCATGGGAGCGAGGGTCAGCTTGCGATAAGCGCGTTCGGCGTTGGCGAGAACTTCTCCCACCAAGCGTTCGGCCTGCGGATGCGGGTCGAAGACCTTGACATCGTAGCCGTTGAGCAGAAATCGAGCGATCCAGCCGCCGCCTATGACGCCGCCACCGATCGCTGCGGCGGATTTCACCGTGCCAGTCATGTTCACCTTGCCAGATTTGAGATGGAGCAGGCGCCGCCCTCCGGACGGCGCCGACAATCAATGAAGAGCCTTAAGCGGCGCTCCACCAGCGGTCGATCAGCTTCCAGCCGTCGAAGAAGCGGTTCGACGCCAGCTTTCCATGCGCAACCTTGTCGTTGCGGGCATCGATATAGTTGCTGAACATCGGAATGATCGCGCCGCCGTCATCGCTGACGAGTTGCTGCATCTCGTGATACATCTCGCGGCGCTTGTTTTCGTCGAGGCTGGAGCGCGCCTCGAGAAGAAGCTGGTTGAAGCGGTCGTTGGACCAATGGCTTTCATTCCAGTCCGCGCCTTTTGCATAGACCAGCGAGAACATCGAATCTTCGGTCGGCCTGCCGTTCCAATAACCGGTGACGAATGGCTTCTTCAGCCACACGTTCGACCAATAGCCATCGTCGGGCTCGCGCTTGACGTTGATGTCGATGCCGCATTTTGCGGCACTCGCCTGGAACAGTGTCGCGGCGTCCAAGGCGCCGGCGAAGGCGGCGTTTGCCGCCGAAAGCTCGATCTTCAACGTATCGTGGCCAGCCTTCTTGAGGTGGAACTTGGCCTTGTCAGGGTCATAGGCGCGTTGCGGCAGATCGGCGGCGTAGAAGCGGTTGGCTGGTGCGATCGGGCTGTCGTTGCCGAGGTGACCGTGGCCGCGGAGGATCTTCTGCAGCAGCTCCTCGCGATTGACGGCGTATTTCAGCGCCAGCCGCACGTTCACGTCCTTGAACGGCTCGCTATCGCACCACATGGGCCAGAGGTAGTGGGCGGTGCCAGTCACCTCTTCAATGGTAATGCCGGCCTTCCGCTGCAGCAGCGGCAACGTCTTGATCTCGACGCTGTTGATGACGTCGACCTGGTCCGTCAGCAGGGCATTCTGGCGGGCGGTTGCGTCGTTGATCGTCAGCAACTCGACCTCGTCGAACCAGGCGTGATCGGTCTTCCAGTAGTCTGACCGGCGCTTCAGCTTGATGCGCACACCGGGCTCGTGCGATTCCAGCGTGTAGCCGCCCGTACCGACGCCGGACTTCCAATCCAGCGTACCATCGCTGTTGGCCGGCATGATGACGAACTGATACTCGGCCGTCAGGAACGGGAAGTCGGCATTGCCGGATTTCAGTTCGAAGACAACGGCCTCGCCGTCCTTGCGGATATCGACGACCTCCGAAAGGATCGCCTTCGCGCCGGAGGTCGAATCCTTGGCGCGGTGATGATTGAAGGAAGCGATGACGTCTTCGGGTGTCAACGGCTTGCCGTTGGAAAACGTGACGCCCTTGCGAAGCTTGAACGTCCACACCTTGGCATCGGGACTCGGATCAATGCTTTCGGCAAGTTCCGGCACGATCTTACCGTCGGCATCGACTTCGGCGAGGTTGTTACAGACACCGCCCAGCATGGCCGTCACGACGGGGCCGGCTGCATAGGTCGCCGGATCGATGGAGTCGGAGGTGGCGCCGCCGGAATGGCCGATGCGGAGCGTCCCGCCGCGTTTCGGCGACGATTGAGCATGGGAGCGCGAGGGTATTGCGGATATGAGCGCCGCAGCTGCAGTCGCCTGCAGCAGGCCTCTTCTGGTCATGGAATTCTGAGACATTGTTGTTCCCCTTTTTTGCTTTCTCATTCATCGATTGACAGGCTGCTGGTCACGCACCTCCTTGTCTGGATCGAAGCAGATGGAAAGGGGATACAGGTCGCGGCAAGGCAAGCGCATAGCCAAGTTCCGGCCGGCGGCACCGTAAGCCGCAGCCAAAATTCTCCGCTGTCCTGCCCGCTTCAGTCAAATCAATCGGTCCTGCCTCATTCCTACCAACGCTTCTTCAGTTTCAATTTCTCTCGCACATCCTGGGGCCTCAGAACGTTAACGTTCATTGCCGAAAGGATCGAAACGGCACGCTCCACCAGCTGACCGTTGGAGGCTAGGACACCCTTTGAAAGAAAGAGATTGTCCTCCAGACCGACTCTGACATTTCCACCCGCGAGTGCCGCCATCGCAACGTAGGGCAATTGATTTCGGCCGATGGAAAATGCGGAGTAGGTCCAGCCCGCAGGGACATTGTTGACCAAGGCCATCAGCGTGCCGGGATCGTCAGGCGCGCCGTAAGGGATGCCCATGCAGAGCTGGATCATCACTGGATCGTCGATCAGCCCTTCCTTGACCAGCTGCTTCGCAAGCACGAGATGGCCGGTGTCGAAGACCTCGATTTCCGGTTTGACGCCAGCCGCTTGGATGCGGGCTGCCATTGCCCGCAGCATGCCTGGCGTATTGGTCATCACATAATCGGCCTCGGCAAAGTTCATCGTGCCGCAGTCCAGCGTGCAAATTTCTGGCAACAGTTCCTCGACATGGATAAGCCGCTCGGTCGCGCCGACTATATCCGTTTGCTTCGGATTGAATGGCAGCGGCTGTTCCGCGGAACCGAGTACCAGATCGCCGCCCATGCCGGCTGTCAGGTTGAGGACGACGTCGACTCCGGAATCCCGCACCCGCGCGACGACTTCGCGGTAGAGAGCGGGATCCCGCGAAGGCGCACCCGTTTCAGGGTTGCGCACGTGAATGTGAGCGACAGCCGCACCAGCCTTTGCGGCCTCGATGCTAGCCTCGGCAATTTGCTTGGGAGTTACCGGGACCCTGTCGCTCTTGCTGACGGTGCCGCCTGAACCGGTGACTGCGCAGGTAATGAATACGTCCCAATTCACGGTGCGGCCTCCTAACTCGATGAGGCCACTATACGAATTGCCGCCCTGCGCTTATTGGCATAAACTGCCAAAGAGTTTGCAGGAATTGACAGAATGGGTTTGAGCTGTGGCTTTCTGATCTTCGACGGTTTTTCCAATATGGTGTTGGCCAGCGCGATCGAGCCGCTGCGCGCGGCCCGCGACTATGCGGGCCCTAATACGTTTGCGTGGCGGTTGCTGTCGTCCGAGGGAATGGATGTCCGCAGCTCGAGCGGTCTCCTCATGCGGTGTGACGGCGAGATCGAGACCGCCCTTGATCTCGACATCCTGTTCATCGTTGCGGGATACGGCGCACGCGAACACGCGCAGAGCTCGATCTTGAGGCGACTGCAGCGTCTGAGCAGGTCTATCGGCATCGTTGGTGGGCTCGACTGCGGCGCCTGGCTGCTCGCGCAGGCAGGTCTTCTGAGCGGTTACCGAGCGACGATACACTGGCAGGATCTTTCGCAATTCGCCGAGATCCATCTTGATGTTGAGGTGACGTCGGACCGGTTCGTCATCGACCGAAACCGGATCACCGCCGGCGGCGCCACAACAGTGGTCGATCTCATGCTCAAGCTCATTGGTGATCATGGCGGTGGAGCGCTCGCCTTCGATGTTTCCAACATGTTCGTTTACGATGCCCGATTGCGGGCTCCCGAGGAGCGGGGGGCGCGCAGCCTTTCCTTGGCAACGCGCGTTCCGCAGCTTCTAAAAGCCGTCGCCTGCATGCGCGCGCATGTCGAAAGCCCGCTCAGCCTCGACGCGATCTCGGATGCGACCGCGACGTCTCCGCGTACGCTGGCCCGGCTCTTTCAGCGAGAGTTCGGGATGGCCCCCGGCCACTACTATCAAAGCATCCGGCTCGACGTCGCACGCAGCCTTGCCGAGGAAACGTCGCTCGCCGCGCACGAGATCGCCGCGCGTAGCGGCTTTGCCTCGGCGGCATCTCTCTCCAGGGCCTTCAGTGGTCACTTCGGATCGACACTGCGGGAGACGCGGCGCAACCGGCGAGGCGCGCCACCCAATTGAGCGGCGAGAGGCCTTGCTCGCCCGGTCGCTCGAAGCCCCTGACTCAAATTCGCAGGCTGTCATCCAGCCAAACCCGGAAGCCGCCACGGAAGGCGTTGTCGTTGTTGCCGCGCCGGCACTTCGGCGGCAGTTCCTTGAGCCGATCGACATTGCCGCCGCCGATGACGATGTAGTCAGGCAGCAGCGCCGCGCTTAGGCGATCAACGACATCAACGACCGATTTCCGCCACTTGCTCTTGCCTCGACGCTTCAGTCCTCGCTCGCCAACATAGTCTTCGAAGGTCGCCTTGCGGTAGGGCATGTGCGCCAGTTCCAGAGGCATGCAGACATTCTCGGCGATGATGGCTGAGCCCAAGCCGGTGCCCAAGCCGAGGAAGAGCATCCGGCCGTTTTCATAGCTGCCGATTGCCTGCATCAAAGCGTCGTTGACCATTCGGACCGGCCGGCCGAGGGCGGCTTCGAAATCGAAATCCTTCCATCCCGGCCCGAGGTTGAAGGGATCGGCCGCGGCACGATTGGCGGCGACGGGACCGGGGTAACCCATCGTGACAACGTCGTAGTGCCAGTCGTGGGTAAGATCGCGTAGCGCACCTACCATCTTGGTCGCGGTCATCTGATCACCGGAATCGACCGCGCGTCGTTCGCTGCCGCTGCTGAGTTCGACTTTCACGTGCGATCCGCCGATATCGACGGCAAGCACAGTGCGGCCGGCCGGCGCTTTGGCGTGCTCGCGCTTCCGTTCGGCTGCAGATGTGTTGACGGTGTCTGCCATATCTTTGCGCTCCTCTGCCGGCCTATGCTCTCATCCCTGCCGCACCACGTATCGGGGCAAGATCGGCAGCTTCTGTCAAGCGCCGGGCGAAAATGCGGTGTCGCTTGATTTAAACGCCAGGATGGCTCACTGAAAAGAGCGCACACTAAGCGGAGGATCATCACTTGACCTTTCCGAGCTTGCCTCCCGGTTCCATCGACCCACCCGGCGCTCCCGGGATCGAGCCGCGCTGGACCTCAAGTGACAAGAGCGCGGTCGGCACCGCCGTCGGCCCGGCAAGTCCCGTTTGGTTCACGGCAAGCCACGGTATCCTCAACGAGATCTATGCGCCGCGGCTGGATATGGCCTGTGTCCGCGATTTCGGCTTCATCGTGACAGGCGATGGTTACTTCTCAGAAGAGAAGCGTGATGCCGATCATCGGGTGCAGGCAATCGAGGATGGCGTCCCGGCCTTCCGCCTTATCAACACCGCCCGCGATGGCCGTTATCGCATCACCAAAACGATCCTTACTGATCCTGAGCGCGAGGTGGTGCTGCAAGAGTTACGCTTCGAGGCGTTGATCGGCGGCCTCTCCGACTACCAACTGCACGCCCTCGTGGCGCCGCATCTCGTCAACGGCGGCGCCGACAACACCGCCTGGTGCTCCGATTTCAAGGGCAGGCCGATGCTTTTTGCCGAGGGTTCTGGCCGAGCGCTTGCGGTTGCCGCTTCGGTGCCTTGGCTTGCGCGTTCGGCCGGGTATGTCGGTTTTTCGGATGGCTGGCAGACGTTGTCGCGGGGCGAAGGGCTGAAGGAGGAGTATCGCTGTGCCGTGTCCGGCAATGTTGCGCTATCGGGGACGCTCGACCTGCAGGCGGGCCAAGGGCGGATATTGGTCGCCATCGGTTTCGGCGCGGAGCCGGAGGAGGCTGCTTTCCGTGCCGTCCTCAGCCTGGAACAGGGTATCGAGCCGGCGCTGAGGTACTATCAGAGCGGATGGCGGGGGTGGCAGGCCGGCCTGCTTGCGTTGGACGAGCCTCATGATCCCAACCAGTTGAACCGTTACCGGGTCAGCACCAGCGTGCTCGCCAGCCACCGCGACGATGCCTCCGGCGCCATTATCGCGAGCCTTTCCATCCCCTGGGGCTTCAACAAAAGCGACGACGATCTCGGCGGGTATCATCTGGTCTGGACACGCGATCTGGTGGAAACCGCGGGAGGGCTGCTTGCCGCTGGCGCCAAAGCCGATGCGCGGTCGGTGCTCGACTATCTCTCGGCGATCCAGGAGGCGGATGGCCATTGGGTGCAGAATGCCTGGCTCGACGGCCGACCGTATTGGAACGGCATCCAGATGGACGAGACGGCCTTTCCTGTCCTGCTTTACGACATGCTTCTTCGCGCCGGCGTGATCGGTTTGTCGGAGACAGGCAGATACGTGGCGATGATCGAGGCTGCTGCGGCCTACATCGTCACCAACGGTCCTGCCACCCAGCAAGATCGCTGGGAAGAGGATGCTGGCTACTCGCCCTTTACGCTGGCCGTCGAGATCGCGGGGTTGCTCGCGGCGGCCGATGCGATGGAAGCGGCCGGACGGTTGCCTCAAGCGCAATATTTGCGGGAGGTGGCGGATGGTTGGAACGAGCGCATCGAGGAGTGGACCTATGCCAGCGATACGGAGTTGTCGCGCCGACTTGGCATCGACGGCTACTACGT
This sequence comes from Rhizobium sp. BK181, assembly GCF_014193305.1. Taxonomy (NCBI): domain Bacteria; kingdom Pseudomonadati; phylum Pseudomonadota; class Alphaproteobacteria; order Hyphomicrobiales; family Rhizobiaceae; genus Rhizobium; species Rhizobium sp. BK181. Next base: position 185,570 of record NZ_JACHZA010000004.1, read on the forward strand.
TCGCATTGCCACCGCCGCGGAAGACGTCTCCTCGCTCGGCCGGGACTTTATCCCGATCCGCAATCGCGACGATGGCAAGGCCGTGCTCGAAGCAGACCTTCTTATTAGCCCGGACGCGCTTGCCTTGGTGCGGTTCGGACTTCGCGCCGCCGACGACCCACGCATCCTAGGCACGATCGCGGCGATCGATGCCGAGTTGCGACGTGACCTGCCAACCGGATCCTACTGGTACCGGTACAACGACGACGGCTACGGGGAGCGCGTTGGTGGTGCCCCGTTCGCTGGCCGCGGTGTCGGGAGGCTTTGGCCGCTTTTGACCGGCGAGCGCGCCCATTACGAACTTGCCGCCGGACGACGCGGTGAGGCGCAACGCCTCTTGGCAGCGTTGGAAGCCTCGGCAAGCGATGGTGGACTGCTGCCGGAGCAGATATGGGATAGCGACGACGTGCCGGAGCGCGAGCTCTTTCTCGGTCGTCCGTCCGGCAGCGCCATGCCCTTGGTCTGGGCTCACGCGGAACATATCAAGCTCCTGCGCTCGATCCGCGATGGCGTCGTCTTCGACATGCCGCCTCAAACATTTGCCCGGTATGTCGCAGCAAAGCTCGGTCGTCCGCCATTCGCATGGCGCCTAAACGCCAAGCGCACCCGTATGGCTGCCGGCCGCAAACTGCGGATCGAACTGCCCGAACAGGCCCTGGTGCATTGGTCTACCGACGGTTGGGCAACCGTTATCGACAGTCATGCCCACGATACGGGTTTTGGCACCTATGTCTGCGACCTGCCGACGGAAGGGCTGAGTCCAGGCACAATTCTGTTCACAATCTTCTGGACGAACACCCAGCGGTGGGAAGATGCCGATTTCAAGATCGATGCGGTTTGAGCGCGACCGCCCGTCCGTCACGGCCGCATTTGGCTCCGCTCAATCGAAGAGTTCGGGCAGTTCCGCTCGCGCGATCCGTCTTAGACGCTCGGCTTCGGCTTGATCGATAGAGCGGTATGGCCATCGGAGCTTCGGTCCAACCGGCCCCCAGCCTCCGATCGCGCACAGCAACTTGTCGAGGGCGGCATTCGAGTAGCCTTGCGCTTGGCGGAATGGAACGATGTGGTTATCCATGAACGCGCAAATGCGTTTCTCGATTGCTAGCGCGGCTTCGATGTCTTCCGCCATCAAATCTGTCCACCACTGGGCGCCTTGCGGGCTGAGGCAGGCCACGTTGGAAAAGGCGCCTGCGGCAACGCCGTGGCTCATGCCGGTCGCGAGATGATGGCCAGGCACAAAGAGCGCGAACTCGGCAAGGTATTCGCGGGCGGCGGCATACCAATCGGCGTCGCCATCGGCGAGCTTGATACCGACGACGGCAGGCGATGGGCCACAGACGGCGGCAAGTTCCCGCGGCGTCAGAACCCGCTTGGCATGTGGCGGATTGTAGAGGATCAAGGGGGTCCCCTCGGCGCGGTCCGTCGCGCGTCTCAGGAAATCGATTGCCTCAAGATCGGTGACCGGCCACCAGTCCGGCAGAATGATCTGGATCGCCAGCGGCTTCAGCGCGGATGCGCGGGCAACGCGTGACAGAGCGATGTGCGGATCCGGCTGGCATGCGCCGATCACGAATGGCATGCCGGCACTCGTGCAACGCTCCGCGAGGATAACCTGGATCCGCTCGAACTCGACGTCCGTCTGATTGTGGAACTCGCCGGCCGTACCGTTCGAATAGATGCCGCCGACCCCGGCTTTGATCAGGATGTCGATCTCTTCGCCGAGGGCAGCGAAATCGATCGCGTCGTCCTCCACGATCGGGAGAAGAAGGCTTGCCCAATTGCCGGCGATTGAATGTCGTCTCTGCGTCGTCAAGGCATGGCTCCCAAAGGTATATCGTCGCGAATGCACGCCTTGAGGTGCCCCGGCGCGACTTCCCGCAGCTCAGGAACGGCCTGGCTGCAAGCTTCGATGGAATGCGGACAGCGGGTGCGGAAAACGCAGCCGCTCGGCGGATTCGCGGGGCTCGGGATTTCACCCTTCAGTACCTGCCGCTGGCGTTTGGCACCGACATCGGTGGAGGGGATGGCGGACAGTAGCGCGCGCGTATATGGATGCCGTGGCCGGGCGTAAAGTTCGCTGCTCGCCGCGATTTCCATGATACGGCCGAGGTAAAGGACGATCACCCGGTCACAGATATACTCCACGACCGCAAGGTCGTGCGAGATGAACAGCATGGTCAGCCCAAGCCGCTGCTGCAGATCGCGCAGCAGGTTTATGACCTGCGCCTGGATGGAGACATCGAGCGCCGACACCGGCTCGTCGGCGACAATCAGTTCCGGGGCCAGTGTCAGCGCGCGCGCAATGCCGATGCGCTGACGCTGCCCGCCTGAGAACTCGTGCGCGTAGCGATTAATCGCTTCTGCCGGCAAATCGACCTGCTCAAGCGCCACACGGGCGCGTTCGAGCCGTTCCCGGCGGGTTCCGATGCGCTGAATTTTCAGGCCTTCGGTCAGGATCTCGCCGATGGTCATGCGCGGCGAGAGGCTGGCAAAGGGGTCCTGGAAGATATACTGCATCCGCGGACGCATGCGTCGCATCGCCGTGGATGAAAGCCCCGTCAGATCGACGCCATCAAAATGCACGTTGCCTGATGACGGCTCGACCAGGCGAAGGACCGAGCGGCCGATTGTCGTTTTGCCGCTGCCGGATTCGCCAACCAGCCCAACGACTTCGCCCTTACCGATCTCGAAGGAAATGTCCTTCAGGATTGTCAGTTGCGTGCCGTGGGAAGTGTAGCTTTTCGACAGGTCGCGAACGGAAAGCAAAGGCTCGGTCATCTAAATCTCCCGCCACCGAATGCATCGGCTCTTATGAAGCGGTCCAACGGCTTCAAGCGCCGGCACCGCCTTGCGACAGGCCTCGATCGCAAATTGGCAACGCGGTGCGAAGGTGCAGCCAGAAGGCATGTTCATCAGGCTCGGAACGACGCCCGGAATGGCTGCGAGTTTTTCCCCCGATTGTTTCATCCGTGTCGCATCGCCAAGCCGCGGCATCGAGGCGAGAAGGCCCTTCGTGTAGGGGTGTTTTGGATTGCTGAAGACCTCGTTGACCGGGCCTTCCTCGACGATGCGGCCGGTGTACATAACGGCGACGCGATGGGCGATCTGGGCGACGACGCCGAGATTGTGGGTGACGAACAGCATTGCCATTCCGCGCTCGCGCTGAAGCATCAGCAGCAGGTCGAGGATCTGCGCCTGGATCGTCACGTCGAGTGCGGTTGTCGGCTCATCCGCAATCAGCAAGGTCGGGTCGCAGGCAAGCGCCATGGCGATCGTCGCACGTTGGCGCATGCCGCCGGACAGCTCGTGCGGATACTGACGGGCCTGGCGCTTGGCATCTGGAATCCCGACGTTTTCCAGCAGCGAAATGGCAGTGGCCATTGCCGCTTTCCGGCTTGCTCCGCGATGAATGCGAATTGGCTCGGAGATCTGGTCGCCAATCGTATAGACGGGGTTGAGGCTGGACATCGGCTCCTGAAACACCATGCCGATGTCGTCGCCGCGAATGTCGCGCATCTCGTCTTCCGTTAGCGAAACCAGATTGCATCGGGATCCGTCCTTTCGGCGAAGCCGGATGCTGCCTGCCGCGATCGATCCAATGTTGCGGGTCAGAAGGCGCATGACGGAAAGGCTGGTCACCGATTTGCCCGAACCGGATTCTCCCACCAGGGCCACGGTCTCCCCCGCGCCGACGGTCAGGTCGACATCGTTGACTGCCGTGACATCGCCTCCGCGAATGCGGAAGATGGTCTTGAGGCCCTGAATGGAGAGGATCGGTTCGGCTGACTGCATATTGGTCACCCAAGCAGACCGGTTGCGCGCAGGATCTCGTTGATCCTGGCGGTCTCGGCTTCATTGAGCGCAGTGCGCGGGCGCGGCATGACCGCGCTGTCGATGATACCGAGGCTCTTCATGGCAGTCTTGAAGCCACCGATGCCGGAGGCGCCGCCGCTGACGCGGCCCTGGGCAACCCAGACGATTTCGAAGAGGCGGCAGAGCCGCTCCTGCTCCTTGCGTGCGGCGACCCAGTCGCCACGCTGGGCGGCGTCCCAAAGGCGCACATAGCCGTGAGGATCGACATTCGCGATGCCCGGAACGACCCCGTGCGCGCCCATCAGCAAGGCATTGTCGACGACAATCTCCGAACCGGTCATCAGGAACACATCCGGCCGATCAGCGAGATCGAGCAGGGCATAGCGGAAGTTGCCGTCATCGCCGCTGGAATCCTTGAGGCCGATGATCGTGCCTTCTTTTGCCAAGGCCACCGTCGTCTGGCGCTGCAGCTTGACGTGGACGCAGACCGGAATGTCGTAGGCGACGAGCGGTACGTCGACCGCGTCACGGATAAAGCGGAAATGGTCGAGGATCTCGGATTGGCTGGTGACCGTATAGAACGGCGCGGTGGCAACCACGGCGTCGGCCCCGGCACGCTTGGCAACGTCCGCATGATGAATGACGCGATCCGTCGTCGGATCGATGACGCCGACGATCAGAGGCACGCGTCCGTTCACCACTTTTGCCGAGTGCTCGATGATCTCGCGGCGCGTCTTGTCGTCGTGGAAGATCACCTCGCTTGTCGAGCCGAGCACGAAAACACCGTGGCAACCGCCTTCGATGAGATGCTCCAGAACCCGCGTGTAGGACGGATAGTCGACCGTGAAATCGGCATTGAGCGGCGTCACGACTGGAGGAATTACACCTTTGAATTTTGTCATAGTCTCTTTCTTTCGAGTGATCAGTTTAGTTCAGCGCGAGGGTCGAAAGCGTCCCGAAGACCGTCGCCGATGAAGTTGATGGCAAGCACCGCCAGGATGAGCGCCCCGCCTGGGAACAGCCATTGCCAAGGATACTGTTCGAGGACCGCCGTCGAACGGGCCGCGTTCAGCATGTTGCCCCAGCTGGCGGCCGGCGGTGCGATGCCGAGGCCAAGGAAGGAAAGCCCGGCCTCGAGCAGGATGGCGTTGGCGATCTGCAGCGTGGCGTAGACCACCAGGATATCGACGGAGTTCGGCAGCCCATGTCGGAAGAGGAGATGGGGCAAGCCGGCGCCCATTCCCCGAGCGGCGACGACGAAGTCACGCTCACGCAGTTCCAGCAGCCGTGCGCGCACCATTCGCGCCAGAAGTGGCCAGGACAACAGTGAGATGACGAGGACCGTCGGCCAGATGCCCGTGCCGGCGATCGAGGCGAGCACAAGGAGAAAAATCACCGGCGGCAGCGTCATCACGAGATCGACAAACCGCATACCGACCGCGTCTGCCCAGCGGCCGGAAAGGGCGGAGACAGCGCCGAAGAGAAAGCCGATGACGGCCGAGAGCAGTGTCGACGCAACAGCGACGAGGAGTGAGATGCGGCCGCCTTCCATCACGCGGGCAAACACATCGCGGCCGACGCCATCGGTACCGAACCAATGTTTCAGGCTTGGGCCAGAGTTCATCGCCAAAAGGTCGATGTCGTTCGGCTTGAAGCTCCACCACAGGGGATAGGTGAGGATCATCGCCAGGACAGGAAGAGCCAGGCAGATACCGAAAACGGCGGCGCGGTTGATCAGGAAGCGGTCGAGTGCACGGGCGAGGGGGCCGGGACTGCGGCTAGGGGTTCTGGCCAGCATGCTCACGCCACCTTGATGCGCGGATCGATCACCGCGTAGGTGACGTCCGTCAGAAGGTTCACGACGATCACGCAGGCTCCGATGATGAGCGTGGCGCCCATAATGACCGGGTAGTCGCGGGTCTCGACGGAATCCACCAGCAGCAGGCCCATGCCCGGCCAGTTGAAAACGCTCTCGATGAAGATTGCACCACCGACGGCAAGGCCGATAGTCGAGCCGATGAGCGTGACAACAGGCAGCAGCGCATTGCGCAACGCATGCTTGACGATCACCCAGAACTCGACGACGCCCTTCGCCCGTGCCGTGCGGACATAGTCCTGATTGAGCACTTCAAGCAGGGAGGCGCGCATATAGCGCATGATCAGAGCCGCTTGAGCGACCGCAAGGAGCGAGGCAGGAAGGATCAGGTGATGCAGCAGATCGAGGACCGAGAAAGCCTCGCCCGGCGTCAGCATTCCACCCGATGGCATCCATTTGAGCCGCACGGCGAAGACGTAGAGTCCGATCAATGCGCTGAGGAAGGCCGGGCTGGAAATGCCTGTGAGGGCAATCACCGAGAACGAGAGGTCGGCGATGGAGTTACGCCGTACGGCGCTGATGATGCCCGTGGCGATGCCGACGACAGTCGAGATAACGAGAGCCGTTCCCATGAGCAGGACGGTGGGACCTATGCGCGACAGGACGAGACCGAGCACCGGCTGATCCATCCGCTTGATCGAGTAGCCGAGATTGCCGGCCAAGGCTTGCTGCAGCCAGGCCAGATACTGCACGGGCAGGGGCTGGTCGAGACCGAGGCTGCTGCGCAGCTCGGCCAAGTCGGCTGGCGACATCGGGATGTTCGGATCGATATAGGCGTCGATCGGATCGCCAGGGGTGAGGCGCAGCAGAAGGAAAATCAGCATGCTCAAAGCAAGCAGCATGCCTATTCCGATCGCTAGGCGCCGGAGACTGTATCTCAGCATTGCAACTCCGTCCTGAAAGGGTGGCAACGCCACCCTTTCGTATCCATGGCGGTCCTATTCGGTGATGGACCAGCGCTGCGGATCGGCCTGATAGGGGCCGCCGCCAGGGGCGGGAGTCCACACAAAATCCTTGACCTTGGAGGATACCACGCCATAGCGATTGGCTACCCAGAGGGTTCCCCACGGGAGCTGGCTATTCATGACCTTGCAGACCTGCTGATAGCGTTCGTCACGCTTTGCCGCGTCAGGTTCACCCAGGGCGGCGTCGAGCGCGGCCGTCAGATCGGGCATGCGGGCGCGAACGACGTTCGGGCCGGCCGGCGGGATCTGCTTTTCATTCAGCCCGACATTGATACTGCCTGCATCTGGTCCGTTTTGCAGGCCGGCATAGACCAGCTGAAACTGCGAGATATCTGCGTCGGGCTTCAGGACGATGCTGTTGTATGTTGGGGCATCGACCGCACGCGGCACGACGTTGATGCCAACCTGAGCCAGCATTGCCTGAACGGCGGCCAGCACATTGGTCGCCAAGGGCGTCGTGTAGTAGGTCAGGAGCGTAATCGGCTTCCCGCCGTTGATCTCGTCCCAGCCAGCTTCCTTCAGAAGCGCTTTCGCCTTTTCGGGATCGTAGGCATAGTCATCAATGCCCTTCGGGACGAGTTGATCGGCGACGTAGGCGCAGTTGGCGGGCTTGGCGGCGCCGCCGTAAAGGCTCTGGATAATCGCGTCGCGATTGATGGCGTGCATCACCGCCTGTCGGACACGCAAATCCTTCCAGATAGGCGATTCATGATTGAAACCCAGATAGTTGACGACGAAGGAATTGCCTTCGATCACCTGGAAAGACTTATCGTCCTTGAATGTCGGAACATCATTGGAGTCGACATAGGTGAACTGGATTTCACCGGCTCGAAGCGCGGCGATCGCAGCCGCCGGATCGGCGAAGTAGCGATTGATGATCTTTTCGAGGGCCGGTTTGCCGCCTCTATAGTCCGTGTTGGCAATGAGCTCGACATACTGGTCGTTGACGTACTTCGAGAATTTGAACGCGCCGGTGCCGATCGGTGACGTCGACCACCATGCGTTCTTGGCGAGCTGGTCGGCCGGTATTGCGGCCAGTGCGTGCTCGGGGAGCATCATGACCTTTGTCAGGGTATCCATGAGACTGGCCGATGGCGCGCTTAGCTTGATGACGAGCGTGTGGTCATCAGGAGCTTCGACGGATGACACCGGTGTTAGGCGAGCGGCCAGGACAGATCCGGTCTTTGCATTCTTGGCGAGTTCCATCGTGAACTTCGCGTCCTTGGCCGTGAATGGCTTTCCGTCGTGCCACTTCGCGTCAACGAGCTTGAACGTATAGGTCAGCTGGTCAGGGCTCACGTCATAAGACGATGCAAGTACGCCGACCGTCTTCTGCAGCTTCGCATCATAGGTCACGAGCGGTTCGAAATAGATGCTGAGCCAGGTGAAGCCCGCGGTTGCGGCGAGCGGATTGAAATTGCCCTGAAAGCCTCCGGGGCCAACATCGAAGCCGCCCGACAGGGTTGCAGCTTGCGCGGGGCGGGTGAAGCCCGATGCGACTGTTGTTGCCATCATCGCGGCGATTGCGATAGCCGAAAGTCGAGACAGGGTGTTCATTGCGTTCCTCCCACATTTGAACTTGTCTTATTGGTTGCGATAACTCGGGCGATGCCTTCGTAGTGGTGGTCGAGGCGCCGGCGGGCCTCCTCCACGTCCCGGGCTTCTACGGCATCGACGATGGCGGCGTGATCGCGCCAAGTGGCCATCGGATCGACGTTGTCGAGATTCACGAAATCCGAGGCCTTGTAGAAAGCGAGCCAGAACACGTCGATCAGCCGGCTCAGCGTTTCGTTCTCCTGGCAGCGGAAGAGCAGTCGATGGAAGAGCTGGTCGTCCTCGGCGAAGGATTCGCCGCGTTCGGCGTGCGCCTTCATACGGTTGACGGTGGCGCGGAGCTCGGCAATGTCGTCCTTGCCGATCGTTTCCAAGGTCTTGCCGATCAGGCCGACTTCGAGCGTCCGACGGATCTCGATCACTTCCTCGATCTGGCGGAGCGCGCCGCCAAGGCCGTAGGCAAGATTGTCGAGCAATGGCTCGAACGAGAACGCCTTCACGAAAATTCCGACGCCGCGCCGTGATTCCAAGACGCCAAGCGATTCAAGTGCCTTGATGCCTTCGCGCAGCGAGTTGCGGCTGACGCCAAGTTGTGTCGCAAGCTCGCTCTCGGCGGGCAGCAGTGTTCCCGGCTTCAGCCCGTTGTCGTTGATGTAGGCGCGCAGGCTCTCCTGCACGGAAACATGCAGCAACGGGGCTCTTGTCAACGGCTTCATGGTCTTTAGGGGCATGCCGATCTCGCTGCGGAAAATTCCTGATGTCGAGACACATATCCACTTGTAGGATATCTGTCAAATGAACATGTGTGCATGCTGGTACGGATTTCGGATCGAGCAGGCAGCGGGTCGTTCTCCTGACCATTGGGAGCGCTGCGTCAGCTACGAATAGAGGGGTGCCAGAACCACGAGTTGCGGGACCTTCGTTTCAGCGCGGTTGGCAAACTTTTGCTGCAGCCGATGTCGAAAGCGTCATAGCTTTTAATTATCGTAACGATCAGTAAATCCAACTTAGAATTATCGTCTAGTTCCGATAAGAAGAAGCAAAGGGAGGATGCGCGTCGACCGGTGTCTTCGCCGCAAGCACCGAACCTCATTCGGAAAGTGCCTCGGCTCGACCGGATGATTTGGAAGAGTTCCCTTTGGACGGCAGAAAATTCAGAGCAATCAAGGAGAACGTTATGGACCAGAAACCCGACAGCGCCGGCAAATGTCCCGTTGCGCATACGCCCCGTGGTCGATCCAACCGCGACTGGTGGCCAAACCAGCTGGACGTTCAGGTTCTTCATCAGCATTCCAGCCTCTCCGATCCGATGGGCAAGGCGTTCAACTACGCCGAGGAGTTCAAGAAGCTCGATCTCGACGCCGTGAAGACGGATCTTCATGCGCTGATGACCGACTCGCAGGATTGGTGGCCAGCCGACTTCGGCCACTATGGCGGTCTCTTCATCCGCATGGCCTGGCATAGTGCCGGCACCTACCGCATTACCGACGGCCGCGGCGGCGCCGGTGCCGGTCAGCAGCGTTTCGCTCCGCTGAACAGCTGGCCTGACAACGTCAACCTCGACAAGGCCCGCCGCCTTCTCTGGCCGATCAAGCAGAAATACGGCAACAAGATTTCCTGGGCGGATCTCTTGATCCTTACGGGCAACGTCGCGCTCGAATCCATGGGCTTCAAGACCTTCGGTTTCGCCGGCGGCCGCGCCGATGTCTGGGAACCGGAAGAGCTTTATTGGGGCCCGGAAGGCACTTGGCTGGGTGATGAGCGCTACAGCGGCGAACGCGAGCTGTCCGAGCCACTCGGCGCCGTGCAGATGGGTCTGATCTACGTCAATCCGGAAGGCCCGAACGGCACTCCGGATCCGGTCGCTGCTGCCCGCGACATCCGCGAAACCTTCGCCCGCATGGCGATGAACGACGAAGAGACCGTCGCGCTGATCGCTGGTGGTCATACCTTTGGCAAGACGCACGGCGCGGGTGATCCGTCTTTTGTCGGCGTCGACCCGGAAGGCGGCGAACTGGAAGCGCAGGGCCTCGGCTGGACGAGCAAGTTCAACACCGGTGTCGGGCGCGATGCCATCGGCAGCGGCCTTGAAGTGACGTGGACGCAGACCCCGACCCAGTGGAGCAACTACTTCTTCGAAAACCTGTTCGGCTTTGAATGGGAGCTGACCCAGAGCCCGGGCGGTGCGAAGCAGTGGAAGGCCAAGAACGCCGAGGCTTCCATTCCGGACGCGTTCGACCCGGCGAAGAAGCAGCTGCCGACCATGCTGACGACCGACCTCTCCCTCCGTTTCGATCCGGTATACGAGAAGATCTCGCGCCGCTTCCTCGAGAACCCAGGCGAGTTCGCCGATGCCTTCGCGCGCGCCTGGTTCAAGCTGACGCATCGCGACATGGGCCCGAAGGTGCGTTACCTCGGTCCGGAAGTCCCGGCCGAAGACCTGATCTGGCAGGACGTTATCCCGGCCGTCGATCATCCGCTCGTCGATGACGCCGACATTGCGGACCTGAAGGAAAAGGTTCTCGCGACGGGCCTTTCAGTGCGAGAGTTGGTTTCGACCGCCTGGGCGTCCGCTTCGACCTTCCGTGGCTCGGACAAGCGCGGCGGCGCGAACGGTGCGCGTATCCGTCTTGCGCCACAGAAGGACTGGGACGTGAACCAGCCTGCGCAGCTCGCCAAGGTGCTCGGCGTGCTTGAAGGCCTCCACAAGGACTTCAATGCCGCCCAAACGAGCGGCAAGAAGATCTCGCTCGCTGATCTGATCGTGCTCGCCGGTGCCGCTGGTGTCGAGAAGGCTGCAAAGGCTGGCGGTCATGACGTGACCGTTCCATTCACGCCTGGCCGTATGGATGCCTCGCAGGAGCAGACGGATGCGGCGTCCTTCGCCGCGCTCCAGCCGCGCGCCGACGCGTTCCGTAACTATGTCGGTGGCCGGCAGTTCATGCGACCGGAAGAGGCTCTCGTCGACCGCGCCCAGCTGTTGACGCTGACCGCTCCGGAAATGACTGTCCTCGTCGGCGGGCTGCGGGTGTTGAAGGCCGGCGTGCCTGAGCATGGCGTCTTCACCTCGCGTCCCGAAGCGCTGACGAACGATTTCTTCGTCAACCTGCTCGACATGGGCACGGTGTGGTCGCCGGTTGACGGCAACGAAGGTGTTTACGAGGGTCGTGATCGCAAGACGAACGAACGCAAGTGGACCGGCACGCGGGTCGACCTGATGTTCGGTTCGCATTCGCAGCTTCGTGCGCTTGCGGAAGTCTACGGCCAGTCCGATGCAAAGGCGAAGTTCGTCAAGGACTTCGTTGCAGCGTGGACTAAGGTCATGAACGCCGATCGTTTCGATCTCGTCTGATCGGTAAAATCTGGCATGGACGCGGCCGGTCAGCGGCGTCCATGCTTCCTCCCCTCCACAAGTGCATCAGAAGGGATGTGCTTGCACATCAAGTCTTGACGATGATTTACGCTTGAGGCGACCTCGGACTAACCTTCGTAAGTCTCGAAACCGGCGAGCACGAGGTCCATTTTGTCGGCACTACCCGTCGGATCGGCCGTCACGTGTAGAAAGCCGCGGTTGGGTATTCGATCCAGATGTCGATTGCTTCCCGCTCACGCTTATGGACTTTCCGGGAATTATAAAAATTCCTTCGATCGTCGCGCGTTCAATATCATGCCAGATGATTGCGGCTCCTATGCTTCGGGCTCTCGCCCGAAGTCCTTTCGGAGTTCGTCCTTGGCGTTTTCCAGTTTCGCGCGCTGCGCTTTGGTCAGTTGCTGCCCGGCGCGGTTGATATGGAAGTTCAGCATCGACATGGCGGCTGATCGTCGTCCAGTGGAGGCTGGAACAGTGCGCCAACCGCTTCGTTCCAGAATTTTTGGGCACCGGGCCTCGGGAGTTTTGATGAACAACAGATGAACGAAACAGGTTTGGGCGCGTTCCTTCTCCAGGAGATGGAACAATGTTCATGCCACAATTCGATGGATATGCCTCTATTGGCGAACGCGCCCCTTTGGCTTCTCTTGCCGAGGAGATTTGGTCAGCAATTGCTTATTGCGGCTGTGCGGAAGACCTGCAGTTATCGGTTGTCGAGTCGGCTGGACTGTTCTTTCTGGAAGGCCAGGTTCCGACCCAAGCCGCAGCCGAGCAGATCCTTCAGGTCGCGCGCCGCTGCGCCGGTTCGATTGTTCTTTCCCGAATTTCTATAGGCTGATCGCGTTGCAACGTGCAGGTGGAGTGTGGGACGAGCGCCAAGGTTAGTCTCGTCGCGGGCGCAAGCAGCCACGGCGATCCAGGGCGAGGATGTGGCCGACTCGATCAGCTTCCTGCTGAGCCATCGGGCCCGGCATATTACCCGGACGCCAATCTTCATCGATGGCGGCGAAGAGTTGCTGCGCGAAGCGCATTGTCTCCTCCTTTGGAGCTTTGCTTGGTTGCACGTCCTTTGAAACTGCAGGGCTTCGTCATTGTTCCACGCCTGCCAGGGGCCGAATGATCCTTTTCAAGGGTGACACTGGAACTTCGACTGCGCGTTGGCAGGAGCGGCAACAACACGAAATTCACCGAAAAGTAGGCCGCCTTACCGCCAATGGGGTACGTGCAGTCAATGCGCGGTTGTGATTTTATGGTCTCGGCCAGATGCGGCCATTGTATTGCGTCGAGGGCCCGTCAGGAAACTGGCGGGCCCATGCATATGGTGGCGTGGGTGGTCGCAGGCGAGGCGGAACATCGAACGTTTCGAATGGTTCTCCGACCCAGGCGGTTTGGTCGAGCGCCGCAAACAATGCGATTGATCCGACGATCACCCAAACCAAGGGATTGCATCCGCAAGCAGCGGCTTTAGCTCTTCAACGGCGAGGTCTTGCGGCGTTCGAGCAGGGCTGCCCGGATCAAATCCGCTTTCGTAGGCGCTGGCGAGGCCATCGGTGCAGGAGCGTCGGCATCCGCACGCGCCACATTTTGCCGCTTGAGGCCGAGATATTTTTCCTGCGCCGCAATCCGGTCACCCTCTGAGACCGGCTCGCGCGGTTTGCCATCGATGCCGTAACGCAAGGAGTCGGGCTGTGCGGTGGCGAAATAGTAGCGCTTGGAGTGAAGGTAGGCACCCGTCGCGCGGCGCAGCGTGGTGATGCCAACGTCGGGCTTGAGAAGCGGCCTCAGCTCGTGCCAGAGCCCAAGCGCAAAAGGCCGGATAGGCTCGCCGACTGCGTTTGGCAGAACAGCGACGGGTTGCATGAGCAAGTCGCTGATTGCCTGGGCTTTGCGGATATCCGCTTCATTTGCAACAATCGGGCCGCGGCTGGTGGTCCAGGGTTTGCTCATCTCACAACTACCTCTGCGGACCTTTTAGGCAGGAACTGTGAACGCAATTTGACGAAAGCTTTTGGCGCGCCATGCTCGACCGCCGCTGGAGGAGAGCAATACAGCTTCCGCCATGCTCGCAGGCGAGGCTGCGTGCCTCCGCGACCTTTCTGTCGGCGTGTCGTCTTGAGGCTGACGATGCTGTCTATGCGCCGGAGCTCCGGGTGATTGCCGGTGGTTGAGGATGAGAAACGTCTCGAGCGTCTAGACGTTGTTGCCCGGGACAGCGCGGGCCATCATGCTTATCGTGCGGGTCCGAGCTTCCAGTCGGAGTCACCGGACGGGCAGGCGAGGCCTTTGAAGCGGGTTTCGCCTTCGAGCGTGCGCTGTGTTGTCACAAATGCCCGGCATGAGCTTTCAGGGTCGACGCCAATTTCTTCAATCACGCCGGCACTTCCCGTCGATGGATTCGCCCAGGCAAGCGGCTTCACGCCGACGTCGCCGCGGCTGACAGTGTCTGCGATAACCGCTTGATCAGTCTTTGCGACTGGGGCCGACTGTGGAACGGCGGCGGTTTCCAGGGGCTCGACCTTCGTACATCCCGCCAGCACCAAGGCTACAAAAGACAGCTGCAATACGCCTATGTTTTTTCGCGTCATCCGGACGTCCCGATGATTATGGTTCTGCATAGTAGCATGCAATCCTGACTTCAAACTGAGGGCTACTATAGAAATGGGAGCTACACCAGTCAGTTCCGTTCATCGGGGTATTTTTGCCGGCCCGTTCCCACAAAATCCGGTTCCAACGATGCCTGGAGCGCGGAACGCATCCTTGCCTTATTGCCTGCTTGCGGCGTCTGCGAGCCAGCTCCTTACGGCAATCACCGAGGTCGGATGACGTGGCTTGCGCGGCGAGACGACGTAAAAATCCGAGCCAATCGTCAGTTCGTTCGGAAACACACGGAGGAGGCGGCCAGACGCAATGTCATCCTCCACGAAGAACGTGCTCGTAAGCGCGAGACCTTGGCCAGCAATCGCGGCCTCGATCGCCAAGGACGTCTGATTGAATCTGATATTTTTGGAAATGGTCGGCAGATTGTCCGGAAACGCCAGTTCGAGAAATTGTGGCCAAGAATCGTGGGCGTCGTGAAGAAGCGGATAGCGCCCGAAATTGCCATCCTGGCCTGGCGGCCCAAGCTTCTCGACCAGCAGGGGGCTGGCGACGGCGACGAGCACGTTGTCGAAGAGAAGTTCCGCATTCAGCCCCGATCCGAAAGGAAGCCGGCCATAACGCACGGCGAGATCCACAGCATCCGTCTGGAAATTGGCAATGCGATCGGTGGCCAGGATGCGCAGATCGATGTTGGGGTGGACCGCGGTGAAATCCGGCAGACGAGGGATCAGCCATTTCGAGGCGAAGGTCGGCGTGACGCTGATGGTCAGGTGAAGTGGTTCCGGCTTCAGCGTCTCCGTTGCGTCGGCGATCAATTCGAAGGCGCGTCGGATGTTGGTGATGTAGCTCTGTCCCGCCTCGGTCAGCGCCAATGTTCGCGGGAGTCTGTCGAACAGCTTCAGGCCCAATTCCGCTTCTAGGCCGCGTATTTGTTGCGCAACGGCTCCCTGTGTCACCCCAATTTCCTCGGCGGCCAGCCGGAAGTTCAAGTGCCGGGTGACGACCTCGAAGACACGGAGGCCGTTCAGGGAGGGAAGACGCCGGATACCTTCTGCCATTCGATAGTTTTTCTACTGCTTGATGAGAGAGGAATTGGTTCGCGTAGCCGATGCCGGAATGATATCACGCTTTCCGTGTGTGACAGAAGATGGCAATCGGTGCCGATCTTTTTGAAGCAGGAGAGTTTGATGTCAGTAGAAAAGGTAGCGGTGATTACGGCAGGCGGCAGCGGGATGGGCGCCGCGGCGGCGAAGCGTCTTGCGGTGGATGGGTTCAAGGTCGCAATCCTGTCGTCGTCGGGAAAGGGCGAGGAACTTGCGAAGACCCTGGGCGGTCTCGGGGTGACCGGCTCGAACCAGTCCAATGACGATCTGCGCAGGCTCGTCGACCTTGCGATCTCGGCGTGGGGACGCATCGACGTGCTCGTGAACAGCGCCGGCCACGGTCCTCGGGCGCCACTCCTCGACATATCGGATGACGACTGGCACCGGGGCATGGAGGTCTATCTGCTGAACGTCATCCGCTCGACGCGGCTGGTCACGCCGCACATGCAGAAGCAGAAGGCTGGCTCCATCATCAACATTTCCACAGCCTGGGCTTTCGAGCCGAGCCCGATGTTCCCGACATCGGCCGTGTTCCGGGCCGGACTGGCATCGTTCACAAAATTGTTCGCCGAGACGTATGCGGCCGAGAATATCCGTATGAACAACATTCTTCCGGGCTGGATCGACAGTCTTCCGGCTACCGAGGAGCGCCGCGACAGTGTTCCGATGAAGCGGTATGGCACGAGCGAGGAAATCGCCGCGACCGTTGCCTTCCTCGCATCACCGGGGGCGGGATATATGACGGGACAGAACCTTCGGGTCGATGGTGGATTGACCCGCTCGGTGTGATGTCACGAGGATACTGCGGAGCGCGCCGTCCCATGGGCAGGCGTGCTCCAGCCCTCCGTACGTCATCGATCAGAAGCGGAAGACAGCTCCCAAGATCGGGCCGTGTTCGATCGTGTCATAAGTGAAGCCGTCGTTGCTGTAATTGACGCCGAGGGCACGATAGCCTGCAACTGCAGAGATTCGATCGTTGAATTTGTAGCCAATCGCTCCCAGCACGTCCCAGTCGAGATCGGCGCCGCCGGCGCCGATCATGGCGGAACCGGTCAAAAAGGCCTTGTCGGTCAGCAAGTAGTTGCCTCTGAAGCCGACAAGCCCATCCACCCAGTTTCCGGTGTCGCTGCGCGACAGGTTGCCGACAAGGCCACCGTTCAGGGCGATCGTGGTTTCGACATGCCAGTATCTGGCACCCCCAACCACATCAATGCGGGCCTTGGGATCCTCATAGACCGTGTAGCCGACGCCGAGCAGCGATGTGAACGTCACCGATTTGAGATTGACTTCGTCAGCGATGACGCCGCGTGGCGTGGCGGCATCCGTCGATATGCGCGCATAAATTATGTCGGTGAAAATGCTGAACCGGTCATAGCGAGCATCGCCGGCGGCCATGAAGGCAAAGTCGAGATCCTCCAAGATATCGCTGAAACTCTGATTTATGTCGACGGTCGGAAGGCCAAACACCTGGGTTTTGCCGTCGAGCCCCGCGACCCAGAAATAGGGTGCAAACGAAAACGTCCAGCCGTTCGGTTCCGAAGCCTGAGGCTGAGGCGCCGTGGCCGGCAAAAGATCTGCTGCATGCAACGGCGTGACAAATGCGAACGCGGCGGCAGCGCAAGCGATCAGCGAAATCCTGCTACTCATAGTGAACCTGTCCCCTCTCGCGTTCAGGTCACAAATGGCCCCGATTCACCGACCTGAACTTATATCGCAGATTGCACTAAGTTCTGTTCGCCGCAAAGTGCTTATATGTCGCTTCTCATATATCTAACGTCGGAAATCTCGGACACCGTTGCCAAGCCGCTTCAGCCTCGAGCGAAATCGGTGCATGTCAGTGCCGTACTGCTTCATCCGCGCCAGAATCTCTTCCGTTCCATCAGGTCATCCAGGGACGACTGTGCGGCGCTCAGCAATTTTTCGCGGTTGCCAACGGCGACCAACGATTCGGCGTCGGGATGCGAATCCAGTTCCAACTCGTGAACGACAGTCGGGGCCGTTGCCATATCGTTCAGCAGACCAAGTTCGTCCTGCAATTCCTCCATCGACTTGATGAACTTGGCGTACCTTCGCTCCGCCTGCTTGCTGGTAAACAATGAGATCAAGAACTCGCACGCGTATCTGAGCTTCTTCGCCGCCTTGCGCGCTCCGTGCCGGTGCTCGTCGTCAGCCTCGACGAGGGACTTGCCGCGCTTCTTCAACTTCTTGCGGTGACGGTCGAGAGTCTCGATCGCGAAATCGACCACCGGGCCGTTGCGGATCTCCGTGGTTTCCGACAACGTGAGATATTCCCCGCAACGGAGCCACTCGTTAACGTCGAGCATCAGGGCTTTGGCGCGCGAGCTGTAGAGGGCATTCAGCACATCGTCATAGGAGCTATCGCGGGCCTCAAGCAGCCGGCCCCGGACGTCGCTGCTTCCTGCCCTGGCAATCAAGACATCTATGTTGCGCGCCGTTCCGAGAACGCCGGTCAGCCATTTCAGCTCGTCCTTGAGCCGCCGCGATTCCGCATCAACCAGGATTGCCTTGTAGAGTGAGAAGGCAGACCGCAGCCGCCTCAGGGATACCCGGGCTTGATGAAGCGCCGACGGGTTTGCCCGGTCGAGGAGAATTGACTCGTTCAGACGGAATTGCCGGAGGCACGCTTCGGCAATGATCTGGAACGACGCGGACACTCGCAGCTCGCGATCGAGGTGCACTGCTTCGGCCTTGTACGCCGTCGTCTGCTCGCCGAGGAGACGGTAGCCTCTCTCTGCTTTTGAGGCGACACCGAAATGGATTGGGACAATCGCCTCGATTCTGCGGGCAAGCACAAACAGGGCGTTTGGCTTGCCATCCTTCAGCTCCAGTTCCAATTCCCGTATCTGCGTCTGGCGGTCGCCGGCGATGACAAAGCCCGTATCCAGCGCAACTTCTATTTTGCTTCCATCCTGATCGACGTTCCATCGATGCCGCTTTACGGATGTAGAGAACTGTGGGATGGGGGCGGTCGCGTCGATATCAAGCTCTGCCTTCAATGGCGTCGAATAATCGATCACGGGTGTGTTGCCGATGACCGGCGCTTCCCATTCGGAACGCGCGAAGATCGCATTGTTCGGGCCGGTCGCCTTTACCGTTTGGATGTGCGCTTCGCCGACACTGCGAATTCTTAGCGAATAACCGCCTTGCCATGCCTGGTGGTCGGGTGTGTCAAAATAAATCGAAGTCAGCGGCTCCACGGAGACTGGCTCGCCGAGCAAGCCGGATCCCAATAGTGTATCCGCGGCGTCGGCACTCAGCTCAAGCTTCAGTTCTGTTTCGGTTCCCAAATGGCGGTCTCCGCTCGGTCGCATGATGATCGATGGATGCAATTCCTTTGACGAGAGATAGAGCGGTGCCATCCGGACAAAACGCCTTGATGACAAAAAACTAGGGCAAGGGGAACTGCAAAATAATCCCACAGAAAAAACGGCCTTTGAACTCTGCCATGCTACAGTAGAGCCCGCAGGAACATTTCCAGACCAAGCAGAAACAGGCCAATGAGGAACCACGCTCGGAAACGGGCAGGATTTATTCTTGTGCGGATAGCTTGTCCGGCGATCATGCCGACAAGTGCAGGAACGACGGCGATTGCGGACATCATCAGGGCGCTCGCCTGGTATTCTCCATGCCAAGCAAGTCCGCAGGCAAGCGCAATCGTCGAGACGGTGAAGGACAGTCCGAGAGCCTGTATGAGATCGTCTCGGCATAGATTAAGCGATTGCAGATAGGGGACCGCTGGGACGACGAAGACGCCTGTTGCACCAGTGACCAGGCCCGTCACGAGGCCGATTGCCGGAGAAAGCCACCGCTCCTGCCATGCCGGGATGCTAAGCGGCCGGGCGACGAGAGTGTAGATCGCGTATAGCATGAGCACCGCACCGAGCGCGGCGGTTGGCCCCTTGCTGTGCCCGCCGGTTATGAAGGCGCTGCTAGCGATCGTAGCCACGGCAATCGCAGCCATCATTGGCCAGAGGCGTCGTGTCGCGGGAAAAACATTCGGTCCTGCCGCCAATTGCCAGATATTCGTGATCAGCGAGGGCACCACCAACAAAGCGGCTGCGGCAAGCGGCGAGACGAGTGCTCCCAACAGGCCCATCGCCACGGTTGGCAAGCCCATGCCCGTAATTCCCTTGACGACCCCGGCAGCAAGGAAGATCACGATGACGAGCGGGAGGGAGGCAAGTGTCGTTTCCATTGGTTGCGGATAGCAGAACGATCATCGCGCACAATGCGGATTGCCGGAACACAGACTTCGGCTGGTCCGAAGGCTGGCCTTAGTGTAATCCTTTAGAATGCGCTTTGACCTTACCGATCTTCGCCTCTTTCTCGCGGTTGCCGAGGCGGGCAACATCACGCGCGGCGCGGCGGAAGTCGGCTTGTCGCTTCCTGCGGCCAGTGAGCGTTTGCGGTCGATGGAAACAGTCTGCGGCGTCTTGCTCTTGGAGCGCGGACGCAGAGGCGTATCTCCGACACCGGCAGGAGAGGCCTTGGCCCATCACGCGCGGCTGATCGAACGTCAAATGGCGCATATGCGCGGTGAACTGAGCGAGCACGCAAAGGGACTGCGGGCGACAATCCAGGTTCTGGCCAACACTGCAGCGATCATGGAGTTTCTTCCGGCGCGGCTTGCGCCGTGGTTGGTCAAGCATTCCAATATCGATCTCGATCTTAAGGAGCGACAGAGTGCTGAAATCGCGCGGGCGATTGCGGCCGGGCACGCTGAAATCGGCATCTTCTCCGATGCCGTGGAAACAGGCGACCTGCACCTTCGCGATTTCGCCACGGACCGGCTGGTGGTCGTTGCGAGCAAACAGTGGCATCTTGCGGAACAGAAGAAAATCAACTTCCGCCAAGTCCTGGAGGAAGACTTTATCGGCCTCATGGACGGCGCGCTGCAAAGCCACGTAGAGGATCATGCCAGACGATTGGGCGCGAAGCTGAAGATGCGTGTCCGGGTAAGAAGCTTTGAAGGGATATGCCGTCTCGCTTCCAGCGGGGCCGGCATAGGCATTATTCCCGGCACGGCTGCAAAGCGATTTCGGAGATCATTGCCGCTATCGGAGGTGCGCATTGCCGACGCATGGGCCGTCCGGCGCCTGGTCTTATGCTGCCAGTCGCCGGATTGGTTGACGAGCCAAGCACGAGACCTCTTTGATCACCTGGCCGTCGATGTTTGATAAAACGTGTTTGTGGCCGGTGCGCGTTCACGAGCCGGATTCGCGAGCAGCTTTGTCGAGGGCAGCAAAATCCTCTCCATCCAGCGTGATGTTCGCAGCCGCAACGTTCTCCTCAAGGTGTTTCACCTTCGAGGTTCCGGGAATCGGCAACATTACAGGGCTGCGTTTCAGCACCCATGCAAGAGCGAGCTGGCTTGGCGTCGCATCATACTTCCTGGCCAACCTGTCGAGGATGGAGCCGGGGCGGGCAAGCTCGCCGGCCGCCAGCGGATACCATGGAATGAAACCGATGCCCGCGCGTTCGCAGTAGTCAAGAACGTCTTCGCTACCGCGATCGACGAGGTTGTAGCGGTTCTGGACGGTCGCGACAGGAAATACCTCGCGGGCTGCCTTTATGTCGTCGACAGAAACTTCGCTGAGGCCCGCATGGGCAATGACGCCTTGGTCAAGAAGCATCTTGACGGCATCGAACTGCTCGCCGGCGGGAACCCGCGGATCTATGCGGTGCAGCTGCCAAAGGTCAATCCGGTCGACACCGAGCTTCTTCAAACTGCCTTTCGCCCGCTCGATAAGATAGTCCGGCCGTCCGTTCGGCGTCCAGATATCCGGTCCCTTCCGAGTCAGGCCCGCCTTGGTCGCGATCAACAGTCCTTTGTAAGGATGCAACCCTTCCCGGATGAGTTCTTCGGAAACATCGGGGCCGTAGGAATCGGCCGTGTCTATGAAATTGACGCCGATCTCCGGCAGGCGACGCAAAGTTGCCAATGCCGCGGCCTTGTCTGCCGGCGGTCCCCAGATGCCGGCCCCCGTGATGCGCATGGCGCCGAAGCCGAGACGATTGACGGTGATATTGCCGATCGAAAATTGACCCGATGCGGCTGCTGAAATCGTGGAACTGTCGGGCACGGACCTTCTCCCGGTTGCCTGGTTTGGGGCTTGTTCGGGTGTTAAAGGTGGAGCGGGCAAGCAACAATGCAAGTCACTTTGCCCGCAATCTCGGCCGTTCGCGACACCTCCGGTGCCGCAGAGGTCAAGGGTGCTCAGGTCCGACCGAACGACCGGAAATGAGGCGCAGCCATGGCGGAAGGTGGAAAGCACACATCAGTAGGTACATGGTCGTCATGCCGTCCACCGGAAAGGCGTCCGGCATGGCGGAGCAGATCATCTCTGCTCCGCTGTTCGCCATCGTGACGATCGCCATGATGGCGAAGGTGGGCGCAGCGCCCAGGCATAGCCAGTCGGCGATGCTTGCTGCCGTGTCGGTCGGGGTCTCGATTGGCGCGCTGCGCTTCGTCTGGTCGTAGGAACGCATAAACGTCATCCCTGGCCATACTCGTCATGACGACGCCACCAGATGCCCTCCTCATTGCGGCCCCTGGGTGCCCGGTCGAGCAACTGATAGACACCCCAAATGCCGTCCAGCCCGCGGGCGTAGCTGGAGTAGGTGTGGTAGACAACGCCATCCTCAAGAACGAAAGCACTGAGGCCGGGCCGATCGCGCGTGTAGGTGGCAACGTCGGTTCCCGTCATCGAGGCGATCTGGGCGACGGGGCTCTCGGCGCCGCGCAGTTTCCATTCCTGCACGGTTTGACCTTCGAGTGGCACCCGGGCAGGTGGTTCACGGCGGTAGTTATACTCGATCCCGCCTTCGCGCTGCTGCTGTTCGCTGAACAAAACGCTGAAGTCGAGGTTGAAATCGCTGCCGAACGAGGAAGCCCAGTCGAATGTCCATCCCATCCGCTGCTTGAAAGCCTGCAGCTTCGGGAAGGGCGCGCGGGAGACGGCAGTGAAGGCCACGTCATGGTTTTCGAGATGAACGACGACGCCGTTATAGCCATCTGCGATCGAAGAGCAGGACGGGCATCCGGCGGTGTAGTCGGGGCCGAACATGAAGTGATAGATCAGCAGCTGCGAACGACCCTTGAAGAGGTCGACCAGCGAAGCGCTGCCGTTGGCGGTCTCGAACCGGTATTCCTTGTCGATCCGTACCCATGGCAGCTCCTGGCGGCGTTGTGCCAGCATGTCGCTGCGTCGCGTCAGTTCTTTTTCTTCACCCAGCAGGTCGAGCCGGGCCGCAAGCCATTCTTCACGTGAGCCTGTTTTATGCATCGTCATCCTACTTCTCCTTTTGCTGTCTGTTGCGTAGCATCGCCGCCGCGAGTGGCCGCTTTGCTGGTGGGGAAGAGACTAGGGCCAGAGCGGGAGAAGGTGGGAGTTACAAGTTTGACGGGATTTCAATGGACTCGATGATCGTCGCTGCGGCGAGGCTGCTCGCGACCGGCGATCTTCTCGGCGCCTTGAAAAGGGTTGCGCTGCGCAACGATGCGCCGGCGCTCGCGCTTCGTGGCATCGCAATGGCACAGCTCGGCGATCTCGTGAGGGCGAAAATTCTGCTGAAGGCGGCGGCGCGTTCGTTCGGATCAAGGGAACCGGTTCCACGAGCGCGCTGTGTCGTCGCCGAGGCGGAAATTGCCCTGGTCTCGCGTGATCTCACCTGGCCGGCCAAAACGCTCACCGCTGCGCGCGAGGTGCTCGAAGCGCATGGCGACCGATTGAACGCCGCCCACGCCCGACATCTCGAAGCAAGACGACTGCTCCTGGTCGGGCATCTCGACGAGGCCGAGCAGCTGCTTGCGGGCGTCGATCCGACACCGTTTCCACCTCCGCTGCGGACCACTCACGAACTGGTCGTTGGCGGGATTGCCATTCGCCGCCTTCGCACGGGTGCGGCGCGCGCGGCCCTGCAGCGGGCGGAAAATGCCGCGCGCGAGGCGGGAATTCCTGCTCTCGACGCCGAAATCGAAGGCATCTCCCAGGTTCTGAAAACGCCGGCAGCACGTTTGATCGGGCGAGGTGAGGAACGGTTCCTGCTGCTGGAGGAGGTGGAGGCGGTTCTAACGTCAGACGCACTCGTGATCGACGCATGCCGGTACGTTGTGCGCAAAGAGGACATGCTCGTTTCGCTGACGACGCGTCCGGTCCTGTTCGCGCTCGCGCGTGCGTTGGCGGAGAGTTGGCCGGGAGACGTATCGCGAAACACCCTTGTCTCCCGAGCCTTCGGGGCAAAGGAAGCCGATGAATCGCATCGCGCCAGGCTGCGCGTCGAAATCGGACGGTTGCGCGGCGAGCTTCATCGCATCGCGGATATCAATGCAACGAGGGACGGCTTTGTATTTGTGCCGCGTCACAGCCACGAAGTGCTTATCCTCGCGCCGCCCGTCGAGGAGCGGCACGGTGAGATTCTCGCATTTTTGGCCGATGGCGAGGCCTGGTCGAGCTCGGCACTGGCGATTGCCATTGGTGCGAGCCCTCGCACCGTGCAGCGGGCACTCGATACCTTGTCGGAAAAAGGCAAGGTGCAATCCTTCGGACGCGGACCGGCACGTCGATGGACGATCCCGTCGCTGCCGGGATTCCCGTCAACTTTGTTACTCCCAGGTCCTTTGCCCAACGACTAGGATAGGCGCATGAAACATTCCAAAGCTGAAATCCTTCGCGAATATGGTCCCTTTGCGGATGTGAACCAGGTGGGCGGCGTCACCTATGACGGGCGACATGTGTGGTTTGCATCCGGCGACAGGCTCAATGCCTTCGATCCCGATGCCGGTGAGCTGGTGCAAACGATCGACGTGGCGGCTCATGCAGGGACTGCCTTCGATGGACGCTACCTGTTTCAGATTGCCGAGGATCGCATCCAGAAGATCGATCCGAAAACCGGCGCGGTGCTCACGACGATCCCGGCACCGGCGAACGGCGGTGATTCCGGGCTCGCCTGGGCCGAAGGAACGCTCTGGGTTGGAGACTACCGCGGCCGAAAGATCCATCAGGTCGATCCGGAGACCGGCGCGGTTCTTCGCAGCATAGAGTCCAACCGGTTCGTGACCGGCGTGACCTGGGTGGATGGCGAACTCTGGCACGCGACTTGGGAAGGCGATGAGAGCGACATCAGGCGCCTGGAACCCAAGAGCGGGCGCGTGCTGGAACTCCTCGATATGCCGCCCGGCCTTACGGTGTCGGGGCTTGAATCCGATGGCGGTGATCGCCTGTTTTGCGGCGGTGGTAACAGCGGCAAAGTCCGGGCCGTTCGCCGGCCCCGGTAGTTCGTGCAGCCCGCGCCTGCTCGGTCGGGGCTTCACTCGACTCCTAGTCCAAGGTCCGGCGGAAGCGGCGGACGGCGATGAGCATGGCCACGCCCATCAGACAGGCGAGGGCGATGGTGTCATAAGCAAGCGTTTCGATACTGGCGCCCTTCAGCATGATCGCCCTGACGATGCGGATGTAGTGGGTGAGGGGCAGGGCCTCACCGATCCATTGCGCCCATTTCGGCATCCCGGCGAACGGGAACATGAAGCCAGACAACAGAATATTCGGCAGGAAGAACATCATCGCCATCTGCATAGCCTGCAGCTGATTGGCCGCGATCGTCGAGAAGGTGTAGCCGATCGAGAGATTGGTGATGACGAAAAGCGTGGTCGCGGCTGCCAGCGAAGCAGGATTGCCGAGAATTGGCACTCCGAAGACCAGCAGGCCGGCCGTGATGATCAGCAACGACTGGACAAGGCCGATCAGCACATAGGGCGTGATCTTGCCCAGCATGATTTCCAGCGGCTTGATCGGCATCGAAAGCAGGTTTTCCATCGTACCGCGTTCGACCTCCCGGGTAACCGAGAGGGCCGTGAAAATCAGCAATGTCATGGTCAGGATGGTACCAAGCAGGCCAGGCACGATGTTCAGGGTGGATGAACCGGCTGGGTTGTAGCGACGGTGCTGGACGATGGAAAAGGCGGGCTTGGTCGGCTCGGTGAACTCGACCTGCCGGTCGTTCACCAGCGCCGACGTCACGATGCCGGAAAGCGCACCTAAAGCTGAGCTTGACGCGACGGGATCGGTCGCATCGGCGGCGACCAGCAGTGAAGGCGTATCACCGCGGCGAAGCGAGCGTTCGAATCCCTCGGGAATCTCCACGACGAACAGCACCTTGCCGGATTCCAGAAGCCAATCCATGTCTTCGGCTCGGGTTACGACGGAACGGATCTCGAAGAAATCGGTGTTCGCAAGGGCCGCCAAAATCGACCGGCCGACATCGGTGTTTTCGCGCATCAGCACTGCGGTCGGCAGGTTGTGCGGCGTCGTGTTGATGGCAAAGCCAAATAGGAACAGCTGCATGATCGGCAAGGCAACCATCGTTGCCAGCGTTATGCGGTCGCGGGTCATCTGGATGAATTCCTTGATGGTCATCGCCCAGAAGCGCCCGAATGAGATGCCGTTGCCGTTCGTCGTTGTCATTGGAAATTGTCCTCGGAGCGGCGCATCAGGTCGATGAAGGCATCCTCCAGCGTCGCTTCGCCCTTTTGCCACTTGAGATCGGGCCGTTCCCGATAGGGCGCGATTGCATTTTCGAGCGCCTGTGGGTCCCGGCCGGCAACATGCAAGCTCGTCCCGAACGGGGCGATCATGTCGACGCCTGGCTGGTTCTCGAGTTCTGATTGAAGGCGGTGCACGTCCGTTCCCGAAACGGTCCAAGTGACGAGCCCGGTGCTGGCGATCACCTCGTCCACCGTTCCCTGCGCAAGCAATTTGCCATAGGCGATATAGGCGATCTCATGGCACCGCTCTGCCTCGTCCATGTAGTGGGTGGACACCAGGACCGAGAGGCCTTCGGCGGCAAGCGCGTGAATCTCATTCCAGAAGTCACGGCGCGCCTTGGGATCAACGCCTGCCGTAGGCTCGTCGAGGAGAAGCAATGCCGGTTCAGGTAGGATACAGGCGCCCAGCGCGAGCCGCTGCTTCCAGCCACCGGAGAGCTCTCCAGCAAGCTGCCCTTCGCGGCCCTTCAGGCCCAAACGTTCAATCGCAGCGGTGGCTTTGCCGCGAGCATCGGCAAGGCCGTAGACGCGGGCGACGAACTCGAGGTTCTCCCGGATCGAGAGATCCTGGTAGAGCGAAAATTTCTGCGTCATGTAGCCGACGCGGCGGCGGATGCGGTCGCTCTCGGTGAGGATGTCGAAGCCAAGGCACGTGCCGTCACCGCTATCTGGCGTCAGCAGGCCGCAAAGCATGCGGATCGTCGTCGTCTTGCCGGAACCATTCGGTCCGAGAAAGCCGTGAATCCGGCCCTTTTTTACCGACATCGATACGTCGTCGACGACCTTTCGGCTGCCGAAAGTCTTGGTGAGATGATGGACATCGATCACAGTCTCAGGACTGTCGACGGCCGGTGCCGTGTCGCTCATGGGCGGACTCCCGCAGTGACATCCACCGGCTGGCCGGGGCGCAGTGCCTTTGCATCGGCGGGGATCGCCTCGACGCGGTAGACGAGTTTGGCGCGCTCCTCGAGACTGTAGATGACCGGCGGCGTATATTCGACGGTCTTTGAGATGAAGCTGATCTTCGCATCTGTTGGCTGGCAAGCATTGCATGTGACCCGGATCGATTGATCCAGCGAGAACAGCGCGATCTCGGTCTCGGGCACGAAGAAGCGAATGCGGATGTTCTCGGGCGGCAGGAGCGCGACGATCGGCCGGCCGGCAGGGACAACCTCGCCAGCGCGGTAATAGATGGTCTCGATACTGCCTGTTGCCGGAGCCGAGACGAAACGGCGGGCGAGCGCGGCTTCTGCTGAGGCGAGATCCGCTTTCGCCGCGGCAACGGCCTGCCGCGCCTGGCGCAGCATCTCGACGCGGGCAGGCATGTTGCCAAGCGTAATTTGGCTGCGGACATTATCGAGGGAGGCACGATTGGCAGCCTCGGTGGCCGTTGCGGTATCGAGACGGGCCTGTGTCGCCGTACCACGTCCGACCAGAGCGCGGGTGCGGTCGAGGTCCTGCGACGCAAGCGCCAGCCGTGCGACTGCCTCGCGTTCGCTGGCGCGCAGCATGTCCATTTCCTCCGGCCGTTTCTGGGCGGCCTCGGCGAGTTCGAGTTCGGCTTGCAGTCGGGCCAGCGACGCGCGTGCCGAGCCAACAGCGGCCTCCTCGGTTTGAGCATCCAGGCTGAAGAGCGGTTCGCCGGGAGCAATGCCCTGGCCCTCGGCGACGTCGAGCTTGACCACGCGACCGCTCGTGTCGGCGCCAATGAACAGCGTGTCGGCCTCAACCCAGCCTTGGTAGGCGCGTTGCGACTTGTCGGAGAACAGAAGAGGCAGGGTGGCGAGCGCCGCAGCGGCCACGATCGCGACAATAAGGAGCCGTTTCATTTCGCGCCTCCTTCCGGCACGAAGAGTGTGTTGAGGAACGTATCGAAAAGTTTCTGCGCGTCGAGGTGCTCGTACCCCTCAAAAAGCGTTGCCCAAACGACCGTCATCAAGGCGGGAGCCATGACCAGTTGCGGCACTTCTGCGACTGCAGGATTGCGCAATTCACCGCGAGCTGCAGCGCGCCCAAGCACGACGCGCAGGATCGCGAGACCCTTGGTGATGATTTCGCGATGGTAGAACTCGGTTACGACAGGAAACATCGGGCCTTCGGCGAGGATCAGCCGCAGCATGTGGCGACGCTCGGTCTCGAGGACTTCGCGCTTGAAGAGGGAATAGAACATGGAGACCACGGTGCGCGCCGGGATCGTCTCGTTCTGGATCATGCCGCCGACCTCGCCGAGGATCGGTGAGGCGATGCCGGACACAAGCTCGATAAACAGCCGCTCCTTGTCGGGGAAGTGCAGGTAGACCGTACCCTTGGCGATGCCGGCCCGCGCAGCGACATCCTCCATGCGTGTTGCTGCGAACCCGCGTTCTGCAAAACAGGCAAGGGCGGCCTTCAGGATCTCGGCCCGACGTAGCTCAGGGTCTCGTCTCTCGCGTTTTTTCTCTGGCATTCGTTCTTAGCCTTCAATATGACTGACTGGACAGTCATTAACACAATGGGCTGCTGTTTGCAACGGTTGTCCGACGGAGCGCATCTGCTCGCAGTCTCGAAACCAGAAGGAACAGGATATGGAAAAGTCCCCGAGACGCCGACTTCAGCGATTGCCGATCGGTTGGCTAGGAGGGGTGTCGCACGGATAGGGCGCAGCGCGGTATTCGAGCGGAAACGATATCGACTCAATCCAAAGGAGGTGTTTAGAGGCGTATGAAGAGAAATAATTAACCTATACGCGAATTTGGGGGAACGTTAGGGGGTTCGAATGTTTTTATAGGTCTAGATCGGCAGATGGACACCCACTCTTGGTTGCTTAACCGCCGAGCATGAAGTGCGCGCTTCATTTCTTCTTTGCCGAAGCATTGGGCCTCGGCTGGAGACAATGGAGGATGACAATGCAGTGCTATAAATCGGCCGTTGCCGCGGTGGCGCTTGGCTGCGCGGCCATTATCGTTCCGATGCAGGCAGACGCCTTGGATATCGGCGGCAACAATGGAGTCAGTATCGGCAGTAATAGCAATGGGGGCCTCGGCGTGTCCGTCGGGGGTGCAAGTGGCATCAACGCCAACAACGGCGGCAGATCCAGCGGTGGACTTGGCGTCGATGCTTCGGTGGGCGGGGCCAGTGGCATCAATAGCAATACATCTGTCGGCGGGAGCAGCAGCAGGATCGGTGTCAGTACGACGGCCAGTGTTGGCGGCTCCGGCGGCATCAATGCTGATGTCAACGCGAATGTCGGCGGCTCCAGGCTTGCGACCGCCAACGCGACGGTAGGGGCGGGCGGAAATACGCTGCTCGATGCCAGGCTTGGGGTGCCTTCGGTAAATGATCCCAATTCAGTCGGGTCCGGCGGTCCTGGCGGTTCCGTTGGCGCGAATGGAGCGAGCGGTTTCGGCAGTTCATCGCCTACCAAGCCGGCGTTGATGGCTATCAACGACATGTCGGCCATGGATCGGGCGAAAGCAAAGCTCCGTTGCAAGGACGTGCTACGCTCGGGCGGATATGAGGCGAGCCTCACGAAACTCTGCAAGATGGTCGTGTCGATGCCTTAGCGGAATGGCACAGGATTTCAGTGGGAGGGCGCGAAGCGGCGCCCTCTTCCGTCCGAGGACCATTGCCTCGATAAACCCGGCGAGCGTTGCCCCGGCGTCGCCGCAGAGGCGGCCCTTGCGCTGTCGTGGTAGCCGTTTCCTCCCTAAGTTGCCAAATGCGCGCAAATGTCAGAAGTTTGCGAATGCAAGGGAATAGCGGACGTCTGCCGGGACAGCCTAGACCATGACAATAGCCTCCGATTCCACTGATCCGACCAATCACCGGGACGCGCAAATCTGCCGTGGGTGCTGGGATCAAATGCGCGTGCCGATCCCGATCCGGGGGGCGCTCGCGCTGCCGTTCCGCATGTTTGGTGTTACCCGCAGCAAGATGAACCCGAACATCTGCACGATTTGCGAGCGCTCGTTTCGCTATGTCAAGAAACAGCGCCATATCGCCGCCACGGTCACCATTCTGTTCGCCGATATCAGAGGGTTCACGGCTCTTTCCGAGCAGATCGAACCGGTCAGATTGAGTGATATCGTCAGCTTGTTTCAAGATCGATGCGCGCAGGCGGTCTGGGCTCATGACGGGATCGTCAACAAGCAGATGGGCGACGGATTGATGGCGATCTTCAATTTTCCCATCTTGAGAAAGGATCACGCGGCTGCCGCTGTCATGGCTGCGATGGATATACAACGGCGCTGCAAGACGGCTCTCGAAGCTTTGGATGTGGCTCACCACGTGGGTGTGGGAGTTGGTGTCCACAGCGGCGAGGTCGAGATCGGTGAGTTTTCGAGCTTCCGGAGCGATTTCACGGCGATCGGCGGCGCTGTCAATTTGGCGGCCAGACTGGAATCTCAGGCGGGCGCAGGCGAGATCGTCATGTCGCCGGAAACCGTCGTTCAGGCCGGGCCGCTAGCGTCCGAGGCGCAGGTCCGTCCGCTCACCCTTAAGGGGATAGAACTGCCGGTGCAGGCGAGCGTACTGGTTAGGACTTAATTTGCACTCGTGCACCTCCCGCGCCCACCCATCGCGCAGCTATCGCGACCAAGGTCAGGTTGCTAGAGCCACGGTCGCGATCCGAGGCGATTGGATTGGAGGGCACGCGCGAAGCCGGCGCCTTGACGTATCGATGCTATGCTGCATTGTCCTCAGCGCGGGCAGGAGGCGACATATCGACGGCCATAGCGATCCCGATAGTAGCACTGGCCAGGCTGCCCGGCGACGTTGCCGATGACTGCGCCAGCGGCGCCACCGATTGCGGCGCCCACTGCGGCACCGCGGACGTTTCCGGTCGCCACGCCGCCGATGACTGCGCCCGAGGCGGCACCAATGCCTAAGCCCTGCTCAGTCGGGGTGCATCCGGCAAGCGTCACTCCTGCCAGAAGCAGCAAAATCGATAGACGTTTCATGTCGTTTTCCTTCTGATTGAGGTCGCACGCGCATTGGTAGATAGGTGCATTTCGGAAAAGACAATCGCTGCTTTAGCCGGCTGCCCACGCCGGCTTCTTTCGATCAATCGATGCCGGACCTCCATTGCCTAATGGGCTGCTTGCGCCAGTTAAGATCGGGTTGCAACGAAGAGCAGGATCCCTGTGATGAACGAGCGTGAAGAGAAAATCCGTCACCGCGCCTACGAGATCTGGGAGCAGGAAGGCCGCCCCCACGGCCAGGACATGAAGCATTGGCTGCAAGCTTTCAAGGAATTCGGCGAGCAGGTCGATGCCGCGGCCGCTCGCGTTTCGACAAAATCGACTGCCAAGGCTAAATCCGCCAAGCCGCGCGCACCGGCGAAATCCGCGGCCGAAAAGCAGCCAGGAAAGAAGACAAAGGTGGCTGCCATCGCAATAACCGCGGCTCCGGGGGACAAGCCCCGTCGCGCTCGGTCTCCGAAGTCCGTGACGACACACTAGATCATACCCCGCAGCGTTGGTCGCTGTAGGAGGATGTATCCGTGCCATATGACGTGCGCCGCCGGGGCGTGTGATGGGATTTGCGCGTGATCTGCGGAAGGTGGCCAAATCATCTCAGCCACCCTCGCCCAAAGCGGGGCTACGCTAGCACCTTGGCCTCCACTGCGGCTGCAACGAAAGCGTCTCTGGAGGCTTCCAGGTGCGCGAGATAGTTCATGGCTTCCACACATCTGCGCTTCGCCGCTTCCAGATGCATGCTGTTTTCGATCGGCCACCTGTGTTCCAGATAGTCAACCGCTTCTGCCGGACCATGGATATGCTCGGAGGGGCGCGCGCCAATCCGGATAGCCACCGGCGCGGCCCATCTTGGTTCGGTTGCGTGGCTGATAGTGTTCATGATGAACCTCCTCGTTGCCAACAAACGATACCGGGGATGTAGGTATTCGTCGCAACCGATCAACACCCGTCATGTTGGAGTATCTTGTTCCTCATGCACATACTGGCCGAGGCAACCGTCGACCAGTCGGCGCGGACTAATCAGTGGACACTCGGCAGCTTGGCTAAGACCGCGTAGTCCTCGGCCACGAGTTCGCTAATTGCGATCAGTACCTCTTCGGCGCTAAAGCCGGAGGCAATTGTCGTTCGGATCAGATCCTGGAGATCCGGTTCGATCACATCGCGGCAATCTTCCAGCCGTTCATCCGAAACAGTCAGGCTATGCAGTTCTTCCATCATTGACCCTTCTCGGGTTGGGGCTGTCACCGACGACGTCGGCGACAGCATCGTGACAAATTATCGGGCCGACGGGCGCCGTTTGGGGGAGGCCAGGAGGCCCTCCCGCTGCAATCTCTTCCGGGCGGCTTTGCGCTGTCTGGCGATAGCCTGCGCCCGTTCGCGTACGCGGCGCTCCGATGGTTTCTCGTAGGCTTTGCGTGCCTTCATTTCGCGGAAGAGCCCCTCGCGCTGCATCTTTTTCTTCAATGCGCGCATGGCCTGTTCGACGTTGTTATCTCTGACGATGACCTGCATGTTTTTCTCCTTGTTCTTGAGGGTCGGCATGCCTCTCAGCCAAGCTGTTCGGCAATCAATTCCTGCAATTCACGACGCGTGAGTAGGCAGGGGTAAGGTTTCCAGTTCTCGTCCGGGTGGCGAGCAGCGTCATCGCGCTCGCGCGGACACGCTGCCGGAGCAGCAGGCGTGTTTGGTTTGTTCAATTAAAGTCCTTTGCCGCGTAGGCGGCATTTCGACATGGCGCCCTCGGCTTCCATCACGCGAACGGAGGAAACACAGCAAAATGCGACGCTGTCGCGTCGACCATGTCAGTTAGAGTTTTGGGTGACCGACCTAAGATGGGAACACGGAACGCGCGTTGCAAGGCTTCCGTTCGAAGCGCCGTTTAGGTGCCGGTCGTGTCGAGGGTTTTGGCGAGGTCACCGCAAAACAGACGATGTGAGTTTTGCAGTGACCTCTTGATGACTAGGAAATGTAATCATCCAAGCACATGCTACTCGAAGTGACGGAACATGGAATTTACCAGATACGGTAATCCACATGTACTTTGGGGGCACGGGGGCGGTGCATATGAGCCTTTCGGTGGTATCGTGCGTTTGAACCACGAAAACGTGGCTCGCACCGACCCCATTTCGGATGATGTCTCTATCGCGCTGCCGGTGTCACAGCAGTGATTCGCCCACGTATTACGATCGTATCCGATTAAATCGCATATTGACATTGTTGCCCCTTCCGTTTATTTACGGCGCATACGAGTTACTGGCGCGCGAATTGAATTCAGCGAGGGATTTGTCTATGTGGCACGGGAACAGGTTCATGCCGTCGATGGAATCGGGCACTACAATCGCGCAAGCTGATGCCCTGACGGCCGGCAATCATCCGAACGCGTCCCCGGCCTATGGCGAGTTCACGATGATGCTCGATCCCTCCGTCTACGAAGCGTTGCCCGATGATTGGCTGATCGGCATCACCGACGTGGTCAGTTCGACGTTGGCGATCAAGTCGGGGCGGTACGAAGACGTCAACTACGCTGGTGCGTCGGTGATCGCCGCAGTCGGAAATGCCTGGGGCGACTTCGATTTTCCCTTTGTGTTTCGCGGCGACGGGGCTGCGTTCGCGCTACCGCCGCATGGGATCATGACCGCGATTTCGGCAATGCGGCAGGTCGCTAACTTCGCACGGAGCAGTCTTGACCTTGCCCTTCGCGTCGGTTTGCTGACTGTCGGCGAAATCCGTTCGAACGGGCATGATGTGCGCATCGCACGGTATGCTGCCTCTGAAAGTGCAACTTACGCGATGTTTGCCGGCGGTGGTCTCAAATGGGCCGAGCGGCAAATCAAGAGGGGGCGGTACCTGGTGAAGCCGGGCAGCTACACGACGGAGCCTGATCTGACCGGGCTGACCTGTGATTGGAAGCCGTTTCCCAGCCAGCGAGGCGAGATCCTGTCGCTGTTGGTCGAACCATATGAACAGGCCAGTCCTGAGGCCTTTGCGTCGGTGGCCGGATGCGTGCTTTCCGTTCTGGAGGCCGGCGCGCAGCACGCGCAACCTTTGTCCCGGGATACAGCCGTTCCCAGGGACGGTACTAGGTCATTGGATCTCGAAGGATGGTCGACGGTGGCTTCAAACTCGGACTTTCGCAAGTACGACGATGGCCTGCGTCTTACGCTCGACTGCACGCCTGAGCAGATCGAAACTGTCGAAGCCATGCTCGTTGCCGCAAAGGCGCGTGGCGAGATTAACTTCGGACTGCACCGCCAGTCTCACGCGTTGATGACCTGCTTCGTGCCTTCCGGGCGACCCGAGTCGCACTTGCACTTCCTGGATGGCATGGGCGGCGGGTATGCCAAGGCAGCCGAGATGATGGAGGCAGAACTGCTTCCCTTGGTGTCATCGCGGTAGGACGAGGGCTCCTGTCGCAACGGGCGTCGGTCCAAGGGCCGGCGCTTTTTATCGCGCGAACATTTGCGCAAAGGGGGAGTTGAGCGCCGAAACAGGCGCTCAATTGCATTGAAATCAGCGCTTCGTGGCGTTGTCCTGCGTTCTCTTCAGCAGGTTGTTGCGTAGACGCACGACGGATTTCTGAACGACGGGAAAATCCTCCCCGAGGCCCGTGGCTTCGACGAGTGGTGCGCCGGGATCAGCCGCGACGAGATCGCGTCCAGCCGGCGTCAGGCTCAGGCGCACTTGCCGCTCGTCAGCGGAATCACGTTTGCGCTGGATATAGCCGAGAGTTTCAAGTTTCTTCAGCATCGGGGTCAGCGTGTTTGACTCCAGGAACAGCTTTTCGCCGAGCGCTCCCACGGTTTGGTCGTCCTTCTCGGAAAGCGCCACCATCGCGATGTACTGCGTATAGGTCAGATTCAGCTTATCCAGAATCGGCTTGTAGGCGCGCCCAAAGGCAAGGTTTGCCGAGTACACGGCGAAGCAAAGGAAGTTCGAGAGCTTCTTGTCGTTGCTCTTGGTCTCGCCGGAGGAGGGCATCCCAGTCTCTAGGGTTTTTGCGGTTTTGGACGTGGACATAAGGATATCCTGTTCGATTGTTTGTTCTATATATAAATCGCATCCGATTAAATCGCAATGCTATTGACATCGACTTTCTGTTTAACTACTTCAATCGCATTCGATTTAAGCGGATGCGATCAACAGAGTAAAGCGAAGGATTTTACGATGACTGAGAAGCTTCTTTTTTCCGGCAAGACTCACAACAAGGGCGGTCGCGACGGTTTCACGCGCAGCAGCGATGGCGAACTGGATCTGCAGCTTTCGCAGCCGCATCCGGCAGCCGAGCGTCTTTTTGGTGGAGCATGGTCGGCCTGCTTCATTGGCGCGATCGAGCTCGCGGCGTCACAGAGGAAGATCAAGCTGCCCGTCGATCCTGAGATCGATACGGAAATCGATCTGAACGTCGACGGAGGTTCCTTCTTTCTGCGGGCGCGCCTCAATGTGAGCGTGCCAGGCATCGAGCGCGGTGTCGCAGAGGAGCTGATGCATGCAGCGCACGAGATCTGCCCGTACTCCAAGGCAACCCGCGGCAACATCGACGTGTCGCTGACCCTCGTCTGAGCGAGGCTCGTAGCGACGCCGATATCAAGGCATCGCCGATCTTAACCATCGTGCATGGAAGTGCCCGGCCTTTGCGAAGAATGCGCCAGGCACCCGAATGAACCTGAACACTTAGGAGGACGTCATGTCAGCTCTATTATCATCGGTCACTCGACGGAGCCTGCTCGCTTCTGCGGCGGTTGCGGGTGCAGTCAGTCTCTTGCCGGCTTCGTTCGTTGCTGCGGCCGGCAACGGCAACGCAATCCGGCCCTTCCAGTTCAAGGCAACCGACGCGCAGCTCGCAGACCTGCGCCAGCGCATCAACGCCACCCGATGGCCGGAACAGGAAACCGTCAACGACAGTTCACAGGGCGTCCAGTACGCAACGACGCGAAAGCTGGCGGAATACTGGGCAAACGACTACGACTGGCGCAAAGTCGAGGCTAGGCTTAACGCCTTGCCACAGTTCGTTACCACCATCGACGGACTGGATATTCACTTCATCCATGTTCGCTCGAAGCACGAAGACGCTTTGCCCCTGATCGTCACACATGGGTGGCCGGGATCGATCATCGAAAAGCTGAAGATCATCGAACCGCTAACCAACCCGACGGCGCATGGGGGCCAGGCTTCGGACGCGTTCCACCTGATCATTCCGTCGCTGCCCGGTCACGGTTTCTCTGGCAAGCCGACGCAGACGGGTTGGGACCCCATTCGCATTGCGCATGCCTGGATCGAGCTGATGGATCGGCTTGGATACACGCGCTATGTCGCCCAGGGCGGTGATTGGGGCGATGCAGTCTCGGAACAGATGGCGGTGATTGCACCGCCGCAATTGCTCGGCATTCACGTGAATATGCCGGCCACCGTTCCCGATGACGTTGCCGCGGCATTGCAGCTCGGCGGCAAACCGCCGGCAGGTCTCTCGGCGGATGAACAGCACGCCTACGCGCAGCTCGACGATTTCTACAAGCATGGCCTTGGCTATGCGCTCGAAATGGCGAACCGCCCGCAGACGCTTTATGGAATCGCGGATTCGCCTGTTGGCCTCGCCGCATGGATGCTCGATCACGATATCCGCAGTTACGAAATGATCGCCCGTGTCTTCGACGGGAAAGCGGAAGGCCTGACGCGAGACGACATCCTCGACAACGTCACGCTCTACTGGTTGACGAATACCGCCGTCTCGTCGGCGCGACTCTATTGGGAAAACAAGCTCGCCTTCTTCGCAGTCAAGAATCTCCAGATACCGGTCGCTGTCAGCGTCTTCCCGGATGAGATCTATGCTGCTCCGCGCAGTTGGGTGGAGCGGGCCTATCCCAAGCTCATCCACTTCAACAAGCTCGACAAGGGCGGTCATTTTGCCGCCTGGGAACAGCCAGAGGCCTTCTCCGAGGAGGTTAGGACCGCCTTCCGGACGTTGCGGTCATAGCCACACCCGGATGGCGTCATCCGTCCTCTCGTAACATTAAACTGTGTTCCGGAAATCACCGGAACACCCAGGAGACCAAGATGCGTGATGTCGTCGATTTTGGATTCGATCTCGCTCCTCCCACGCGAGAGCAGATGCGAGAGCTTGTGGCGGAGCTCAGCGAGGAGGACCGCCATTTGCTGCTCGAGCATGGGGAGGAGGCGCCGTTCTGTGGAGTGTTCCTGCATGAACACCGCGAAGGGCTTTACACATGCCGCCTTTGCGGCCTTCCCCTGTTCAAGGCCGTCGAGAAATTCGAGAGTGGCACCGGCTGGCCGAGTTTCACCGCCCCTGTCGAAAGCGATCATCTGCGGCGTATTCGCGACACTCGCTACGGCATCGTCAGGACCGAGATCGTTTGCGCACGGTGCGGTGCGCATCAGGGGCACGTCTTCCCGGATGGCCCGCCTCCGACGGGCGAGCGTTTCTGCATCAATTCAGGATCACTCGAATTCACACCGAAGGGCGAGCCGCTTCCTGACAAGCTTGGCCGCGGCGGTCCAGAAGGCAAACCTGCGCGGTAGTTGATTGCCACCACGGCGGTAGCGGTAAGCCGCTACCGCCCCCAGACCACCGCTTCCTCATGCCGTTTGATGAGGTGGCGCAGGCTTTCGAAGCCTGAGCGGATATGTTGCACGAATTGGTCGACTGCTGGTGACCGCACCGAATCCGCACGCGTGAGGATTGCCAGCGCCCTCTCCGGATGCGGGATCGTCAACGGCAGGGCGGTGATGGATTTTTCCTTGCGCAATGCGAAGACGACGCTGTGTGGCATCACAGTGAGCGCGTCCGCAGCCTTGAGATAGTTGAGGACACTCATCAGCGAACCGCCGGAATAGCGGACCTTGATCTCGGTTCCCCCAAAGGAAAGCAGCAGGGCTCTGAGATCGGCCAGGAGGGGGCTGCCGGGCGGCGGGGCGACCCAGGGATAATCGAGAAGCTGACTGGGCTGCAGGCGGCGCTTGAGCAAGAGGGGATGTGTGACGCGGCAGGCGATCACGTTGCGCCCGGGCAGGATTTGCTGGAACTCTAGTCCGGATCCTTCGTCGAGAATGTCGATCGGGCAGATGGCAAGATCGATCTGGTCGGCCTTCAGTGCGGCACGGAGATCCGGAAAGTAGCCGTAGGTTTGATCGATCCGAACATCAGGGCGAGTAACCTGAAACTCGGCGCAGAGCCCGGCGATCAGCGCATCCATGAAGAAGGGCGTGCCTCCGACGCGCACTACACCGCTTTTGCCGACGCGAAAGCTTTCCACGAGGTCCGACGCCTTGCGAGATGCCGCCAGCATTACCAGCCCTTGCTCCGACAGCGAGAGGCAAAGTGGTGTCGGCTGCAGCGGCCTGCGGCCTTTGATGAACAGTGGTTCGCCGAGACGCATTTCAAGCATCGACAGCGTGCGTGATACAGCGGGTTGCGCGAGCCCGAGAAGGGCTGCTCCCTCGGTCACGCCACCGGTCTTGACCACGGCGGCAAGCTGGATCAAGTGTCGTTCGTCTATCATCATAACGATCCGTTATATTAAAGCTGAATCAAATCATCAATCGGCCGCTGCAGGACTGCTAGCTTACTCTCACCAACGATGCGGTTTTGGGAGAGACGCATGCCGACGGCAGCCGATGCGCTTATTTTCAGTGAGGCGACGTCTTCGGACGTGTTTGCCGAGCGCATGCCCGCGGGAAAAAGCGGCCAGTTGCCACGTCTCATGGCTGCGGTCGCCAGGCACGCGCATGAACTGATCAAGGAATTCCGGCCCACCCAGGACGAGTGGCGCAACGTCATCGCGTTTCTGACGGAAGTCGGGCATGCCACCGATGAACGTCGTCAGGAATGGGTGCTGCTTGCCGATCTGATTGGAGCCTCCGCCCTCGTGGAAGAGATCAATTCGAGACGGCCGAAGGGCGCAACCCCCAACACCATTCGAGGCCCATTCTTTCGCAGCGATGTGCCGGAGCGCCCGCTGGGGAGCTCGATTTCGCTCGATGGGGCGGGAGTGCCGCTTTGCGTTTCGGCACGGATCATCGATCTCGATGGACAGTCGATCTCTTCGGCCGAGCTCATCACCTGGCAGGCGAACGCCCAGGGCCTCTACGAGAACCAGCAGCCGGATCTCCAGCCGGAGCATAACCTGCGCGGCCTCTTCCGCTCCGATGCCAATGGATGCGTCAACTACCGGACGGTCATGCCGAAGGGGTACAGCGTTCCGGACGATGGCCCTGTCGGGCATTTGTTGGCGGCGGCGGGCTATCCCCTGCATCGCCCAGCGCACCTTCATTTTGTCGTGCGGGCGGCAGGGTTCGAGACGATCACCACCCATGTCTACGATCGCAATGATCCGCATCTCCATGAGGATGCGCTGTTTGGCGTCAAGCCTGAGCTCGTCCGCGACTTTCGCCCGGCCAACGGAGATGTGTCGCAGATGAAGCAGGTCGATTTCACCTTCGTGATGGTGCGCGCAAGACCGGAGAAAACACGATGAGCCTGTCATTCCACTATGCTGGCAGCCCGGCCCACATCGTCTTCGGCGAAGGCGCGAGCCAAGAGGTGGGAAGCTGGATCGAGAAGATTGGCTGCCGGAGGGCACTAGTCCTCTCCACGCCGCAACAGAAGGGCGATGCCGAGGCGCTGGCCGCAAGGATCGGGCCGCTGGCCGTCGGCGTGTTCAGCGGTGCGGTGATGCATACGCCTGTCGATGTAACCGAAACGGCCATGAGAGTGGTTGAGGAAAGCCGCGCCGACTGCGTCGTGTCGCTCGGCGGCGGCTCGACGACAGGCCTGGGAAAGGCCATCGCCTACCGCACCGACCTGCCGCAGGTTGTCATTCCAACGACCTACGCAGGGTCAGAGGTCACCCCGATCCTTGGTCAGACCGAGGGCGGTCGCAAGACGACAGTGAAGGGGGCGAAGATCCTGCCTGAGGTGGTGATCTACGATGCCACGCTGACAACCGGCCTACCGGTCGGTATGTCGATGACCTCCGGTCTGAACGCCATGGCCCATGCCGTCGAAGCGCTCTACGCGCAGGACCGCAACCCGATCTCGACGCTCATGGCCGTCGAAGGCTTGCGTGCCTTCCGGTCAGCACTTCCGAAGATCGCGACGGTGCCAAACGATATCGAGGCACGCGCGGAGGGGCTCTATGGCGCCTGGCTTTGCGGCACGGTCCTCGGCACGGTCGGCATGGCGCTGCACCACAAGATTTGCCACACGCTTGGCGGCACCTTCGACACGCCGCATGCGGAAACGCATGCGATCATGCTGCCGCATACCGCGGGCTTCAATGGCGTTGCAGTGCCGGAGCTTCTTCAGCCTGTCGCGGAGATTTTCGGCGGCTCGGTCGGTGGGGGGCTCTGGGATTTCGCAAAGTCGATCGGCGCGCCGCTGGCTCTCCGTGACCTCGGCCTGACCGAGGCCGATCTCGACAAGGCAAGCCAGATCGCTGTCGAGAATCCTTATTGGAATCCGCGACCGATTGATCGGTCGTCGATCCGCGCGCTGCTGCAGCAGGCCTGGGAGGGCCGCAGGCCGGAGAACTGACATTACACAAGGGGGAATGGGAGGAGAATGAAATGACAACCAGACGCGATTTCCTGAAACAGACGGCGGCCACCGGCGTACTCGCCGCCACGTCCGGGCTGGCCTTGCCTGCGCTTGCGCAGAAGAGCGCCATCAAGCTCGGCTACGTCAGCCCGCAAACGGGGCCGCTCGCCGCGTTCGGCGAGGCCGACAAGTTCGTCATCGAGAACTTTCTCGCGACGACAAAGAAGATGGGTCTCGACTATCAGGTTGTCGTCAAGGATAGCCAGTCCAATCCCAATCGCGCCGCCGAGGTGACCAAGGAGCTGATCGTCACCGACGAGGTGAACCTGGTGCTCGTTTCCTCGACGCCGGAGACGACCAATCCGGTGTCGACCACCTGTGAAGCGGAAGAAATGCCGTGCATTTCGACGGTGGCACCGTGGCAGCCATGGTTCATTGGCCAGCAGGCCAATCCCGGCGACCCGAATTCCTGGAAACCGTTCAACTTCGCCTATCACTTCTTCTGGGGACTCGAGGATATCATTGCCGTCTTCACCGGCATGTGGGGCCAGGTCGAGACCAACAAGAAGGTCGGTGGGCTCTTCCCCAACGATGGCGATGGCAATGCCTGGGGGGACAAGGTCGTCGGCTTCCCGCCGGTACTCGAAAAGCTTGGCTATACGCTGACCGATCCCGGCCGTTTCCAGAACCTTTCGGACGATTTTTCCGCGCAGATCAACGCCTTCAAGCAGGCGAACGCCGAGATCGTCACCGGCGTCGTCATCCCGCCAGACCTTACAACCTTCTGGAACCAGGCGAAGCAGCAGGGCTTCAAGCCGAAGGTCGCCTCGGTCGGCAAGGCACTGCTTTTCCCGCAAACAGTGGAATCGCTCGGCGATGCCGGCCACAATCTTTCGACCGAAGTGTGGTGGACGCCAAGCCATCCCTTCAAGTCGTCGTTGACGGGCGAGACCGCAGCGCAGGTCGCCGACGCCTTCACCAAGGCGACGGGCCGTCCCTGGACGCAGCCGATCGGCTTTGCCCACGCCCTGTTCGAGCTCGCGGTCGATGTCATGAAGCGCGCCGACGAACCCGGCGACGGCGAGGCGGTTGCCAAGGTCATCGGCGAAACGAAGCTCGATACGCTCGTTGGGCCGGTCGCCTGGGGCAACGACAAGCTGCCGCCGTTCGCCCAGAAGAACGTTGCGAAGACACCGCTCGTCGGAGGCCAGTGGCGACTGAAGCAGGGTGGCAAGGGTTATGATCTGATCATCGTCGAGAACGCTACCGCCCCGAACATTCCGACTGGCGGAAAGATGGAGCCGATCGCCTGAGCGCATCGGCGCTTGCGGATCGAGGGAGCCGTGGAGGCGGCTCCCTAATGGGAGAGAGATGGATGCCAATACTGGAACTGGAAGGTGTCTCGAAGAAGTTTGGCGCGTTGACGGTCGCCGAGCAGATTTCCTTTGCCGTGGAGGAAGGGGAGGCGCTTGGAATCATCGGCCCCAACGGCGCCGGAAAGTCGACCCTCTTCAACCTGATCACCGGGAATATTGCGGCAGACAACGGGACAATCCGTTTCATAGGCTCCGACGTAACCAAGACCCCGCCGATGGCACGGTGCTTTGTGGGCATGGGCCGCACGTTCCAGATCCCGCAACCCTTCGATCAGCTGACCGTGTTCGAGAATCTGCTGGTGGCAGGGTCCTTCGGCGCGCGAAAGCGGGAAGGGGAGGTCGCGGATCGCTGCGCGGAAATCCTCATCGACACTGGCCTGATCGACAAGGCCAATGCCACGGCTGGAAGCCTGACGCTGCTGCAGCGCAAGCGGCTGGAACTCGCCCGCGCCATGGCAACCGATCCGAAACTCCTGC
The DNA here is from genome assembly GCF_014193305.1 of Rhizobium sp. BK181. Lineage (NCBI taxonomy): Bacteria > Pseudomonadati > Pseudomonadota > Alphaproteobacteria > Hyphomicrobiales > Rhizobiaceae > Rhizobium > Rhizobium sp. BK181. The sequence continues at coordinate 227,810 of NZ_JACHZA010000004.1, forward strand.
TGCTCGACGAGATCGCTGGCGGACTGACGGAGGGCGAATGCCGGGCGCTGGTCGCCACCATCCGTGGCCTGCATAACAAAGGCATTGCGGTGATCTGGATCGAGCATGTCCTGCATGCGCTGAACGCCGTGGTCGGACGCCTGCTCGTGTTGCATTTCGGCCGGGTGATCGGCATCGGAAAACCAGACGAGATCATGAATTCGAAGGAAGTGCGCGAAATCTACCTGGGGATCGAGGTCTGATGGCTCTGCTTGAAACCCACGCTTTGACGGCTTCCTACGGCGATTTCCAGGCGCTGTTCGGCGTCGAAATCGGCCTTGGTGAGGGCGAAACGCTGGCAATCATCGGCGCAAACGGGGCCGGCAAGACCACGCTCATGCGCTCGCTTTCCGGCGTCCTGAAGAACGAGCCGGACTCCATCCGTTATCGCGGAGAGGCGATCGGCGCCCTCGGAGCTCCCGACGTTATGGCACGCGGGATCGCCATGGTGCCCGAAGGCCGGCGTTTGTTTCCGTCCTTGACCGTTGAGGAGAACCTGCTGGTCGGGACCTACGGCCGCAAGACCTCAGGTCCCTGGACGCTCGACAGCATCTATGCACTGTTCCCGATCCTCAAGGAGCGACGGCGCAGCCCCGCAACCGCGCTTTCCGGCGGTCAGCAGCAGATGGTGGCGATCGGCAGGGCATTGATGTCCAATCCGGATGTACTGCTTTGCGATGAGATCAGCCTCGGATTGGCGCCGGTCGTGGTGCGCGACATCTACGCCGCCTTTCCACGGATCCGCGAAACCGGCGCGGCCATCATCATCGTCGAGCAGGATATCGCCCAGGCGCTCAAGGTGTCCAATCGGGTCTATTGCATGATGGAGGGCCGCATCACGCTCTCCGGCAAGCCATGCGACCTCGATCGCGAGGCTATTCACAAGGCTTACTTCGGAGCGGATGGTCATGAACTGGCTTGATACGATAACACAGGGCATCCTGCTCGGTGGGCTCTATGCGCTTTTTGCGGCGGGGCTCAGCCTCGTCTTCGGCATCATGCGGCTGGTCAATCTGGCGCATGGCGACCTGATTGTCTTCGCGGCCTTTCTGATCCTGCTGCTCGTTTCCCTGCTGGGGCTTCATCCTTTCGTTGCCGCGCTGGTTGCGGCTCCGCTCATGTTCGCTGCCGGTTGGGTGCTTCAGTATCACTTGCTGAACCGCACGCTCGGAAAGGATATTCTACCGCCACTGCTAGTGACCTTCGGTCTTTCCATCGTGATCCAGAACGGCTTGTTGGAAGGATTTACGGCTGACAGCCGGCGGATTTCGGCCGGCACGCTCGAGACTGCCTCCGTTTCACTAGGGCCGATCAATGTCGGTGTCATGCCGCTGCTCACCTTTGGCTCGGCGGTCCTCGCCATCGTTGCGCTGAACCAACTGATCTACCGGACCTCCGTCGGCCGGGCCTTTCGTGCCACATCCGACGACGTCACCACGGCGGGCCTGATGGGCATCCGGCCGCAACGGATTTTCGCCATGGCGACCGGTCTTGCCATGGTGGTGGTGACGATCGCCGCACTCTTCCTGGGAACGCGCGCCAATTTTGATCCAACGTCCGGACCGGCGCGCCTGATCTACGCCTTCGAGGCCGTGATCATCGGTGGCTTGGGTTCGCTCTGGGGGACGCTCGCCGGCGGTATCATCCTTGGTGTCGCGCAGACGATCGGTGCTGCCGTCAATCCGGAATGGCAGATTCTCGCCGGGCATCTCGCCTTTCTTCTCGTCCTCCTCTTCAAGCCGCGCGGCCTCTTCCCGCGCGCAGTGGATTGAGCGTCATGGAACAGTTGCTCGCACCAACCTTCAAAGTCGAGACCCGCACCGGCGCCTCGGTGGCATTCGCGGTTATCGCCACAGTGGTCGTGATCCTCGCCTTTCTTGCGCCACTGCTGGTGTCGCGGGGCGGGGTCCAGGATCTGTTCTTCATCCTTACGATGCTCGTGTTGGCACAATGCTGGAATCTGCTTGCCGGATATGCTGGTCTGATTTCGGTCGGCCAGCAGCTCTTCGTCGGATGCGGCGCTTACGCGATGTTTGCGCTGGTCAGCCTGCTCGGGCTCGACCCGGTGGCGGCGGTCATCGTCGCCGGGTTCTTCGCGGCAATCGTTGCGGCACCGACGGCCTTCTTCACCTTTCGCCTCTACGGTCCCTATTTTGCCATTGGCACATGGGTCATCGCCGAGGTGGGGCGTCTGCTCTTTGCGCAATGGAAGGCGCTTGGCGGCGGCACCGGCACCTCGCTCCCCCGTGATGCGACGCGCGACATGATCGGCATCGATTTGTTGAAATCCTTGTTCCGCATGAAGTCGGCGGAGGCCGGCGATGCGCTGACCTACTGGCTTGCGCTGGTGCTCGCGTTGCTGACGATCGGAGCCATCTACAGGCTGCTGCGCTCACGACATGGGCTGGGCCTTGCCGCAGTTCGCGACAATGAGCAAGCGGCTCGTGCAGTTGGCGTCGATGCCCGTCGGATGAAGACGATGGTTTACCTGACCGCGGCATTTCTAACCGGCTGCTGTGGAGCACTGATCTATGTCCAGAAGCAGCGCATCTCCCCGGACGCCGCCTTCTCGGTGATCGACTGGACCGCCTACGTGATCTTTATCGTCGTCATCGGCGGCATCGGCACAGTCGAAGGCCCGATCGTCGGCGTCATCGTCTTTTTCCTGCTGCAAAACCTGCTTGCCGGCTATGGCTCCTGGTATCTCGTGATCCTCGGCCTGGTTGCGATCGTCACGATGCTGCTCGCCCCGCGCGGGTTGTGGGGGCTGTTCTCCGATCGCACCGGCATCCAGCTGTTTCCGGTTCGCCGCATCCTCAAAGGCGGACCTCTCGAACACAAGAAGATAGGAGGGCCAAATGGCTGATATCACAACGGACGTACTCATCATCGGAACGGGCCCGGCAGGCTCGGCAACCGCGGCGCTGCTGTCGACCTACGGCGTCGAGAACATGGTGATCAATCGCTATCGCTGGCTTGCGACCACGCCGCGCGCCCACATCACCAATCAGCGTACGATGGAGGTCCTGCGCGACCTCGGTCGGGACGTCGAGGATGAAGCCTACATGTTTGCCGCAGAGCAGGACCTGATGGGCGAGAACGTCTTCTGCACCTCGCTGACCGGTGAGGAAATCGGCCGCATGAAGAGCTGGGGTAAGCATCCGCTGTCTCGTGCCGAGCATCAGCTCTCTTCGCCGAGCCTGATGAACGACCTGCCGCAAACCTTCATGGAGCCGCTGCTCTTCAAGACTGCCTGCTCGCGCGGCACGCAGGCGCGCATGTCGTGCGAATATATCAGCCATGAACAGGATGCCGATGGTGTCACGACCACCTGTCTTGATCGGCTGACCGGTAAGGAATTTACCGTCCGATCCAAGTTCCTGGTTGGCGCCGATGGCGGCAATTCGAAGGTGGCGGAACATGCGGGCCTTGCCTTCGAAGGCAAGATGGGCGTCGGCGGCTCGATGAACATATTGTTCGAGGCTGATCTGTCGCGCCATGTCGCGCATCGGCCCTCCGTGCTCTATTGGGTGCTGCAGCCGGGCGCTGATGTCGGCGGCATCGGCATGGGGCTCGTGCGCATGGTGCGGCCGTGGAACGAATGGCTGATTGTCTGGGGTTACGACATCAACCAGCCGGCGCCTGAGGTGACCGAGGATTTCGCCATCAAGGTCGTGCGCGAACTCGTCGGCGATCAGGAGCTTCAGCCAAAGATCAAGTCGGTGTCGACCTGGACCGTCAACAACATGTACGCGACGACGATGTCGAACGGACGCGTTTTCTGCATGGGCGACGCGACGCATCGCCACCCCCCGTCGAACGGGCTGGGCTCCAATACGTCAATTCAGGATGCCTTCAACCTCGCATGGAAGCTGTCGATGGTCCTGAAGGGACAGGCCGGGTCGGGACTGCTTGATAGCTACAATGCCGAACGTGCGCCTGTCGCCAAGCAGATCGTTACACGGGCGAACAAGTCGATCGAAGAATTCGGCCCGATCTTCAAGGCACTTGGCCTGTTGGACTCGGTCGATCCCGTCAAGATGCAAGAGAATATGGATGCGCGCTGCCAGGACACGCCAGACGCGGAAAAGCAGCGTAAGGCGATCCGCGATGCGATTGCCTACAAGGTCTATGAATTCGATGCGCATGGCGTCGAGATGAACCAGCGCTACAAGTCAGATGGGATTGCAACCGACGGCCAGCCCGAGCCAGCCTTCTCCAAGGATCCGGAGCTGCACTATCAGCCGACAACATGGCCGGGTGCCCGGTTGCCGCACGCCTGGCTGTTCAATCAAAGCGGCGACAAAGTTTCGACTCTCGATCTGACCGGCCATGGCACCTTCACCATTCTGACCGGCATTGGCGGCGACGGCTGGGCTGCGGCCGCTAAGGCGCTCGCGAAGGAGTTCAACATTCGGATCACCACGCACGTCATCGGACCGCGCCAGCAATGGCAGGACCTTGTTGGCGATTGGGCCAACGCGCGAGAGGTGCGGGATTCCGGCGCCATTCTGGTACGTCCCGACCACCATGTCGCCTGGCGCGCGGACGAGATGGTTTCCAATCCGGAAGCCGAATTGCGCCGCGTCCTGAAATCCATCCTTGATAAGTGAGAGCATCATGGAAGCGCATGAAAAGGGCTTCTTCACGGAAGAAGATTCGGTCGCGGTTGTGACCGGCCGCAACAAGAACGCCAAGGACGAACGCCTGAAACAGGTGATGGAGGTCATCACCCGAAAACTCCACGAAGCAGTGAAGGAGATCGAGCCGACTCAGGATGAGTGGATGCAAGCCATTCTCTTCCTCACGCGCACGGGGCAGATGTGCAACGAGTGGCGGCAGGAGTTTATCCTGCTTTCCGACACGCTCGGGGTGTCGATGCTGGTCGATGCGATCAACAATCGCAAGCCTTCCGGAGCTTCGGAGAGCACAGTGCTCGGCCCGTTCCACGTTGCCGATGCACCCGAGCTGCCGATGGGCGCGAACATTTGCCTCGACCAGAAGGGCGAGGACATGGTGATCGAGGGACGGATTCTCGACACCGACGGGCGGCCGATCGCCGACGCAGTGCTCGATATCTGGCAGGCCAACGACGAAGGCTTCTATGATGTCCAGCAAAAGGGTATTCAGCCGGACTTCAATCTGCGCGGCGTGTTCCGGACCGGGCCGGACGGGCACTATTGGTTCCGGGCGGTGAAGCCAAAATACTATCCGATCCCCTACGATGGTCCGGTGGGGCAGATGCTGAAGGCGCTAGGGCGCCACCCCAATCGACCCGCGCATCTGCATTACATCATCAAGGCAGACGGCTTCGAAACACTGATCACGCACATCTTCGATCCCGACGATCCCTACATCGACTCGGATGCGGTGTTTGGCGTTAAGGAAAGCCTGCTCGCCGAATTTCGCCGAACAACCGATGCCGAACGCTCGAAACAGTATCAGTTTGCCGGCGACTTCTGGGAGGTGAAGCACGACTTCGTGCTTGCTCGGGCGAAGCGATGAGGTGATCAGCCAGACGACAGTGCGGCGACGTTAACCAATCATCAACGCTGCCGCACGAGTCCGGTACCTTTTGTCTGTAAATGGCGTGTGGGTCGCCCGGACGCGATTGCGCTGCGCCACAGTCCGTCTATCTTGGCGCGGAGCGTTCCAGTGTAGCGCAACCGGGTAGGGATCATGAAAGCCGCGTTCCGTGTAACCTTGTTGACTTTCGCAGCCTTGCTACCGGTTGTGGCAGGTGCCGCGGACGGCTGGAATCCCGATGGCAGGGGTACGAGCACTTGGCACGTGGACCCATCAGAGGGCACCTGTAACGTCAGTCAAGCGACCAACAGGGCCCGACGCGCCGGCATCTACCGCACGGATCTCGTCTATCGCGACGAGAATGTTCTGACGCTGCGAGGGCTGACAGGGTGGGGTGATCGCCGCGAGATCACTTTCGCCAATGTGCGCGGGTGCCCTGAGGTCGGATTTCAAGATCTTCAGCAGAGTCAGCCGGCGCGTTGACCAAGAGGGCCTACCGGCGCGGGCGACCGGTTGAAGGAGGAGGCCGAACGAACCCGCCGCCGGTATCCGACAGCGGGTCTCGCTTTTCAAGACTTTGCAGCTCGCTGTTTTCGATACTGCGCGGTCGGCAGTCCACCCCAGCCCCAATTGTCGAGATCGACTTCCTCGATGACGACATAGGTCGATTCAAGAGGCTTGTTGAGGACGTCGAGCAATACCTGGCTGACGCCCTTGATGATCGCGGCCTTTTCCTCGGCGGTGACCGAAGTGCGGTCGGGCGTCGTTCCTTCGCGGGTCACTTGTACGGTAACAATGGGCATTGCAGTCTCCTTTCTGGAGGTTGAACTTGAGGGTGGCTATGCTGCGAGCAGGGCGCCGATCTCCTGCACCAATGTGTCGACATGGGCATATCCGTTGCCAATCCGGTGCAGTTTGCCTTGGTCAGAAAGAAACAAAGTCGGAAAACTCGATACTCCCATAGATCGCGCCCTGACGAAATCGGAAGCAGTAGCATCGATAGTGCTCTTGGCTTGCCACACCGTGAGGAACTCGTCCTGTGTGATGGGATAACCGGCAGCGCTTAGAGCCTCGGCACCGACTTGTGCGAGGACCGCACCATCGGTCGTATCGAGGGCATCGACGTAGAATGCGTGCTGGATGGCGCGGAAGACCGGCAACAGATCGGCTTCCGGCTTGAGAATACGCGCCGCCACGACCGCCCGGCAAACGGGCTCGGTGTCATAGACGAAGCCCTGACGGGCCATCAATCCGTCCCGATTGAACGGCAGGCCGCTCGCCTGTTCCACCCTTCCCCAGTGTTCCAAGCGAAAACGCTTGCCGGCATCATCAAGCACGTCGGTCGCACCGGCGCGCAAGCCTCCGACGACGATCTCAAGCGACATGTCGGGATGACGCTCCTGCAGGGCCGTCATTTCCTTTCCGAAGCCGTAGCACCAGGAGCACATTGGATCGGCGACCAACACCAGTTTCATTTTTCACCTATTGAGCTTTGTCTCGACGGCGACTGCGGCCGTCCGGGCTCGCAGTCGCGGGATAAAATTGGTCCGGCCGAGCCGGGGCGCCCGGCCTACCAGCGACCGGCGTTCTGGCCGCCATCGACGTGGAGGATCTCGCCAGTGACGAAGCTCGCACCCTCGAGATAAAGGACGGCATCGACGATATCGCGAATCTCGCCCATCCGGCCTACCGGATGCAGTGTGGAGAGTGCTGCGTGCGTTTCCTGCGGATGCATCGGCGTCTTGATGATGCCCGGCGAGACTGCGTTAACGCGAACGCCGCTCTTTGCGTATTCGATAGCCAGCGACTGGGTAACGGCGTTCAATCCTCCCTTCGTCAGAGAGGCGAGGGCGGCCGGGACCCCTGCGATCGGCTGGTTCACCAAGCTCGTCGTGATGCTGACGATATGACCGGAGCCCTGCTTCAGCATTTCGGTCGCCGCGCGCTGGGTGATGTGGAAGAAACCGGCGACGTTGACGCCCATGTTGTGGTTGTAGTCTTCTTCGGTGAATTCAGTGAACGGCTTGGCAAGAAAGACACCGGCATTGTTCACCAATGTATCGATGCGACCGAAACGCTCGCGTGCTTCGCGGACGACGCGTTCGGCGGTTTCCGGTTTGCTAATATCCCCGGGTACGGCGATGATGCCGGTGTCGGAGCTAGGCTCGATCGAGCGTGAGGTGGCGACGACGCGGTAGTTGCGGTCGCGGTAGGCTCGAACCAATGCTGCGCCGATGCCTTGTGATGCGCCGGTGATAATGGCGACCTTCTGTTCCGTGCTCATGATGGGATCCTTTCAAGTGCAGCGGCCTTTCAGTGCTGGCCGCCCTACGCCCTCGGCGTTGGTGCATTTGATTTAGATCCATCCGATCAGTGAGAGAATTGACGTTGATTGATCAACAATCAACCGTATTTCGGCACAATCAGGCGAGCATGCCAGCCGCTGTTGCCATGCGCGCGAACTCGGAACGCAGCCGCGGCGTTGCGAAGTCCACAAAGGCGCGGACCTTGGGCACGGACATGCGGCCTTGTGGTGCGAGCAGATGCACAGGCAAGGGCGGGTGTTCCGCGTCCGCGAGCACGATCTTCAGCTGACCGTCGCGCACGTAGGATGCGACATGGTAGGAATAGAGTCTCGTCAGGCCGCCGCCTGCAGCCGCCGATGCCGCGGCAGCGCGAACGCTGTTGAAGATACAGCGCGGCGTAAAATGCACGACCCTGGGGATGGTGGTCCCCTTCGCCGGTATGAAACTCCAGGAATCCAGCCCGAAGTTGCTGAACGCGATGATCTGATGTTTTGCCACGTCGCCCGGCTCGTCGATGCGCGGATGAGCTGCCAGATAGCGGGGGGAGGCGACCACGACGCGTCGCACATCGCCACCGAGACGGGTGGAGACGTGCGAAGAGTCCGACAGGTGGCCGATACGCACCGCGAGGTCGACACCCTCATCGACCAGGTTGACGAAGCGATCCAGCATGAGAAAGCGGACAGAGACGGTCGGGTGAAGGTTGAGGAAGTCGTCCAGTATAGGGCGCAGTACCTCTTCGCCGAGGATCGGTGGTGCCGAGATGGTCAGAGTTCCGCGCGGAGCCGCGCGCTCGCCGCCCGCCAGCATGTCGGCTTCTTCAAGATCGACCAGTACGCGCCGGCAGGCTGCTGCATAGCGTTGGCCCGCCTCGCTCAGCTTCAGCGTTCGAGTGGTCCGATGCAGCAACTCGACACCAACATGCGCCTCCAAAAAGCTTAGCGCCCGGCTGACCGCCGTTGGCGATCGCTTCAGATTGCGGGCGGCGCCGGCGAGGCTGCCCTCGTCAATTGCCGTCACAAACACCTTCATTGCGTCGATGCGATCCATTGTGCCGCCTCGCGGAATAGTGATTGCCCGGCGGCGAGTATTCACCCGAAATTGGACGGAAGTAAATATCGGGGAATGAAACCAGGAAAGCCTGAGCCAGTGCGCTATCTGTGGATGGGCCCGGCGGTGGTTCGAAGGATCGGGTTTCAGGGGGCAAAGCCTTGCAGCGCGCCATGCTCGCGTGCGGGCGAAGGGACATGTCAGCCGCATCTTATGGTTGCTCAACAAAGGGAAACTGACGATGAAGATCCTGATGGTTTTGACTTCGCATGATAAGCTCGGAAACACCGGCGGGCCGACCGGCTTCTGGCTGGAGGAATTTGCCGCCCCCTACTACGTGTTCAAGGATGCCGGCGCCGAGATAACCCTTGCATCCCCGAAAGGCGGGCAGCCTCCCATCGATCCGAAGAGTGACGAACCAGCCAATCAGACAGAGGCGATGGCGCGCTTCAAGGGCGATCCAGCGGCGCAAAAGGAGCTTGCCAACACGGTGCGGCTCAGCGGGGTCAAGGCAGATGGTTTCGATACCGTCTTCTATCCCGGCGGACACGGCCCGATGTGGGATCTCGCCAATGACCAGGACTCGATTGCCCTTATCGAAAGCTTCTACAGTGCAGGCAAGCCGATCGCCTTGGTCTGCCACGCACCTGGGGTTCTGAAAAAGGTAACCCACCAGGGGCAGCCGTTGGTCAAGGGCAAGCGTGTCACCGGTTTTGCAAACAGCGAGGAAGAGGCTGTCCATCTTACCGAAGTCGTGCCCTTTCTCGTGGAAGACGAATTGAAGCGTCTGGGCGGGCATTTCGAGAAGGCCGCCGATTGGGTCGATTTTACGATTGTCGACGGTCGGCTGATCACGGGGCAGAACCCGGCTTCATCAGGCTCGGCCGCGAAGAAACTGCTGAAGCTCCTGAACTCCTGAACCGCTGGCCGCTTGCATTCTGATACAAATCGGGCGGAAAGCGACACAACGGAGATACTTCGGGCTGGTCCCTTGCAGCCACCAACAACGACCAATGCGTAAGCATCGGTCAACTGCAGGGGATGACTATGCTGCTGTTCCTTATTGCCTACCTTGCAGGGGCGCTGACGATCGTCAGCCCCTGCATCCTTCCGGTCCTACCCTTCGTTCTGTCGCGGGCAGGCCAGCCCTTTGCGAGAAGCATCCTGCCGATGCTGGTCGGCATGATCGTGACTTTCGCGGGCGTGGCAACGCTTGCTGCCGTCGGCGGCAGCTGGGCGGTGCATGCCAACGAAATCGGTCGATATGCCGCCATCGCGCTGATCGCCGGCTTCGGCGTGACGCTGCTCTCGCCGCGCATCGCGGCAGTCGTGACGCGGCCAGCCGTCGCCCTTGGCAGCCGCCTGTCGCAGCAGGCGAGCGGCAAGGGTGGCGTCAGCACCTCCTTCCTTCTCGGCGTTGCAACCGGCCTTCTCTGGGCGCCCTGCGCCGGCCCGATCCTTGGACTGGTCCTGACCGGTGCCGCCCTCCAGGGGGCGAACGTTCAGACAACGCTCTTGCTGACCGCTTACGCGGCAGGTGCCGCGACCTCGCTGGCGATGGCTGTCCTTGCAGGGGAGAAGGTGTTTGCCGCGATGAAGCGATCGCTCGGCGTTGGCGAGCGTCTACGCCAGGGTCTTGGCATAGCCGTGCTGGCCGGCGTTACCGCCATTGCCCTTGGGCTTGATACCGGACTGCTGTCGCGTCTCTCCTATGCCAGCAGTGCCGGCATCGAACAGTCGCTGCTGGACAAGCTGCATGATTCGAGCGGTGTTGCAAAGCCGGGCGGCAATGCCATGCAACTTGCCGCGAACGATGCGCGTAAGGGATACCAGAGCGACTTGCCGGTCCTTGGCCGCCTGCAGTCCCTCGACGGTGCTGTGGAGTGGCTGAATTCCAAGCCGCTCAGCGCGGAAGAATTGCGCGGCAAGGTCGTTCTCGTCGACTTCTGGACCTACTCCTGCATCAACTGCATTCGGACAATCCCTTACGTTCGGGCCTGGGCGGAGAAGTATCGGGACCAGGGATTGGTCGTGATCGGGGTCCATTCGCCCGAGTTCGCCTTCGAGAAGCGGATCGGCAATGTCCGTCAGGCAATCGACAAGTTCCAGATCGGCTATCCTGTCGCGATCGACAACAACTTCAAAATCTGGAGGTCGTTCGCCAACAACTACTGGCCGGCCCACTACTTCATCGACGCGAAGGGCCAGATCAGGCACACCCAGTTCGGTGAAGGAGACTACGAACGGTCCGAACGGGTCGTCCAGGATCTGCTGGCGGAAGCAGCAGGCAGCAAGAAGGCCGATGCAGCCACCGTTGAACCTGACGCCAAGGGTGCCGAGGCTGCGCCCGACCTTGCCCGCCTGCAGTCCGGAGAATCCTACATCGGCTACCTCCGAGCTGCCAACTTCATCTCGCCGGAAGGCGTCAAGGCTGACGCTGCTCGCGATTACACCGTGGGAAAGCCGAGCCTCAACGAATGGGGGCTTACCGGAAAGTGGACCGTCGGCGGAGAGCAGGCCTCACTCGATCAGGCTGGCGGCGGCATCACATATCGGTTCAGTGCCCGGGATCTGCATTTGGTCCTCGGACCCGGGGCGGACGGCAAGAAGGTCCGCTTTCAGGTGAAGGTCGATGGGGCCGCACCGGGAGCCGATCATGGCTCGGATATCGATGCAGACGGCAATGGCACGGTTTCCGAAACGCGGCTCTACCAGCTGGTGCGCCAGTCGGGAGAGGTGCGGGAGCGGACGTTCGAGATCCGTTTCCTCGATCCCGGTGTCGAAGCCTTCGTATTCACCTTCGGATGAAAGGATAAAATCATGAAACATCGAGAAAAAACTCGTTCGTCGTTGCTTGGCTCCATCGGAAAGCTAGGCATTGTGACCCTTGCCGTGATCGGAGGCGGCGGTCTTGTGCTCAAGCTAAGTGGCGGAGCGGCAGCGGAAGAGGCCAGGCGCGTTCCTCCGGTCCTCCACGATGTCGCCGCGACCCCAGCTACACAATCGCTGGTCCTTGCCGGCGGGTGCTTCTGGGGTGTCCAAGGCGCTTTCCAACATGTCGCCGGGGTTGTCAGCGCGACGGCAGGCTACGCAGGCGGGAGTGCCGCGACAGCCACCTACGAGATGACCGAGACCGGGCAGACCGGTCACGCGGAAGCAGTGGAGATCGTCTTCAATCCGCAGCAGGTCAGCTACGGTCAGTTGCTGCAGATCTTCTTCTCCGTGGTTCACGATCCGACACAAGTCGACCAGCAAGGTCCCGACGCTGGAAAGCAGTACCGCTCGGCAATCTTTCCGCTGAACGACGAACAGGAGAAAGTCGCCTCCGACTACATCGCTCAGCTCCGCGGTGAAGGTGCTTTTGCTCGCCCGATCGCGACCTCGATTGAGGTCGGGAAGATGTTCTATCGTGCCGAGGCCTATCATCAGGACTATGTCTACAACAATCCCAACCAACCCTATGTGTACGTCTATGAGCAGCCAAAGATTGAGGCGCTGAAGCGGCTTTTCCCGGAAGAGTATCGGGAGCACCCAGTTCTCGTCGCAGAAAAGGCGGGCTGATTTTTCCACGGCAATGTCGCGAGCATGGTTCGCCCGCGACATTCCGACCTGGGCCGGCCGCCAACATGGCTGCACCTACACAACGATACAGTTCTTCGGGGATTCAAACACATGCGGGATACGCGCGGCCGTCACGCTCGAGTTTCCCGGAAGATTTGAATTTCCTGGCAGTTGGCCCGGATGGGTCAAGCACTTGAGGAGATAAGCAATGCGCCTTCTAGTCACTTCCTTCGCCGTGCTCGCGCTGGCAGCTGTTCCATGCGCCTGGGATAGCGCTCCCGGCGAACCACCCCCGATTGCCGCACTCTTCTCGCTGCTATCGCCTTCAGCCGATGCGGGCGCAATGCAGTTCGCGCATACTGCCGATGCTGCCTCGGCCAAGGCGGCTCCCCAAAGCTCTCACAAGTGAGGAGATCGGCAATGAAATTGTTCGAGGACAAGATCTCGTCGGCGGCGTCGCGCGTCAGGATCGCGCTGGCGGTGAAGGGGCTCGACGTTGAGCGCGAGACAATCGGCATCCTTGGTGCCGATGCCGTCAATCGGAAGCCCGAATATCTGCAGGTCAATCCGCAGGGACTCGTTCCCGCCCTGCTGACCGACGAGGGCGTGCTGCTGACACAGTCCCTGGCAATCATCGAATATCTGGACGAACGCTACCCAGAGCCACCGCTACTTCCGGGCAGGCTTGAGGATCGCGCCTTTGCGCGGGCCGTCGCCTTGGCAATCGCGGCGGACATCCATCCGCTTCTCCCGCCTCGGGTGACCGCGCGTTTGAGCGCTATCGGTGTCGGGTCGGCGGATGTCGCGGACTGGAGCCGCCACTGGATCGGCGTCGGCTTGACGGCGGTCGAAGAACTTCTTCGGCGGAGACCCACCGGCAAATACGCGGTTGGCGATATTCCAACGGTGGCCGATATCTGCCTGTTCCCGCAAGCCGTAAACGCCGAGAGAAATAGCCTTGCCCTCGATCAATGGCCGCGCATAGCGACTATTGTCGCCAGCCTTCGCGAGATTCCGGCTTTTGTCGACAACGGTCCCGTGCCGCGAACATGAGCATTCGCCGAATTTAAACGTCCCTCGCAAGTCGCTCACTGATAGATTCAACAGGAGGAGCCTAAATGCTTGATAAAGCAAAACAGTATCCAAAACTCGGATCGCAGACGATTTTCGTCAACGAGTTGACCAACGGCATTCTGGACCCAGCGGCGCCGATGCTCGGGCCGGTCGCCGATGGCGGCACGATCATTGCCAACACCGCTCCCGGGTGCTGGGGTCCGATGATCACGCCGGAAATTCGCGGAGGACATGAGGTGACGCGCCCGGTCGCGGTGGCAGGTGCGGAGGTAGGTGACGCGATTGCCATCCGCATCCGCTCGATTGTCGTAACCTCGTCGGCCACGGCATCCGGCAACGACGAGCCAATGGCGGGCCGGTTCAACGGCGATCCTTTCTGTGCGGCCGTGTGCCCCGGTTGCGGAGTGGAGTGGCCGCGCACGCGTGTCGAAGGCATCGGGCCGACGGCGATCCGTTGCGAAGCATGTGGGGCGGATGCGTCACCGTTTACCTTTACCAACGGCTATACGATCGCGTTCGACGACGAGCGACAGGTCGGTCTGACGGTGGGCAACGCCGAGGCGGAAGCCTTCGCGGAAGATGCCGATCGCCTGATGGCGCTACCGGACGCGTCCATCCAGCATCCTATCCTGACTTTCGCACCGGCTGATCTCGTTGGTATCGCCACGCGGTTGCGGCCTTTTCTCGGGCAGTTGGGGACCACGCCGTCGAAGGCCATGCCGGACTCGCACAATGCCGGCGATTTCGGCGCGTTCCTGGATCATGCGCCCCACATCTACGCGCTGACGGCAGAGGAGATCGCCGAGCACAAGACGGACGGCCACCTCGACGTGAACACGGTCCGCGAAGGAGCCGTTCTGGTCTGCCCGGTCAAGGTTCCCGGTGGTGGCATCTATCTGGGCGATATGCACGCGCTGCAGGGAGACGGCGAGATTGCTGGTCATACCTGTGACGTGGCTGGAACGGTCACCCTTGAAGTGCATGTCATCAAGGGGCTCGACATCGATGGGCCCATCCTCTTTCCGGTTCTCGATGACGTGCCGTTTCTGGCGCGCCCGCTCGACGAAGCCGAGCGGACAAGGGTCCAGGCGCTTGCCCGCAAGCACGGGGTGCGAAAGGTCGAGGACGATGCGCCTGTCTGTTTCATCGGCACCGGTCCGAACCTGAACGATGCCACCACGAATGGCCTTGAACGGGCCGCCGAACTCCTGGGGATCACCGTCCCCGAAGTGATGAACCGTGCCACATTGGCCGGCGCCATCGAAATCGGCCGTCACCCCGGCGTGGCCAGGGTGACGTTCCGGGCACCGCTCAACTTGCTGGATGCCAAGGGTATCGGCGCGTTCGCGCGGGGTGTTTACAACATTCCGTCCGCCAGTGCCTGAAGTCATCCGCTGACAAAATGCGCCGGCAATGCCGGTCGCAGCGATCTTTGAGGTCGGGTCATGTCGTTGGCCCGGCCAATCTTGTTTCAGCAAGCCTGGGTTGTCGCGAACTGCTCACGAAAGTGCGCGAATGTATACCAATGTATCGCTAGACCGATACCTACATTGGCTTTCAATTCCAGGTATAGGACACACATTTGATACACACAGGTAGTGATTTATGCAGATGTCTTTAGCACAGATCGGAGAGCAGTGATGGCAGAGGAAATCAATCAACAAAGACGGCGGTTCGTGGGCGTGGCAGCACTGACCGTTGCCGCCGCGCAATTTGGCGCAATCGGCACGAGCGTTGCTCAGGCCGCGGCGCCGGCGGCGGCTCGAATCCCCACCATCGCGCCAGGCACCAATACCTCATTTGGCTCGATCAAGCAGATCGACGCAGGTCTGCTCAATGTCGGCTACGCCGAGCTGGGCGCGAGCGACGCGCCTCCTGTCATTCTCCTGCATGGTTGGCCCTACGATATCCATACCTATGTCGATGTTGCACCGCTGATTGCCGCCGCAGGCTATCGCGTCATCGTGCCTTATCTGCGCGGCTACGGCGCAACACGGTTCCTCTCTGACAAGACGATGCGCAACGGCCAGCAGTCGGCGATTGCCGCCGATATCGTTGCGCTCATGGATGCGCTGAAGATCGAAAAGGCGCTGATTGCCGGTTGCGATTGGGGAGCCCGCACGGCCTGCATTATCGCCGCCCTCTGGCCCGAGCGCTGCAAGGCCCTGGTTTCCGTCAGCGGCTATCTCATCGGCAGCCAGGAAGCAAACAAGGCACCCTTGCCGCCGAAGGCGGAGCTTGCCTGGTGGTATCAGTTCTACTTCGCCACGGATCGTGGCCGCGCGGGCTATGAGAAGTACCGCAGCGAATTCGCCAAGTTGATCTGGCAGCTTGCATCGCCGAAATGGAACTTCGATGATGCAACCTTCAATCGCAGCGCCGCCGCCTTCGAAAACCCCGATCACGTCGACATTACCATTCACAACTACCGTTGGCGCATCAGCGCGGCTGAGGGTGAGAAGAAGTACGATGAGCTCGAAGCGCGGCTCGCGAAGTTCCCTGTCATCGGCGTACCGACTATTACACTGGAGGGCGATGCCAACGGTGCCCCCCATCCCGAGCCGGCTGCCTATGCCAAGAAGTTCTCCGGCAAGTACGAGCATCGGCTGATTACCGGCGGCATTGGTCACAATCTGCCACAGGAAGCGCCGCAGGCCTTTGCACAGGCCGTGGTCGACGTCGACCGGCTCTAACCGGTCACCTTGGGGTGGTCGCGGCAGCAAGCAGCGGCTCCCCACATCCCTCCATTCCAGACATTGCACTCGGCGTTGGCGTTCCAATGCACTTTCGCCAGGTCTGGTTTCGAGCGCCCATTGCCTCGCCAAGAAGCGGCCGGGCCGTTCGTATCACATTGTATCGGGATCAGGTTTCCGCGGCAGTTGGCTACATTTTAGCACCGAGACGAAACATTCCAGACACGTGCGGGACGCCATCTGCGTCTCGGCAGCGAGCCGTTCATTCTATCGAAAGGAAGAATATCATGAGCGACAATCAGAAGGTACTCTACACCGGCAAGACGCATACGACCGGCGGCCGCGATGGCGCATCGCGTAGCTCCGACGGCCGCCTCGATGTCAAGCTTTCCTCACCAGGTAGCGCGGGACAAGGAACGAACCCCGAGCAACTGTTCGCCGCCGGTTGGTCCGCCTGCTTCATCGGCGCAATGGGCTTTGCTGCGAAGAGCCTTGCCGTTGCGATTCCGACCGATCTCGCGGTCGACACCGAAGTTGATCTCTGCAGCAATACAGGCGGTTACGCACTTCAGGCACGCCTAAACGTCAGTCTGCCTGGCGTCGATCACGAAACTGCTCGCGCGATTGTCGATGCGGCGCATCAAACCTGCCCGTATTCCAAGGCCACGCGCGGCAATATCAACGTCACCATAAACCTCGTCTGACGAGATAAGAAAAACGGTGCCCCCGTCAGGCGGGACGTGATGTTGAGAAGCGGCAGCCGCAAAGGGCTGCCGCTTTTTTCTGGTATCGAGCAGAATGTCACCGATGTGCGAGGCGGTTCAACCGCCGTTCAGCCGATGGCGATTTCGGCGACGAGGCCGCCGCCGTCGCGGTTACGCAACGTCAGCGATCCGCCGATCGCTGTGACCAGTTGGACGGCAATGGCGAGGCCGAGGCCAGTCCCGCCAGTGTCGCGGTTGCGCGATTGCTCGAGACGGAAGAAGGGCTTGAGGACAGCTTCCAATTGATCTTCGGGGATGCCGGGACCGCGATCGAGTACTCTAACGACCACGTCGCTATCGGTACGGCGCAGTACCTCGATCTCGGCGCTGCCACCAAACTTAAGGGCGTTGTCGATGAGATTGGTCAGAACTCGTCTCAAGGCGTGCGGTCGGGTCATGATCGCGCCGCCGCTCATCTCTGTGATTGTCACGTCCTTGCCGGTATCCTGGTAATCGTAGACGAGGCTCTCGATGAACGAAGAAAGGTCAATGCGCGAGGCTTTTTCGACATTTCCATGGGCGCTGCGAGCATAGGCGACGCCTTCCTTGACGAGACGTTCGATCTCGCTGAGATCCTGCATCAACTTGTCCCTGTCGCCGAAATCCTCGGCCATCTCCGCCCTCAGCTTCATGCGCGTGATCGGCGTTTGCAGATCGTGCGATATTGCCGCGAGGATCTGCACGCGTTCCTCCAGATATTGGGCAATGCGCTCGCGCATTGCGTTGAAGGCGGTTGCGGCATAGGCGACTTCCCTCGGTCCCGTTTCGCTGAGGCGAGGGGCTTTCACATTCGGATCGAGCGTATCGGCTGCTTTTGCGAGGTTGACGAGAGGACGAATTGCCTGATGGACAGCAAACCAGCTGCAAAGCACCAGCAAAGCCAACTGCGCGGCCAACACATAGGGGAGCCAATCGGCCAATGGCATGACGCCATGCGGGTTGATGTCTATCGTCAACGGCGCGCCATCGCTCAGGGTCAGATGTGCCTGGAGCCTCAGGGTGTTGCCGGGAACTGTCTCCACCTCGATGGGAAATTTTGCACCGATCGCCGCCCGAACCATGGAAGCGATCTCGGTGGTGCGTGCGTCGAGCGCCGGATTGCCGGGCAGGCCTGCTCCCAGCACGAAACTATAACTGCCTCGATCAAGACGATCGAGCCAATCGGCTCGTTCGTCGGCCGGCAGCCGATCGAGTATGGCGATCGACGTTGCAACGTCGTTTTCGAGCGTGTTGAACATGACGGACTTGGCGGCCGCGTATCGTTCATAAAACAGCACCGTGAACGACATCGTATGCGCGATCGCTACCCCGGCAAGCAGGATAAGAAATAGCCGCGCCCCCAGGGTGCGCGGCCATAGGCGAAATCCATTCAGAAAGGCGTGTGTCGCCATCAGCGGGCCTCGGTGATCTCGATCGGCATGGAGAAGACATAGCCTTCGCTGCGGACAGTCTTGATATAGGTCGGTTCCCGGGCATCGTCGCCAAGACGCTGGCGGACGCGGCTGACGAGAAGATCGATCGAACGGTCAAAGAGCTCGGCGTCGCGGCCCTGTGTCAGGTTAAGCAACTGATCGCGGTTGAGCACGCGCTGGGGGTGGTCGATGAAGACGCGAAGCAGCCGGTATTCGGCACCGCTGAGGGCGATCACCGTCCCGTCTGAATCGATGAGGTGGCGTGCCGTCGTGTCGAGCTTCCATTGGCCGAAACTCAGCAGTTGGCCGGCTTCCGACACCTGCAGGTTCGGCGGCAGCATGCGCGTGCGCCGAAGGACAGCCTTGACGCGGGCCAACAACTCCCGCGCCGAGAACGGCTTGGCGAGGTAGTCGTCCGCACCCATCTCCAGACCGATGATGCGGTCCATCTCGTCTGTGCGTGCTGTCAGCATGACGATGGGAACAGCCTTGTGTCGTCCGGCACGCAACTCGCGGCTAAGCACGAGGCCGTCGTCGCCCGGCATCATGACATCGAGGATGATCAGATCGACGGCGTTTGCTTCGAGAAAGGAGCGCATGTGCCGCCCGTCAGCGACCGCGGTTACGCGCAGGCCATTCTTCTTCAGGTAGCTCGATACGAGCTCCCTTATTTCGCGATCGTCATCGACGATCAGGATGTGGTCGATGTGCTCCATCGCGCGATCTCCGTCATTTTTCTGCTAGTGACGCCGTTGATGTGTCCGCCGTGTGTTTGTCGCCTCATGGCTTGCATGGCGCTGTATCCAGCCAACCTTGAGATACATTTTGATACGATGTCCGCACTTTCATTTCGCCTGGTAAGTAATGGAAATCGCTCACGTCGCCATTGCTGATATGCTTGGCTGGCAGCTACTTGGCAAACAGGCTGTCGATCAGTTCGGTGGTCGAGCCTTGCCAAAGCTCGCCTTCTCCGGTTCCTGCCCACAGCGACAGGAAATCTGCCGAGCCCCTTGCTGCTGACGCGCCACGCAGGTCGCGCGTAAACTTGTTCTGGGCGGGAAACGGCATGACAGCGTCCATCTTCGGCGTCATCTCCTCCATGAAACGGTTCTCGATGCCTCGAGCGAATCGACCGGAGAAGACACGCGTCGTTCGGGTCTGTCGCTTTGGCGCACTGAGTGCCGACCTGTAAGGGGCCGACGTTCCCGCCTCGTGCGCTGCCAGAAAAGCCGTTCCCATCTGAACCGCCTGAGCGCCTGCGACGAGGGCGGCGCGAACGTCCGCAGCGGTCATGATGCCGCCTGCTGCAATCAACGGCACGTGCACCTTTCCCCTACATTGAGCGAGAAGGTCGTGAAGTCGGACTTCCGGATCGGCGGCGTCGGGCTCGAAGATGCCGCGATGGCCGCCGGCCTCGAAGCCTTGCAACGTGATCGCGTCAACATTGCTGTCTTCGAGGGCCCGCGCTTCCTCGTGTGAGGTCGCGGTCCCGATCAGCAGAATGCCGGCTTCTCGTGCGGCTTTCGTATGTTCGGCTGCCAATACGCCGAAGACGAAGCTGAATACAGCTGGCCGGATCTTTAGGACGGCTTCGAACTGGGCGTCGAAATCCTCCTCGAACGGTGCGGAGAACTGCGGGGATGCTAGCCCGAGTTCTGAGCGATAGCCGGCAGTGGCGGCAATCGCTCGCTTCACCGCAGCCGGATCGACCGTTGGAGCGGGGTGGGGAATGAAGAGGTTGATCGCGAAGGGCTTGTTTGTGCGCTGTCGGACCTTGTCGGCAAATTCGACGATCGTGGCGGGATTGGAGTAGGCGGCGCCGACGGAGCCCAGCGCGCCGGCAGCCGATGCTGCTACCACCAGTTCCGGCGTTGAGGGGCCGCCAGCCATTGGCGCGACAATAAGGGGATATTTCAATCCGAGCTGGCGAAGGGGTTCGCTGTCGACTTCTGTTGGCACGTCCGATCTCCTTGTCCAGCACTGGGGAATTCGTCGGTTTGGCACGTTTATGCTGTCCGGACAGGCCTGAGGAATGCCGCAGGCTGCCGGTCCGGCGACTATTTGCGCCTATTGTCTTGCTTTCACAAGGAGGTTGACTTCAGCCCGAGGGCGGAGGAGCGATCGCGGACGGCACGACGCTGGCGCTAGTGGCTCATCAGCAGGGGAACTGTAGCGTGGGAGAGCAGCCGATAGGTGACGCGGCCGAGAAGCAGCTCGAGCAGATAGCCGTGCTTGAAGGCTCCGGTCAGAATGCAGGTGGCATTCACCGATGCACCAAAGTCGAGGATGGTGTTGCCGACCGAGCGGCCTGTTGAGGAGGTCACGACGATCTCCGCATCGAGCCCCATCTGGCGGCAGATTTCCCTGGCAGTGGTTTCGTAGTGCCTATTCGGCTTGTCGTCGACGCAAAGCACCGTAATGCGGTCGGCAGCGGCAAGCCAGCGCCTGGCGGCGACGATCGTGCGCCGTGCGTGGTCGTGCGGCTTCCAGCCGATCAGCACGTGGTCAAGCAGACGTCCGCGATAACCATTGGCCGGCGGGATGAGCACGAGCTTGCCCTCATGGAAGAGGACGTTATGGAAAACATCACGGGCATCGAGATTGCCCCGATAGGGAGTGACGACAAGTGATGCGTTCCGGCAGACGCTGCCCACGCAGCGGCGGAGGTCGCCCTGGTAGTCGCCAAGCACCAGGCTTTGCCGGTGCGGCGCGCTCAGTTTCCATTCGTCGAACAGCTGTTTGACGCGCTCGAACCGCTCGTGCGGCGAGCCTTCGTCCAGGTCCCGCAGCATCTGCAATTCGATTTCCTCGGCTGAGACCAGCATCGCCAGCGGATCGGCGCCGATATGGACAGCGGCGATGCTGTCCTGCACCGCATCAGCCGCATCGTCGGCCAAATCGAGGCAGGACTGTGCCGAGGCCGGATCGGGCAATAGCACAACGATATCGGCATGTTCGGTGAGATCACGAACGTTGCGCGGCACGGCGGCTGGATCAGGCGGGTTGACGCCTTTTGACCAGTTGCCGTCGGTCGTTGTCGTGATCACTGTGGCCCTCCTTCATGGATCGGCCTGAAAAATCTACCCTGGAACAATACGCCAATCTGATCGGTGTTGAAATCGTCTTGGCGCCCAAAGGCGATCTATTTTAAGCGCCAAAGCCAGTGCCGGGACCGGTCGTGACGCCGATTCCGGCGGTCTTGCGCCTTGATTGCGACCTGCTAGAATCTGTTGCGGCAAGCTTTTGTGTTGGCTGCATTTTTTGTTCCCTCTGGCCATGTAGGGCGCGCGATGGAAACGCCAGTTATCCCAAAACTGAGCTACGGCGCGGAACCCGGATTGCGTTTCGCCCTGCTTTTGAACGGCTGTGGCGGTTGCACGCAGTTGGACATTGCCGAGGCGCGGCGATGGAAACCGGAAGACGGGATCATCTGGCTGCATCTCGAGCGCGATCATGCGGCGGCTGCCGATTGGGTCAAGAAGGAAAGCGGCCTCGATAGCTTCGTGACGGAAGCCCTGCTCGAAGAGGAGACGCGACCGCGTGTCGAGCCTGTCGATGACGGCCTGTTGATCATCCTTCGGGGCGTATGTGCGACCGCCCCCGACGAGGAGCCGGAGGAGCGGACCGACATTGATCTCGTGCCGCTTCACCTGTGGGTCGACGTCAACAAGGTCATCTCACTTCGAGACAGCGGACATTATATCACGGCACTTCGCGACATCCGCCTCGCTCTCGAGAAGGGCAAGGGTCCGCAGCGCACCGGAGACCTGTTGGCGCTGATCGGCGACAAGCTTGTGCGTGACCTGGAGCCGGTGCTCGACTCGATGGACGAGGAGGTGGATGAGCTCGACGACATGATCTTTCATGGTGAGGCTGGCGAGGTGCGCGAGCGTCTCAAGCTCTTGCGCCGGCGTTCCGTGCAGCTGCGCCGCTATCTGGCACCGCAGCGCGACGCACTAAACCGCATCGAACACGACGACGCGCCGTGGCTGCTCGAGCGTGACAAGCTGCGGATGCGTGAGGTGATCGACAAGCTGATGCGGTTCATCGAGTACCTCGATGCCATCCGGGACCGCACGGGGATCCTCCACGACGACCTCTCGACAGTGATCAGCGAGCGCATCGCGCGAAATTCCAATCGGCTGGCGGCGCTGGCCGCCCTGCTGCTGCCGCCGAGCGTCGTCGCCGGCCTGTTCGGGATGAATGTCGGAGGTATTCCGGGGGTCAATGACACCTGGGCATTCGTCATCATCGTGGCGTTTGTGACGATCACCTCCATTGCAACGCTTTGGGTGCTTCGACGGATCGGTTGGCTTTAGGCGGAGGTCGCGTCAGGTGCGAATGGCATTGCGGGTTGTGAGCATGCGCCTCCCGCAATGCCGCGCCGATCAATTCGATGCAAAGCAGTAGAACAGGCCGTCGCCTCCGGTCCCGTTGAAGGCTTTCACCGTGCAGCCGCCGCGTGTCGGATGCGACGAGTTCCACGATTTGGCTTCCGCCGAGTCGTTCAGTCCCGTCCGGTCGCTATGGCCCACGATCGCGACACCGTCTTCGCCGCCCATCGTCCAATTTCCGCAGGTCTCAGGCGCCGCAGTACCATCGGCCTTTGAACCGGTCAGCATGTCGTGGCGGTTCGGCGTGTCCCCACGGCCGTTGATGACCGCACCTTTCTCGCTAAGCGCGGTCTGTTTGGTCAGGTTGTTCTTGTCGCTGTGCAGGGAGGCCACGTCGTCGGCGATTTTTTCGCCTTTAGCGTTATACCATGGCCCGGAACCGATGCGATCTTTGGCGTTTTCAGCGTCGGTAGACAGATAGGCCTTCCAGGTCTTGCCGGTCGAACCGGCGGCTGTGGCAAGCGTGTTGCAATATGCGTCAGCGCCGGCGAGGCCGCCGAGATCGCCGCCCTTGCCCGGATTTACACTGGTCACGAAGAAACTCATGGCGTTGTCCTGAGCGTAGACTGCGCCGGCCGAAAGGGCCAAAAGGGCCGCGATATAGGCAAACCTGCGTTTCATGGCGTCTCTCCCTGGTTGAATTTCTACCGGGACGAAGGGTATTGCAGGTAAACCTCGGCGTAAAATCGAAATCGCGTGATAGGGCGATCCCCCTCGGTAGGGTCAAGGGGAGGGGCAGGCGCGGTGGGCTGGTTTTTGGTACTGTCAGCGCAGTCTATTCCGCGGCCTCTTCCGGGTGGCTGATCGAGCCACGAACGACACCATACTGGCTACCCCAGCGATCGGTCATCGTGCAGCGGATATCCCATAGCTCGGGAAAGAACCGGTGCCGAGCGCCGCCTTCCAGCATTTCGACGGGGCGGCCCTTCAGCGATTTGGAGCCGAGGCCGATCGAGCGGTGGATCAGGTAAAGGTGGTTTGCGCGGAATTTCTGGAACAGCTCGTCGAATTCAACCAGGGCCTCCGCGACGACATAGCTGTCCCCGTGGTCGTATTTGCCATCATAGATATCGTCGATCGTCAGATTCCGGCCGTCGAGATAGTCGGCCTGGAAAGCTCGCCAGAGATCGGGTGGCATTCGCAACAGGAGCTTGAAGCCAGGCGACTCCTGACCGCTGCCGTTGCCGAGCTGAAGCCGGACTTGCTGGTATTCCTTGGGCGACATCGTTTCGAGAAGGTCGAGTTGCGCCGTCATCATCCGCATCAGGCGGTGGACGCGGCCCATCAGCGTCACGACGCGATGCGTGTTTTCCTTCTCCAGATAATCGATGACGTCGACCAGTGTATAGGCAATCAGCTTCATCCAAAGTTCTTCAACCTGGTGGACAATCTGGAATTGCAGCTCATCCGCATTCGCCATCTCCGCCAGGGGCTTCTGACAGCTGAGCAGCTTGTCGCACTGCAGGTAGACGCCGTAGTCGCGCATGTCGGGCGCTTCGATGCGGGCGTAGTAATCTTCCTTGTTCATGAATGCTGCTCCGGAGTGTCGTTGGCCTACAACTATCCAGTCTAGGCGCTTTGACTTGAACATTGTTCCTTTCTGTTATCAAAATGCAGAATTGTGCAGAACGACTGCCAGCATGGAAGGCGATTCATGGAACAAATGACACTCGATACGCTTGATCGAAAGATCATCGGTGCGCTGGAGGCCGATGCCAGGATTTCCTTTGCAGCACTGGCGGATCATGTCGGTCTCAGCAAAACGCCCTGCTGGAAACGTGTGAAAGCGTTGGAAGATGCGGGCATCATTCGCGGATATGCGGCCCGGCTTGATCCCGCAAAGCTTGGGTTCGGCATCGAAGCCTTCATTCAGGTCTCGATCGATTTCGAAGTGTCGGAGGAGTTTGAGGCCGCGGTCCGCCGGCACCCGCTCATTTGGCGTTGCCACGCAACGACCGGTGAAGCCGACTATCTCCTGCATATCGTCGCGGTCGACATGGCGGCCCTGGACAGGATGCTTCGCGAAGAATTGAGCCGCCTGCCGGGAGTGAGGCGCACGATCACGTCAATGGCAATGCGCGAGATCAAAGGCGAAATCTCGTTCGCCGCTGCGCAAAGCCGCACACAATCGACGAAACGCTGATCGAGCTAGCCTTTCGTTTCAGTCAAGTCGCCGTGATTTCAATTTCTCGTTCTTGACAATGGATTTGCCCGGCAAATATCTGTGGTGACCGGCTTCAGACGCAAGGCCTCAGCACAGCATGATCGACACCCGCTTTTCGACTGCTCTACAGATTGTCATCAGTGTGGCCGTCAACGAAGAGGCAAACCTCCGGACCACAAGCCAATCACTTGCGCAGGGGCTTGATACAAGCGCGAGCTTCGTCCGCAAGCTGTTGCAGCCGCTCAATGAAAGCGGCATTCTCGCCACCGCCCAAGGCGGCAAGGGCGGTATCAACCTAGCGCGACCGCGCGACCAGATATTGCTCAGCGAGATCTATGCTGCCGTGACCGGCGACAAGAAAATCTGGGCAACCCGCCACGATATTCCGCACGAGGGGCTCGTAGGGGAGAATATCGGCGACCTCTCGGAGTTTCTTTGCGATCGGGCAGAACAGGCCGTCGTCGACATGCTGGGTTCGGTGACCATCGATGATAGCGTCGCGGAGCTGCGTCGCCTCGAGGCGAAGAAATCTGTCGACCACGAGCAGCCGGCGGATGCGAGCCTTGCCCTCGATCGTCACGCCGCCGAATAGCTTCACAGAGTGAAAGGGGCGGCCGGGCAGGGAACCCGAGCCACCCCTCCTAACTGATCGGAGGTCAATCTGATCAGAAACTTTCAAGCGCGGCGCCGCGCTGCCACTCCCTGTGACCTTAACCACAGAGAGAGGCGGAAACGCGGCGCCGCTTTTGATTAGAATGCGCGCTGGAGGCGGAAGAAGCCCGTCGTCACGTCGTCGATGTTGTCGCCGTCGAGGTAGTTGACGGTTGCCTTGGCGTAAAAGTTGTCGACGATCTGATAGTCAACCGTCAGACCGACCTTCCAAGCGTCGTTGTCCGAAAAGTCAGCGTCGGTAGCGGCGTTAACTACGCCGTAGCTGCCGTAATACTGAGCGGCCGGGGTGATCTTCAGCTTGTCGGTAGCCTTGATAGCGTATTCTGCGGCAATCGCCCACTCGGAAGCAGAGTAGTACGCGCCCGGATCGGACGCCCAGACGGCTGCGAGACCGAGGGTGCCCGGACCAACGGCGACGGTGCCCATGGCGCGGACAGCGCCGGCTTCGTTGTCGGTGTCGTAACCAGCGGTTACCTGGTAGGAGAAGATGCCTGCCTTGCCGCCGATGCCGATTGCTACGCCGACGTTGTTCGGAACTTCGCCGTTGTAGAACGGGCTGTCTTCCAGCTCGTCGACGCTGATGCCGGCGTAGAAATCCGTGGCTTCATACTGATAACGGATCGAGTTGTGCAGCGTAACCTTGCTGCCGATGTCGTCCGTTTCGCCCGAGAGACCATCGTCCCACCAGCTGTAGAACAGACCGGCGCGGAAGCCGGCGATGTCGATGTAAGCGGAGTCGAGCAAAGCCGCCTGCGAGGAGGCATTGTCGGCATTCGTCTGCAGGACGATAACACCGGTGAGCGGGCCGTATTCGGTGTCGCTCTTGGCAGTGAACTGGACCTGACCACGGGTGTAGGCGTCCCAGTCAGAGTCGTTGGCGACGTTGGCGCCGCTGCCCTTGGTCGCGCTGGCGTTCGGGCCGGCGTTAACCTGGAAACGGATGTAACCGCTGATCTTCAGGCAGGTTTCGGTGCCTGGGATGTAGAAGTAACCGCTGCCGTAAGCGTCGCACACGCGAACGTATTCAACCGGCTCCGGCTCTGCAGCAACGATGGCGTCAGCGGCCTGGGCGCTCGAGATGGCAGCCAAAGCCGCCGCCGAGCTCATAAGGATCATCTTAATGTTCATTCTCAGTCCAATCTTCTGTCGATTGGGCACAGGTCATCACTGCCGAAAACCGGCTCTACCTACCCCAAATTGTTTCGTACAAGCCCTCGCGGGAAACGCGGTACGTCCGCGGCGCCAAATTACATTTCCGATTAAATGTATCAATAATAGATACAGTCAAAATTGAGTTTTGCTGCAAGGCGGAAATTGGGTGTTGCGCAAACGCAACGATCGGCTCTCGCGCAAAAGCATATTTACTACCGCAGGCTATAACTAGTTGTTACTAAACACGTTTTTGTAATGGATCTTATCTGAGTAATAATGTTGCGTCGCAGCATTTCGCCACGGGATTGCGTCCATCCTTTCTTCAATCCGCCCCGAATCACGACCAAGCGTGCCTCGCTGGACTCCTCTCATCGAGAAGGGCTGCCGTGACGGAATCGCCGCCGTCGAGCCTCAACGCGCCGTGCGCGTCGATCAAGTGTTCCAGCAGATTTCTCAGCCCGTCACTGAAGTGGCGGCTCGCCTCGGCAGCTTCCTGGCTCGCAAGCGTCGTGGAACCTACGATTCGAATGCCGAAGATGTCGGTCGTCTCGTCGGCTCTGGTCAGCGCGCAATTCCCGCCACTTTCGGCGGCGAGATCCACAATGACCGTTCCAGGGCTCAACTTTGAGAGCATCTCTTCGTTAAGCAGCACGGGGGCAGAGCGACCGGGACACATTATGTTGGTGGTGATCAGTTGCATCTTCGACAAGGCACCGGAGAGGTCTTGACGAAGCCGCGCAAGTTCTTGCTCTGAAGAGGTGCCGAGAAATTTAGCGCCAAGCCGCTCGATCTTTGCCTGCGAATCCTTCGCGAGGCCAAAGCCATAAGTTAGGGCGCCGAGGCGACGTGCAGTCGCCAGTGCCTGCAGGCTTGCTGGGTCGCTGCCCAAGGCGGCCATTTTAACGGGCCGCACGAAGCTTCCGTCCGCCAACAGCATCGGATGCGAAATGCCGAACTGCCTCGCCGCCTCCAGGACAGCCGCGTGGCCCGTGATGGCGGCCTGCCTCGAAGATATATCGGCACCCTTCTGGCCCGACATCCCGGAAAGCCGGGCGATGTCGAGATGGAGCGGCTGTCGGGCTGGCGGGATGGCGACTTGTGTCGTTTTCGAGCCACGAAACGAGCCAAGAAATAGGAGAACCGCTGCCGCTGGGAAAACTCGCGCGGCGATTGGCTGCCGCACGCTCACGAATAGATCCGAAGAGGACGCCATCTCGGCAAAATCGGCGGGCTCTGCGCCGGCAGCAATGTAGCCGTCGTCTGAATGGCCGGCGCCGACGCCGCAGCCGGGCTCGAAACGAAATGATATGCGCTCGGAAAGGCGCCCAACGTCATCCGGCGTCAACGCAACGCGGCGCTCACCGGGATGGGTTTCCCGAAGCAGCCCGGCACGGACTCGGATAAGTTTAGACATTCATCGCTCTGAAAGAAGGGTAAACAGGGACTGTGGGCGCGCGAGCGATATAGTCTGTCTATTCCATAGTTTTATGACAGTTTCGTAATTTTATTTTGGGCAGTTTCGGTCATTTTTCCCCGCGCGCAACTGCTGATAAGTCTTTCATTTTATTGCATACTGTGTGCAGCTTGCATGAGTGACTTCGAATAAGGTTGCTCGCGGTGCGAGCGCAGGTTTTGCCCGGCGGCATTTGGCTGTAATGGTCAGTCATTGGGCGCGTGGATGCTGGAGGCATTGGTGAATTTCTATTCGGTTTATGATCAGGGTTTTGTCCGCGTGGCCGCCTGCACGCCGAACTGCGAAGTCGGCGATCCAGACTTCAACGCGCAGGCAACATTGGAACTGGCCCGTCAGGGACATGCTGCGGGCGTTGGCCTCATGGTGTTTCCCGAACTTGGAATCTCCAGCTACTCGATCGATGACCTGCTGGGGCAGGATGCCCTGCTCAAGGGCGTGGACGCGGCAATAGCCGAGATCGCCCGGTCAAGCCGCGATCTTACACCTGTTCTTCTCGTTGGCGCTCCGCTGCAGACTGGCGGTCGGCTCTACAACTGCGCCGTCGCCATTCACGCCGGTCGTATTCTTGGCGTCGTCCCGAAAATGCACCTGCCGAACTATCGCGAGTTCTACGAAAAACGCTGGTTTGCGTCCGGGCGGGGCGTCCGCGGCGACAGCATTCGCGTCGCCGGCGAGACTGTACCTTTCGGAACCGATCTGATCTTTGCAGCCGAGGATATGGATGATTTCGTTCTCCATATCGAGATCTGCGAAGATCTTTGGGCACCGGCGCCTCCGAGCGATTTTGGCGCACTAGCAGGTGCGACGATTCTCGCCAACCTTTCGGCCAGCAACATCACCGTTGGAAAGGCCGATACACGTAAGCTCCTGTGCTCGGCGCAGTCGGCGCGCAGCCTGTCTGCCTATGTCTACTCGGCAGCGGGCCCCGGCGAATCGACGACGGACCTCGCATGGGACGGTCAGGCCTGCATCTACGAACTCGGTACTATGCTTGCTGAAACCGATCGTTTCCCGATGTCATCGCAGATGTGCGTGGCGGATATCGATGTCGAGAGATTGCGGCTGGAGCGGCTGCGGACCGGCACGTTCAATGATGCGGCGACACTCAATCTGACCGCCGAGCGAGAGTTCCGGCGTGTGGCTTTCCAGTTCAAGAAGCCGAAGGGCGATATCGGCCTGAAGCGCGACGTTGCCCGCTTCCCGTTCGTACCGGCGGATGAAAGCCGTCTTGACCAGGATTGCTATGAAACCTTCAACATCCAGGTGCAGGGGCTGATGAAGCGGCTGCGTTCTACCGGCATCAAGCGGCTTTGCATCGGCATTTCGGGCGGTCTCGATTCCACGCATGCGTTGCTCGTGGCGGCCCGTGCCTTCGATCAGCTTGGCTGGCCGCGCTCGGACATTCTCTGCTTCACCATGCCGGGATTTGCCACGGGTGACGCCACCAAGTCGAACGCCTGGGCGCTGATGCGCAGCATGGGTGTCACGGCGGAGGAAGTGGACATAAAGCCGTTGGCCCTTCAATTGCTCAAGGACCTGAAGCATCCGTTTGCAGGCGGCAAGCCGGTCTACGATACGACATTCGAAAACGTTCAGGCTGGTCTGCGGACGGACTTTCTGTTCCGTGCCGCGAACCAGCGCAGTGCACTGGTGCTCGGAACCGGGGACCTGTCGGAAATAGGGCTCGGCTGGTCCACCTATGGCGTTGGCGACCAGATGAGCCATTACAACGTCAACGCATCGGTGCCGAAGACATTGATCCAGCATCTGATCCGCTGGGTTATTCGCTCCGAAGATTTCGACGCCGAAGCAAACGCGACATTGGAAAGCATCCTTGGCACGCTGATTTCGCCGGAGCTGGTCCCTGCCGATGAGAATGGCGTCATGCAGAGCACGGAGGACAAAATCGGACCCTACGATCTGCATGACTTTGCACTTTACTACACGACGCGTTTCGGCTTGCGTCCTTCGAAGATCGCCTTCCTTGCCTACAATGCCTGGCGCGATGCCGAGGCCGGAATCTGGCCGCCGCACTTTCCCGCCGACAAGCGCCGCAGTTTTGATCTGCCTGTCATCAAGCACTGGATGGAGGTTTTCCTTTTCCGGTTCTTCACGATCAGCCAGTTCAAGCGGTCGGCATCGCCAAACGGCCCGAAAGTGACGTCGGGCGGTTCGCTGTCGCCGCGTGGCGATTGGCGCGCGCCGTCCGACGGCAACGCACGGATATGGCTGAAGGAATTGAAGGCCAACGTTCCTGAGATAAAAGGGTAGGACGAACGCGCCTTGCAAAAGCCATTCGTCGCGGCAGATATGATCGAGAAGAACACTGAGGCCGCGGTGAAACGTGACAGATGAAACTTGTGCCCCTGATAATCTGCCTCGCTACGAGATTCGCCAGGAACCACGTGGCGGATGGACGATTGTCGACACATTGACCTCCTTGCCGGCGGCAACGGACGGCAGGGACTTCGTTGGCCTCAGCAAGAGGGATGCGGAGGACATCGCCCGTGAACTGAACCTCAGCGCAGCCGAGGGCCGTGATCCCCTGATCTGATCTGACCTCGCAGGGAACTTGCCGAACACCGGCCGCGTTTCGGTGCCAGAGGTGCGACGATGACCGCCAATGACAACAGGCCGGACGACCATTCCACCGAACGGCACACCGCCTACGAAGCGCAGGAAAGGGCTCTGTCGAGAGAAGGGCGCAGTCTTTCTGCCTGGGCGTTGCTAATCGCGGTTGTCTTCGTGGTCGCGGTGATCGTCGTGGCATTCAGCGTTTGGACGGGCGGCGGCACCAGCCCGGCGCCGAGAGCGCCGGCAGGAGCCAGCAGCCCCAGCGCTGCTCCACCGCCGACGCAAAACACGAACTGAGCTAACCCTTCAGGTCATCCATTTCCGGTGCTCCGCAAAACGCTCAACGAGCAGGTCGAGGAAGAGTCGGACCTTCGTTGGCAGGTGATTGCGGTTCGGATAGATGGCATTGATGCTGAATTCGACGGCACGATAGTCGGTCATCATTCGAACGAAACTTCCCGAGGCAATGTCATCGAACACCACGAAGCTCGGAGCCAGGAAAATGCCCTGGCCGGTTGCCGTGAGGTGCCGAAGCGTCTCGGCGCTGTTCGATACGATGTTGCCGCCGATCCTCATGCTCACCTGCGCGCCATCGGTGTCTTCAAAGCGCCACTCGTCTCCATAGGGGTAGTAGGTATACTGAAGGCAGTTGTGGTTGGCCAAATCAGCCGGCACCTGCGGCATCGGGTGGTTTTCAAGATAGCTTGGCGAGCAAACGAGGATGTGCCTCCACGGTGTCAGCTTCCTGACAATGAGGCTCGAATCCGGCGGCGGCACGGTGCGGATCGCTAGATCGCAACCTTCCTCGACCATATCGATCATCCGTTCCCCGACACTCAGGTCGAGGGCGACCGAAGGGTAAAGCTCAAGAAACTCGCTTACAACGGGCAGCAGAAAGCGGACGATCGCGGCGCTGGTATAGACCTTGAGCGTGCCGCGCGGTGTCGAACTCATCGCACCGGCGGTGCCGTCGGCTTCCTCGAGATCGGCGAGGATCTGGGCCGAGCGTTCATAGTAATATTTGCCGGTTTCCGTGAGGCTGACCTTGCGCGTCGTGCGATTCAGCAACCTGACACCCAGCCTGTCTTCCAGCGACTGAACGTGATTGCCGACCATAGTGACGGACATATTGAGACGACGAGCCGCCGCGGAAAAGCCGCCGCATTCCACCACGCGACCAAACACTGCAAGGCTTGTCAGCCGGTCCATTGCATCTCCCCGATTATCCGCTCTGAGTTGATGATCCTTCCCGATTTAAGCAGATTATCAGAACGCACGCGATAGCGCATATCCGTCTCATCGAATTGAACCTCGCCCAGCGAGGCAAAGTACTGGAGAAGGACAATGGTCGAATTACCTCGCAAGCAAGCGTTCGAAGTTACCGGCGACGCTGACGTCGCAAAGGTCGCCGAAGCGCCACTCGCCCCGAAGGCGGAAGTCCCCGGCTCACCAGCAGGCAAGAAAAGGCGCCAGGCATTCAAGCGGACGATCATTGCCACTGCGCTCCTGGCCGGCGTCGCCCTGATGGTTGACTACGGCCATCACTATTGGACCGTCGGTCGTTTCATCGAATCCACCGACGATGCCTATGTGAAAGCCGACTATACGACCGTTGCGCCGAAGATCTCAGGGTATGTCGCCGAAGTCCTCGTCAACGACAACGATACGGTGAAGGCTGGCCAGGTTCTCGCCAAGATAGATGATCGCGATCAGCAGGCTGCGCTGTCGCAAGCCAGGGCGGATGTAAAGGCAGCCACAGCAGCCATTACCAATCTCGATGCGCAAATCGAACTGCAGCAGTCGATCATTGGCCAGGCGAAGGCCACAATCGATGCATCGCAGGCAACGCTGGATTTCGCCCGTTCTGACGCGGCTCGCTCGCAGCGGTTGATCACCAATGGCGCCGGCACGCAATCGCGGGCGGAACAGAGCCGGGCGGTTCATGACCAGGCGCAAGCGGCGGTCGAACGGGACCAGGCGGCATTGGTCGCGGCGGAGAGGAAAGTCCCCGTGCTGGAGACACAGCGCGACCAAGCCGCTGCGCAGCGCGATCGCGCTGCTGCCGCCCAGCACCAGGCTGAGCTCAACCTGTCCTACACTCAGATCATCGCTCCCGTTGACGGCACCGTCGGCGCGCGCACCATTCGGGTCGGGCAGTTCGTGACGTCGGGCACACAGCTTATGGCGGTTGTGCCGCTGCATTCCGTCTATGTGGTTGCGAACTTCAAGGAAACCCAACTAACCCATGTCCGCGCCGGCCAGCCTGTCGAGGTCAAAGTCGACGGCTTTCCCGACGAGGAAATCAAGGGCCATGTTGACAGCATCTCGCCGGCGAGCGGATTGGAATTTTCTCTCCTGCCTCCGGACAATGCGACCGGCAACTTTACCAAGATCGTTCAGCGCATCCCGGTCAAGATCGTGATCGATGACGAGGGCATGAGCGGGTTGCTGCGTGCGGGAATGTCCGTGGAGCCGGAAATCGACACCAAAGCCGCTGTCAAATAAGTCGCCTGCGTCAGGGACTATCCACGCTGACTGGATGTCCTGCCTCGGTTTCCGAATTATCAGTCGAATCTCGTTCACGAGATTCTCTTCCGAAGAGCCGGAAGGAGAAGCGTCATGTCTACTATTCAGGTCGCCAGCAACAGCACACCCTCCGCTGCTGTTTCGAATCCCGCGCCCGCAATGAGCACATTGAGAATGTGGAGCGCAGTCGTCGGCTCGACGCTCGGTGCGTTCATGGCCGTTCTCAATATCCAGATCGTCAACGCTTCGCTCGCGGATATTCAGGGCGCGATCGGCGCGGGCAAGGACGATGGAGGCTGGATTTCGACGTCCTACCTCATCGCGGAGATCGTGGTTATCCCGCTCAGCGGCTGGCTTGCCCAGGTCTTTTCCCTTCGGAAGTATCTTCTGACCAATGCCATTCTGTTTCTGCTGTTCTCGGTCGCCTGCGCGCTTGCAACAAACCTGCAACAGATGATCGTGCTGCGTGCTATCCAAGGTTTTGCCGGCGGCGTTCTGATCCCGATGGCGTTTACGATTATCATCACGTTGCTGCCCAAGCCCAAGCAGCCGATCGGTCTGGCGCTCTTTGCGCTCTCGGCAACTTTCGCTCCCGCGATCGGGCCGACCATCGGTGGATACCTGACTGAGAATTACGGCTGGGAGTTCATCTTCTACGTCAACCTGGTTCCCGGCGCGTTGATGGTGGGATTGCTTTGGGCCTCGCTCGATCGCGCTCCGATGAAACTCGGCCTGCTCGCCAAGGGCGATTGGCCCGGTATCATCACGATGGCCATCGGCCTCGCCGCACTTCAAACCGTTCTCGAGGAAGGTAACAAGGAGGATTGGTTCGGATCGGACTTCATCGTCCGGCTCTCGGTCGTTGCTGCTGTCTCGTTGGCGCTCTTCCTCATCATCGAATTCAGAACTGCGAATCCGCTATTGAACCTCCGGCTGCTAGCGCGACGCAACTTCGGCTTCGGCATTGTGGCGAATGTCCTGCTCGGCATCGCGCTCTATGGCTCGGCTTTCGTCTTGCCGATCTATCTGTCGCGCATCCAAGGATACAATTCCGAGCAGATTGGCATGGTGTTGGCATGGACAGGTATCCCGCAGTTGCTGTTGATTCCCCTGGTGCCCCGCCTGATGAAGCGCTTTGACGTGCGGTTGCTGATTGCCGTCGGTTTTGCTCTGTTTGCAGCGTCGAACTTGATGAACGTCCACATGACCGGGGACTATGCGAGCGATCAGCTCCTCTGGCCGAATGTTATTCGCGCCATCGGACAGTCGCTTGTCTTCGTGCCGCTCTCGGCCATCGCAACGGCGGGTATCGAGCAGGAAAATGCGGGTTCCGCGTCCGCACTGTTCAACATGATGCGCAATCTCGGCGGCGCTGTCGGCATTGCAAGCCTGCAGACCTTCCTGACGAAGCGGGAGCAGTTTCATTCGAACATCCTGACGAACTCGGTCTCGGTCTTCGAGGAAGCCACGCGGGATCGTGTCGCGAAACTGACAGCCTACTTCATGAACCATGGTGTCAGCGATCAGGCGGTTGCCACACACAAAGCCGTCGTTGCGATCGCGCTGAAGCTGCGCAAGCAGGCCAACATCATGGCCTTCAGCGACACCTTCTTTCTGCTTGGCGTCGCCCTGATCGTCGCATTGCTTGCGACGCTCCTGTTGAAGAAGCCCGGCCACCTTTCGGGAGGCGGTGCTCACTAGCGTCGCCTGCCGTTTCCAAGGAGAAATGCCATGAACCGCATTGCCCAAATCGACGAAGCCGAAAATCGGATGGCAAAAGCCGACCGCATGGCGGGCAGTACCAACTCGCTGCTGTCGCTGATCGAGTGGATCTCCGGCGATGAATGCCATGCCCTTGATGAGCCCGGTTTGATATCGGGTCTCGGTCGCCGCCTGCAGGCGCTCGGCCTGCCGATTGATCGCCTGACGCTTCACCTGATGACGCTCCATCCGGAACTCATCGGCCGGACGCTTGCGTGGGCACCCGGCGAGCCGGTGGAGATTCACGATCGCAACCACGGCATGCGCCAGACCTTTGCCAACAGCCCGTTGCGTAAAGTCATGGATAGTCGCGAGCCGCTTGTCGTCGGACCGGGCGATAGTGTTCACGGACGCTGGCAGGGCATCGATATCTTTGCCGGCCGCGGGCTTGTGCAACTGATGATCGCGCCGCTCTGCAATGCCGACGGGCCGGTGAGCGCTGTCGCCTTCGGCACGCGGCGACCAGGCGGCTTCACGGCTGCCGAAATCCAGGTTATCGAGCGAATTCTGCCGGCTTTGCGTAACACCTGCGAATTGCGGGTGATGCGTCAGGTCGAACTTAGCCTGCTCGATACCTATATTGGCCCGCTGACGGCACAACGCATCCTCGCCGGGCAGATCCGGCAGGGCGAGATCGAGTCCATGGAGGCCGCGCTGCTGCTTTGCGACCTGCGCGGTTTCACCGAAATCTCGAACCTGCTCCCCAGCAATAGCGTGCTTGAATTGCTGAACGCCTATTTCGACAAGGTCATCCCGCCGATTACGCGGGAAGGTGGCGAAGTGCTGAAGTTCATGGGCGATGCCGTTCTCGCCTTCTTTCCCGGTTACGATGCGGCCCGCAGCTGCGCGTCGGCATTAAGCGCCGCCCGGGATATTCTGCAGGAGATCGATCGCTTCGAGTTTGGCGAAATTGCTCCGAAAGTCGGCATCGCGCTACACCATGGCGAGGTCAGCTACGGCAACATCGGCTCCGGCCGCCGTCTCGATTTCACGTTGATCGGCCCCGATGTCAATCTTGTCAGCCGCATCCAGACGGCATGCGGAGATCTCCGTGTTCCGCTTCTGATGTCGGACCGATTCCGGAAGGAAGCGTGCGCGGCCGCTGTCTCGGCCGGCTGGCACACGCTCAAGGGGTTCGCTGAGAAGGTCGAGCTCTTTTGCTTGCCCGAGCGGTGAATGTGAGGTTGCCGCAAAACGTCGGCGCACCGGCTCTTCTGGAGGCCGCCGGTGCCCAGCCTTCGTCAATGCTTCAATGACCGATTGAGATCAGAGGACGTTGTTACGCCGCAAGAATTGCGACTGGGCACTTATGCTGTGACCGAGCAAGGCGAACACGGATATAAACTATATAAATAATGGCTATTCGTTGTGTGTTCACGTTTTTGGCGTTATTTGCTGAATAATGGGGATGGAGTAGGGGGCGCAAGGCAATAAAAAATGCTGACGAAAAAGGGAAAGTATGGGTTGAAGGCGCTGGTCGACTTGGCACGGCTTGCCCCGGGGGAAACGGCCTTCATTAACGACGTTGCCTCGCGCAACAATATTCCGAAGAAATTTCTGGATACGATCCTACTCGAATTGCGAAATGTCGGCATTCTGCGATCGAAGAAGGGGCCTGGCGGCGGCTACTCGCTATCGCGGCCGGCATCTGAGATCCGCATCGGTCACGTTATCCGCACCCTCGACGGCCCTTTGGCGCCCATTCGCTGCGCCAGCCGTACGGCCTTTGAGGCGTGTGACGACTGTTCCGATCCCGAGAACTGTCAGGTGCGGCGTTCCATGACCGAGGTCCGGGATGCGATCGCTGACATTTTGGACAACATGACGCTCGAGCAATTCGTCGCTTCGGGCAATAAGCTCGATGATGCCGAAGAGGAAGTCCGCATCTCGGCCGCCAACTAAGGCGTCAGTTATCGCCGAAATAGTATGCCGCCGCGGTCCGGTAGAGATCGTCGGTGGCCGTGGCGTTCGCGCGAATCCGAGCGTTTCTCCAGTGCCGGTCGAGGTTCCGGCCGATGCTGGTCGCATCGTTACCTGACCACTCGAACAGTGCGTTTGCAACGTCCAGCGCCGTCCTGCTCGCCATGACCTTGGCGGCCGACGCTGAGAAGAAGGCAGCCTCGGTCGCTGCTGTCGACGGGCTTACCTGGGCGAAATCCAACTTGGTGCCGGCGCTTTCCACGAGCGCTGCCGCTGCCTGCACGGAGAGCGCAAGCTTTCCAACAGCGGCGGAACGCGGCGCGTCCCGAAGATTGGCAAGGGCGGCGCGGGCGATGCCGAGGTCCGTGCCCGCATGGAGCAGGGCCGCCAGGACCGGACCGGTCGTGTGGCGCGCTGCTTCCCAGTTGCCGGTCACGCCATGGGCGACTGCGGTTCCGGCGCCGTTCGTCCTTTGCCCGAAACCATCCCAATCGTCGACAATCTGCAGCCCCGGGGTTTCGCAAGGCAGGTAGAAGCGAAGCGACTGTCCTTGGGCATCGACGGCGTCGGCGGCAATCCAATCGGCAAAAAGGATGCCGGGGACCCGGGAGCTCCGGCCGCTCAATGGATAGTGGCGCCCTACGGGAGTCGCCGCGCTCGTTTCAGCGAAGGTCGCGCCCACGAAATGGTCGCCGGCAAGGGCGCGTGCGAAGAGGAGGGCTTTGCGCTCGTCGTCGGGCTCATTCCGTAGCCCCTCCAGCGCGGTGAAGTGTTGCTCCAGGCATTCGCCGATCGAAGAATCGCCCTCAGCGATAATGGCGACAATTTCGCCGAGAAGCGCGTTGGCAACGTCAAGGCCCTCATGCTCCGGTGGGATTGTCACAGCGGCCAGGCCGGACTGAAAAAGCGCATCGAGCTCAGCGCGAGGGAAGACCCGGTTGATATCCCGCTCGCTTGCCTGGAATGCGAAATCTGCGGCGAGGCGCCGTGCAGTGGCTATCGCCTCTTCCTCGCTTTCGATACGGTGCGCGGGTGGTCTTGTCAGGTCCTGAAACCGCGATACGGTACCCATCGCTCCTCCGATCAGTTGAGCCTCTAGGATTGATGGATCACGGGCGCGATGATAAGGCCCGTTTTTCTACGAATGCGCGAGCGATTGAATTTTTATTGTCGCTTGATCGCACACATGCGAAGCGTGACGACGCTTCGACGCCCGCAATGAGAGGTTCAATATGCCTTCGACGGTCCGTGAGCGGCTGAAACTGGATCCCGGCGATATTCCGATCTACGCCATCGGCGATATTCATGGCAGGCTTGACCTGTTGCAGAAGGCAGAGCAGGCAATCACCGATGATGCTGCCACTATTCCAGGCCGCAAGCTGATCATCACGCTTGGCGACTACATCGACCGGGGCCCGTCATCGGCGCAGGTCATCTCTCACCTGATGGCGCCTCCGCCCGAGAGCTTCGACCGCATCTGCCTGACCGGCAACCATGAGACGACGATGCTCGATTACCTCGATGGCCTGATTTCGTTCTCGGATTGGATGCGAATGGGTTCTGACGCGCTGCTGCGGTCCTATGGGCTTGACCCGGATCAACTGCCGCGGATTTTCCCGACCGCGGCGAAGCTCGATGGGTTCATCAGGCAATCGATACCGAAGCCGCACGTGGACTTTCTGCGATCCTTGCCGATCCTCGTTGATACGCCGAATGTGCTCTTCGTGCACGCGGGCATTGATCCCATGCTGTCGATCGACGCTCAAAGCGACGACGACCTCGTTTTCATCCGTCATCGTTTCTTCGAGAGCCGCCTGCCGCTGCCCAAGGTGATTGTCCACGGCCATACGCCGAACGATGAGCCCGAGGTCCTGCCGAAGAGACTGAACCTCGATACCGCAGCCTACCACAGCGGCAAACTGACTGTTGCCAGACTGTGGAAGGGGCGTGTGCATCTGTTCCAGACTTGATCAGGCGCCAGCGTCCGCTGGCTCCCGCTTCTTTGACTTTTCGTCGGTATAGTAGCTCACGTATTTATGACGGTAGCGTTCCGTGCCGCCGAAATTGGTGAACTTGCCGAGTTCGGTCATATCTGTCTTGTTGAGGATCACACCGAGAATCTTGGACTTGATTTGCGGCTCTGCATTGAGGAGGTCACGCACGACTGATGTCGGCGTCGAGCCCCACTCGGTCACAAACAGGAAGCCGTCCACCTGTGGTGCAAATGCCTTGGCATCGATGACCGGGCCAAGCGGCGCAAGGTCGACGACGATGTAGTCGAACATCTTGCGGGCATTCTCCATGAGATTGAACATGCCCTGCGAAGCAAGCAGTTCGCTGGTGTGCATTAGATGATCGTTCGGCAGAACCGGCAGGATTGCCAGCTTCGTTCTCGGATCGATCTTGACGGCGCTTGCCCACGGAACCTCACCAAGAACGGCTTCGACAAGTCCCTGTTGCGGAGGATTCTTCAGCATCCGGGTCAGTCCCGGGTTGCGAAGGTCCGCGTCGATGAGCAGCGTGCGCTTGCCGCTGGAGGCGAGGAGTGCCGCGAAATTGGCGGCCGTCGTCGACTTGCCTTCTCCCGGCATTGCCGAGACAACGCCGATGACGCGGTCGGATTTGCCCTGGAACATGACGTCGCTCGCAAGCTTCGCATTGCGCAGGGTTTCGGCGAAGATCGAGCGTGGTGCTTCGAGGACGACGCGCATGATGCGTTCGAACGTCGCGTCGGAATCGGCGGCTTCGGCAGGCTCCACGGAAGGACTGGTACGCTGCCGGAAGATTGTGCCGTCTCGCGTCGGTTTGCCGATGCGGGGTAGATAACCGAGGAACTTGAGGCCAAGGATAGTCCTGACATCGCCCTCGACGCGGAAGAAGCGCTCCCGGAACTCCTGGAAGGCGGTCAGCGCGCCGCCGGCCATCAGGCCAAGAACGATCGCGAGGCCGAGCGTCATCGTCTTCTTCGGGCTCGACGGCGATACCGGTACGCCAGCTTCGGAGATCACGCGAGCCTTGGCAATGGGGAAGGACTGCTGCTGTGAAGCCTCCTCGTACTTGCCGAGGTAGGATTCATAGAGGGTCTTCAGCGCAGCTGCGCGTTGCTCGAGATCGCTGAGTTGGACGATCGACCTGTCGGCTTCCGAATTCTTGCCGGTCAGGTGTTCGATGTTCTGGCGAAGCGAGGCCTCGCGCGAGCGGGTGACTTCGAACTCGTTGCGGTAGCTGGCGGTCAGTTGCTGCAGTTCCTGATAGATCTGCCGGGTCAGATCCTGTTTTTCGGCACGCAAAGCGACGGCCTGCGGATGATCTTCCCCGAAATTGGTCGTGACCTCCTGCTCACGCTTGTTTACGGCCGCGTAGCGCGTGCGCAGGTCCTTGATCACCGTATTATCCGCTTGGCCCGACGAGATCGCGGCGTTGTTGACGGCGCTCTCAGGACCAAGATCGATGATGGACTTGAACTGGTTGTACCGGGCCGACGCACTGGCGCTGTCGGCCTGGGCGACGATCAACTGCTTGTTCAAGTCGGCAAGCTGTTGCTCCGACATCAGTTCGCCATTGGCGGACGTCAGGCCGTTCTCAGCCTTGAACTTTGCGACATCGAGGGCCGCCTGCTGCGACCGCTCGCGAAGATCGGAAAGGCGCTGCTGCAGCCAGACGGAGGCGCTCTCCGTTGCGTCGAAATTGGCGTTCAACTGATCGTTCAGATAGGCGTTCGCATAGGCTTTGGTGATCCGCGCGGCAAGAAGCTTGTCGGTCGAACGGAAGGATACCGCCAGAACGGAACTGCGGTTGACGCGCGATACGGTCACGGCGTCCTGAAGCAATGCGGCCGCCTTCTGGCGGCGGGCATTGCGCTCATCGGCTTCGGTAGCCGGTGGGCCACCCGGAGCCAATGCGCTCACGACCAGCTTTATCCCCGACTTGATCAGCGCGGCGGGGGACTTCGGAGGATCGAGGAGCGTATCATTGTCCTGTAGCTTCTCGGCATCAACCACGCGAAGCGCAAGCTGGTTCGATTTCAGGATTTCGACGGCGCTGGCGATCTCCATGTCGACCTGCTGCGAGCTTGCGACCGGGGTCGCATCTTGTGCGTATTTCGCCATGTTGTCATCAAGCAGGATCTGGGTCATCGACGTGTACTGCGCCGTCGCAAAGAGCAGATAGAT
The DNA here is from genome assembly GCF_014193305.1 of Rhizobium sp. BK181. NCBI lineage: Bacteria > Pseudomonadati > Pseudomonadota > Alphaproteobacteria > Hyphomicrobiales > Rhizobiaceae > Rhizobium > Rhizobium sp. BK181. Next base: position 269,044 of record NZ_JACHZA010000004.1, read on the forward strand.
GACGGCGAGCGTCACTGTTGCGGCGACGCAAAGCGCGATCGATCCGGCACGGCGGATCAGAATGGCAATCAGGCGATCGATGTCGATGAATGAATCGGAATCGTCGGCCCCTTTGGGCAAGGTGCTGTGCAAGGTCAGGTTCCGTTGGTTCATGGCTCTATCCTTTGCGGGAGCGGGTCACGCCATCGATGGCTGTTAGGTCGGTCCGCGGGCTTATCAGATGGCGAAGCGGCGCGAGTGCGCGATTGATCCGAATGGCGATCGGCATCTTGAGATGCGTCACCGCCGACGGATTGCTCCAGGCCGTTTTGATCGCTCCGGAGATCGACCGGTCTTTGATGTTCTGTACGAGGATGAGGAATGCGCGGCCCCGGCGGAGGCTTTGTTCGCGAAACTCCTGTGCGGCCGCCGCCTCCGCATCCAGCGTGTGATCTCGAAGGAAGGTCTTATCACCCTCGATCATGGCATCGATGTGATGAAGGGCAAGAACGCGCGAAATCGATCCCTCACGGATCTGATAGTCGTAGCCGGGGACCGGCTCGATCACGCAGCGCCCCCCAAGCGCCATGGCCGAGGCGAGGAAGAGATAGTCCTCGCCAACCTTCAGGGCCTCGTTGAAGCGAAGTTCATGCTGTTCGATGAAAGCGCGCTGAAAGATCGGCTTGAGATAACCAAAGTTATGGGTTGTCTGAAACAGGGCATTCGACCGTATAAATACGGGAAGTATCAGTTCCGGTGTTTCGGCCAGCGATTGCTCGGTAAACATCGTCTCCGGCGGCGTCCCGTCGGCGCGAATGACGCGAAGATTGTCGACGGCAATCTGGGCACCGGCATTCTCGGCGCGCTCGATCATGCGCTGCAGTCGCCGCGGCTCGACCGTGTCGTCGGAGTCGAGCACAGCTAGCCATCGGCCGGTCGCCGCCGACAACGCGGCGTTGCGCGCTGCCGCTGGCCCGCCATTGCGCTCAAGCGCTAGAAGCTTCACGCCCCTGTTCGCATAGCTTTCGGCAATGGCTCTCGTCTCATCCGTCGAGCAGTCATCGGCGACGATCACCTCCACCGACACGCCCTGTTGTGCAAGGGCGCTGTCGATCGCCTTGGCGAGCGTTTCTTCCGCATTGTAGGCGGCGACGATGAAGCTGACGTCGGGCTGGGTTTGCGTCATGCAGCCTCCGCCGTTCCGTACTGACGGATTTCCCTGACACCCAGCAAACCACTCACCACGCCGGTATGCATGAGGCCGCGAAGGGCGTAGCGATAGCGTGGAATCGGAGAAAAGATGCAGGCAAGCGCCGCGCCGTAGCAGAAGGCCGCCTTGGCAGCGGCAAGGCCGATCTGCTTTAGACGCTGCAGGCCGGTGTTCTTTTCCTGGAGCAACCGCCCATGCGTCTGGCCGAAGCGAAAGCGGCGTTTGGCGAGCCAGGACAGGCCAGCCCGGCTTTCGGTCACCGGTTCATAGACATAAGCTTCGGGTGCAAAGGCAATCCCGCCGCCATCGGTATGCATATGGCTGAAGAATTCGGTGTCCTCACCGCCGGTGCGACCGAGGGCCAGATTGAAGCGGCGGCCGGCCACGTGAGGCGAGTTGAGGCGAAGGAGGACGTTGCAGGTATAGCCGGTGCGGATTTCACCGCCGACCCATACGGGCAGGGTCGAGTGGAAGTCACCCTCGCGCATCCAGTTCGGCGCCGTGGACGAGTAGACGCTGCGAACGGGGCCAAGCACGGCGTCGGCCTTGGTCGTCTTGGCAGCGGCAAGCAATTCTACCAGCCATTCCTCGCTGGCATCCTCATCATCATCGATGAAAGCCAGGAAGTCGCCGGTTGCGTTGTCCAGGCATGCGTTGCGGGCAATCGAGATGTTCGATGCCGGGCAGTGCACATAGGCAATTTCGTGCGGAATGGTGGGACGAAGCGCATCGACCCGTTCCTTGGCGCTCGGAACCTTGTCGTTGTCGGCAACGATGATCCGCAGCTTCGCGCCTTCCGGAACGGCAAGAATCGCAAGCGAAAGCAGCGCTTCGTCGAGCGAAGCGCGGCGGTAGGTGCAGACGCCGATATCGATCTGCATGGACTTCACATTGTTCATGAAGAGACCTTCCTGCCGCGGAAGCTCAGAAGCTCCATCCAGAAGCCGGCCGACCAGGCAAAGTGCATCACCATTGCCGAAACGGCGGCGAGGGGCCCGTATGGATTCTTGTGGCCGATGGCCATCCAGAAGCCGTAGCCAACGCAGGCAACGGCCCAGAGGCTAAACGGGATGACGGCCGCCCAGTTCAGAACGGCGAGAAACGCACCGATGAACACCGGTACGACGAGAAGCGGAAGCATCTGCCGAAGATTGGGCATGCTGCCGTGCTTCAGGATGTTCTTGGCGCGGCCGCGACCGTAGCCCAGATATTGCCGGAACAGCGTCGAGATGGTCGAGCGCGGATAGTAGGTCATCCGCGTCTTGTCCGTCATCCAGATGCCGAAGCCCGCCTGCTTCAAGCGGTAGTCGAGTTCTGCATCCTCGTTGTGGCTGAAGGTTTCATCGTAGCCGCCGACAGTGTCGAAGGCTGCGATGCGCATCAATGCGTGATGGCCGTGATTGGTCCAATGGCCCTTGGCGCCTTCGCGATGCTTGGAGCCGCCGTTCCCGAGCTTCGAGTTTTGGGCGAAGGCCGTCGCCTTCTGAAAGACGCCGAAGCCGACGGTTTCCATGGCGACCACGACAGAGTCCGCCTGGGTCAGCACGGCCTCCTGGACGAGGCGGCGGCAATAGTCGGCGGGGTAGTCGCCGTGTGCGTCGATGCGGATCAGGTAGTCATAGTCGCGGCCAAAGGTCTGGACCGCGAGATTGATCGCCGCACTCTGGATCCGCCGGGGATTGTGGAGCAGCACAATCCTCGGATCAGCGGCGCTGATGCGGGCGACGATGTCGCGCGTCGCATCCGTGCTACCGCCGTCGGCGACGACGATCCGGGCATCCATGTGATCGATTTCGAGGCTCAGCTTAGCGAGCAAAGCCTCGATATGCCTCTCTTCGTTCAGGCAGGGAATGATGATGAGACTGGAGACGCTGGCACCGACATCAGGCTTCATGGTTGTCCACCCTTCTGGAGTCACTCTTGTTGGAATAATTGCACCGGCACCGCCCCTCTCTGCGGTTGCCGGGACAAGGCGGGAAAGGCTTGAAACGAGGGCCGCACAATCGCTGCGGTCGGCAAGCCATATCTTGCGATCCTTGGCGGCAACGGCCTCGCTCAATGCGCCGTAACGCTCGCCGGACATGTTTTCGAACAGCTCCTCGAGCTGCGAAAAGTTCGCTTCGGAGAGTCTAAGGCCAATGTCGCGCGCTTGAAGGAAACGTGCCGTCTCGGTTCCTTCCAGAGCGATAGGGACCGCGCCATACAGGCAGCCCTCGTACAGCCGGTTCGGCAGGAGCCAGCTCGAATTGAGGCCCTCTTCGAAGAAATCGATAGCCCAGGAAAAGTGAACGTCGTCGTAGATCGCCCGCAAATCCTCGGGATTGCGATAGGGGCCCTCGAAGCGAAGATAGGGCTCATCGCGCACGAAAGCGTCGAAATCCTCGAATTCGGAGTAGGCGGGGCGGCCACGCAAAACGATCTCGACCCTGCCTTCCATCCGGCGTGAGAATTCGGCAAGGAGACCGAGCGACTTGCGGCACCGAAGGGCACCGAACCAGCCGATCTTCCAAGGCTGTCCGGGCTGCTTCAACGGGCGGGCGAAGGCGGGCTCTATCGCCGCTTCATCCAGAGCGATGACCTTGTTTTCAATCAGGAGAGTCTCGGCTTTGATGCCCGAGCGCGGATTGAAATAGTTCTCGATGAAGGCGGGAGAACTCGTCAGGATCAGTTTTGCATCCTGGCCGAAGTGTGCTTCGGCGCGGCGGATCATCTTGCCGACCACATCATCGCGCAGCAACAGGCGGTGGATGTCCAGACATTCATAGACGACAGGAACGCTGCCGCCGAACAGTGCGTTGGCCCTGTGGGCGACGGCGAGTGCCTCGAGATTGCGGCCGATGATGAGATCGGGTTTCTCGACGTTCTTCAGCAGCGCCTTCAGGCCGACCATCGCCTTTGTAACCGCGCTCATTCGCTGCGCAAACTTGGCGTCGGCCGTGCGTCCGAGTTCGATCGGGGTTACACCGTGCACTTCGGCAAGGCGGTTTTCCCCGCGGCGAAAACCGGCCAGCACCACTTCGGCACCGCCCTCGCGCAGCATCAGCACCCGCCGTCGGACGGCAGGGTCTGCCAGGTCGTGCACGAGGTAGAGCACTTTGAGCATCGACGTTCCTTTTCCTGTGTGGGCTCTGCCGGCGCTGGTCAGTTGAGCGTGCATGCGATGGATTCAGGGAATTGGCACTTGTCGCCAAGCGCGGTGAAAGCAACCCGATCGACGCTGAGAACGGCTGGCTTCGTGTAGTCGAAGCGCCCCATCCAGTTCGCAAGCGTGTCGGAACCCCAGAGGCTGAAGAAGATCTTCTGCGGGTTGGACGGTATCTTCGACGGATCGGTAACGTCCTGAACGAGCTTGCCGTTCAGGTAGTAGCGCAATCGGTCTTTTTCCCAGATGAAGGCATAGTCATTGAAGCCATCATCGGCTTTGCTGCCAACCGGAACGAGTTTCTCGTTGCCGCCCTTGGCCTGGACATACTGGTTTACCTGCACTTCGCCGGTGTTCTTGCCCAACACTTCGAAGTCGATCTCATCGTGCTTCTGCTTGTCGGCAGGGCCGATGTAAGTGAAGAACGCCGAATTCAGACCCGAGCCGGTGCCGGCCTTGATACGGGCTTCATAGGTGCCATAGCTGTAACGCTTGGTCGTCTGGATCTCCCCGCAGAGATAGCTGCGGTCCTTGGACTTTCCGTCCGCGAAGGAGAGTTGAAGGACGCCGTTCTCGACGTTCACGTTGTTCTTCGACCAGGTGCAGTTCTGGTGGGCGCCGTTGTTCCAGCCGTCGGAAACATACCAGAAGCCGCTGTTGATCTTGTCAAAGTCATCCACGAAGGATTTTCCAGATGCCTGTTGTGCCGAGGCCGGCAGGACTGAAACGCCTATTGCCGCAATGGCAATTAGGCTCAGGCAAAGTTTTCGCGCATGGGCGATTTTGGTCGTCATGTGTCACCTTTGCTGTGAAACGAGTTCGGGAGAGACGTCGCGCTGCGACGCCGAGTGCACGGACCGTTTGGTTCTGCCGCCCGTCAGGACGGCGTAGACGCGCGGAAAATTCTTCCGGCACAGCCCGTTTGAGAGAGCGAGCAATGGAAACAGCAGGACGAAGGACAGAACGAAGAACAACGGATAGAAGCTAAGGTCTGCTTTGCCCCACAGAATCCAGAGGAAAATGAGGAGCGGGTAGTGGGCGCAAAAGATCCAGAAGCTGAGGCTCCCGGTCTTTGCGAGTCGTTGGCCAATCTGCGTCTTGATCAGCGGAGCCGAGAGCAGCCAGAAGCCCAATGCACCACCGATTGCGAGCGCGTTGCGGAAGAATTGCACCCAATCAGGTAGCGAAGGTCCGGTGAAAAAGATGGCGGTTGCCAGAAGGGCCGAGGAAGCGAGCAGCAGAAGGACGCCAAGCGACGCGAAGCGATCAAGAGCCTTGAGGTCGAACTGCTGCAAGGCAAGGAAGATGCCGAGACTAAAGGTGAAAAGGATGGAGCGCTTTAGAACGATGTAGATCGACAGTTCCGGAATGAGCGCGATTACCAGCAAGGCAGTCAACGTCAATATAGGAGCCCGGCTGATCAGCCAGGCAAGGATTGGCGAAAGCAGGATGCAGACGAAGAGATCGCGAAGGAAATACAAGGGTACGTTGGCGGGGAAATTCTCGACCGCCAGTACTTGTGACATCAGATCACGGCCGGACGCGTGCAGCGGGTCGGGCAGATAGCCGTCACCCACCCCGACACTGGTGGCGAGGACCATTGCTGCGATGAATCCACAGTTCCAAAGCAGGAATGGCACAAACACCGTCTGCACCTTCGTGCGCACGGTTTTCTTGTAGCTAAAGTTCTCCTGTCCGCTGCGAAACAACAGATAGCCCGAGATCGCGCTCAGGCATGGAACGCCGACGCGAAACAGCGCCTCCGTCAGAAAAACCCGTATCCAGTCAAATGCGCCGTAGGCCCCCTCGTAGGGACTGCTGGCGGCGTCGAACGGTATATGGACGAACACAATGCCCGATATGAGCACGATGCGCATCAGATTTATCCGCGACGATACATTCGCATCAACATTCACGCTATCAGTCACCCCTTTTGGGCCGCACCTCCCCTTGCGACCGTTTTCAATCAGAGCAGACTCGAGCCCGCACCCCGAAGTTAGGGCGGATTCACGGAAGAAAATATGGCGGTGCAGCAAAAAGTGATCGGCGGTCCCACTTCGTAACAGTCGTCCTGTCCTGGCTCAGTATGAGAAAAAGCCTATGTGTCGGTCCGCCGAATGGTCCTCAACGCCAACGTCAGCAGTGCATTTCATAACATGATGATATTCATCAATTTCTAGGCTTTTCCGTCGCGAGTGGCATAAAAGTTTTTGTTGACTGGTGAACGATTGTTACAACGAGAGGCTGACGAACGGCTCCGATCATGGCGGAATTGCGGCTTGAGAGCGAGCCGCCGTTTCGTTTCGATACGGGTTGATGCGATCCTATCAATGGACAGCTTTGACAAACTTCGGCCGAAATGAACGTCATCATTTTGCAGTGCAGCACACTTGCTGCGCCTGTCATTCACCCCTAGATGCGCTGGGGCGAAAACATAACTTCGCGTATCTCAAGGGAGAGACTATGGCGACCTTCACGATCATCATCCCCTTCTATCAGCGCGAGGACGGCATTCTCAGCCGCGCCTTGGAGTCGGTCTTCTCGCAAAGCTACACGGATGTTGATGTCATCGTCGTCGACGACCAGTCACCACGTTCCCCAGATGCGGACCTCGCTCTTTTGTCGGAGGAGAACAGGGCGCGCGTGACAGTGATCGCCCAACCGAACGCCGGGCCTGGCGGCGCCAGAAACACTGGCCTCGATCATGTGCCGAAGGCGACGCGATACGTTGCCTTTCTCGACTCCGATGATGTCTGGACTCCCGATCACCTGGAGAACGCAGCCAAGGCGATGGAGGCCTTCGGGGGCGACTGCTACTGGGCGTCGATCGAAGGCGGCGAGGAGTTTGACTATCACTTCGGTATCGCCGCTCTCGAGAAAGAGGAGGGAGCGCGGCGCCTGCTGGACAAGCCGCTGATCCTGGACGTGCCGGATCTTGCCGGCGTCATGCTGAAGAACTGGGCCTTCCTGCATATGTCCTGCATGGTCATCGGTCGGCCGCTGTTCGAGAAGGTCCGTTTCGACGCCGCCTTGCGATTGGCCGCCGAGGACGTCCTGTTCTTCTGCGATTGCATCATTGCGGCGAAACAGGTGTTGCTCTGCGCGGAGCCGGGTGCGCTGCGCGGCGAGGGCATCAACATCTTCCACGGCGTCGACAACGCCTCACCGGAATTTCTCAAGCAGCAATTCATCACCTGGATGGCGCTTGACCAGCTGGAAAGCCGGTTCTCCCGCCGGCCGCAGGAGGTCGAAACCATCAAGAAACACAAGAATACGGCGCGAAGGCAGGCCATCTGGAGCCAGATCGGCCTGCTGCGCCGGCGCAAGACGCCAGATTTCAGATTGCTTGCACGATGGGCGGCACGCGATCCCCGTTTGTTGGGAAGTGCGCTGCAGCTGGCTGCTGCGAAGCTCTCGAAGTAGTCGATTCCCGGTTATTTTGCCGGGGCGCTCAAAAGATATCGTAGGCCATTGCCCGGCGCCGTGACGGAGACGCCGCCGGGGTTGCGCAGCCGTTCCGTCTTGTCGGCAAGGATGCCCGTCGCAATCGCGGGGAAGGCCCCTGGGTTCCCAGCAACGTAGGAGATCGCTGCTAGCGGCCCTGCCTGGCCCTTGATATCGAGAAACCGCCGCAGCTCATATTTGCCGCGTACATGCCGCTCATGCCGGCGCACGGCTTCCGCCGCCTGTGGGGGCAACTTCACCGACTTCAGGAGCGTGCGATCGGCCTCATACAAGCGGCGCAAATCCTCGGTGCGATGGCGTCCGCTGAGCGAGTCGCCGCGCACGACGGCGCCGTAGCCGCAGCTGTGGATTACCTTGTAGCGCGCGCCGAGCGCCAGGGCCCGGATGTAGAGATCGTAGTCTTCGCCGAGCCGCATCTCTTCGCGGTAGCGCAGCCCATGCTTGTCCAGAAAGGCGCGTCGCATGATCGGCTTGAGGAAGCCGATCTCGCCGCGGCGGACACCGCGCTTTGAAATGTTGCCGTCGACGAAGGTAGGCAGGTCGAGGAAGAGTGGATTTTCGGCGAATTGCTGGAGCCGCCCCGGCGCCAGGCTTGCCGTATCGGCATCGACGAAGGCGATGTTGTCGGCAACGAATTCCCAGTCGTCTTCTGCAAGCATGCGGCGAAAGCGACCTGCGAAAAAGAAATCGTCCGCATCCAAGATTGCGATCAGTGGTGCCGAAGAGATAGCGATGGCGTGGTTGCGGGCGGCCGACGGCCCTTTGTTTTGGTCGAATCTGACAACATTCAACCTGCCGCTGGCATCGTCGGCCCGCCTTGCGGTTCCCGCCGTGTCATCGCTGGAGCCGTCATCGACAACGACGACTTCGGCCACTTCAGGCTCTTGAAGGGCCGATCTAACGGCAGTTTCGATGGTGTCTGCTGCGTTCTTGGCAGCGATGATGACGCAAATGCTTGCGGTTTTTGCCACGCGTGACCTCCGTTGTTTCGCCCAACAACTAAGACGTCAAAATGTGGCGGACAACGGTCCGCTCTTCAAATGATGTTACGAACGGGATGCTCTTCATGCCGGGAAGGCATGGCAATGCTTCGAATCGAAGAGGCTTAGCGGTTGAAAGGTTCAGAACCCTTGAATGGCGAGACAGGCAGCTTTTCCGTCTCTTCGCGCCTCACTGAGGGGCGAATCGTGCGGCTCCTGCTCTCCTTCCAGACGAGGTATAAGACGCCGCCGAAATAACCGATTTGAAGCAGGACGGCAGAGATTGCCGTCTTGACTGCGGTCCCGGTGAGAGAACCGCTCAACCAATACGTCGCGACAGCAAATACGGCCAATGCGCCGAGCATGCTGAAGATAACGCGAGGTGCATACATCTGTTGCCTCCTCCATCGGAGCTTCGTTCAACGTACAATCATTGAAGACGAAAGCGCCACCAGGATCCTTCCTAGGATAATGTTTTACAGGACTTCCTGTTTCAACTGAAGGTCTGGAGACGTTTTTTTGCGTCTGCGAGAGGCGTAGTACAGCCACGATCTTAAGGGTTTCTTCCGGCTATTGGTAAAAATGCCACGCACTGCCGCCGCCGCATTGCTTTCTCGAAAGATGATTAAAAAACATTGCGTCCATCGGTAGTTGCGCACAATTTGGCAATACACGCTCCTATTAGTGCCACAATGTATGCGGTGCGGGGTGCGTTCGGAGTGCTTTCCGTTCAACTTTTATTACAAAGTTTTAATTTCAAACGGTTAGCTGGTGCAGTGCAAAATGCATGGTGCGATGCAATAGGGGGCTCCTTTTTGCAAATAGAAACCGGGCCTTTCTCAGAAGCCGACAGTGGAAACCAGCAATTGCCGGCACCCCGCCCTGACGTCCTAGACTTCAGTATCTTTGGCTCGGATAGCAATGCCAGAGACTTTTATTGGTACACGCAGAGATTAGTTCGAAATCGCCAAAGAATTGTATGATTGTTTCAGCAGAGTCTTAAAAACAAAAAAGTTGAATGGCGGCTCCAAAAACATGCCGTAACGCCACGGTCTTAAAATTGTGGCTTAAAAAAACAAAATCACCTCATACACTTCGAATTCGTCAGCGCTAGCTAAGCGGCCTGAGCCTACCCGACCAAACGGCAAACATAAGTGGAGTTACCTCTATGAAGTCTGCGACGAGATCGGACAGTTCGCCATTTTATGGCGTAGTTCATCAGAGCGTGTTTCCGCCGACTGGCGGGATCGCGAAACGGGCATTCGACATGTCCGCCGCCTGCCTCGGGCTCATCTTTCTGAGCCCGCTTTTTTTGATGGTGATGTTGCTTGTGAAGCTCTCGGACAAAGGACCGATCTTCTATGGACATCGCCGCATCGGCCATAACGGCCAGGAGTTCCGTTGCCTGAAGTTTCGGACAATGGTCACCAATGGTGACAAGGTTCTGCAGGAGCACCTGCGCAACAATCCGAAGGCCATGGAAGAGTGGCGTGCAACGCGCAAACTGCAGGATGACCCCCGGGTCACTGCCGTGGGTGCCGTTCTACGCAAGTTGAGCCTTGATGAGCTTCCCCAGCTCTTCAATATCATCCGCGGCGAAATGAGCGTCGTCGGTCCGCGTCCTGTCGTTCGAGACGAACTCGAAATGTACGAGAATTCGGCCGTCTACTATCTGCAATCTCGCCCTGGCCTGACGGGCCTGTGGCAGATCAGCGGACGCAATGACGTTTCTTACGCAACTCGCGTCGCCTTCGACACACACTACGTCGAAAACTGGTCGCTGGTTCGGGATGTCGTGATCATCGCACGCACAATTCCGGCGGTATGCGCTCAACGCGGCAGCTACTAAGCCGCATCTCAAAACCCAGACAGTACTGCGCGGCAACGCCTTGCGGCTTGTCGTGCCGAGACACGGGGAAGGTAATGGAAAAACGCTTTTTTGACGGCAAGGCCGGACGATTTCGCACGCTAAGATCCGGTGTTGTTGTCGCAGCCGGACTTGGTGCTTTTCTGGCGTCTTCATCGCTTGCTGCTGCCGACGACTACCGTCTTGGTATCATGGACAAGCTGAAGATTCGGGTGGCCGAGTGGCAGACCGCGGATGGCAGCATCCGCGACTGGTCGGTCGTCAGTGGGGACTACACGGTCGGGCCTTCAGGAAGCATTTCCTTGCCTTTCGTCGGAGACATGCCTGCTTCGGGCAAAACGACTGACGCAATCGCCCAGGAGATCGGCACGGCTCTGCAGAAGCAATTTGCTCTGAAGGACCGTCCATCTGCCTCGGTCGAGCTCTCGGAATTCCGGCCGGTTTATCTGTCCGGTGACGTCGAAAAGCCCGGCGAATACCCGTTTGCGCCGAATCTGACGATCGTCAAAGCCGTGAGCCTTGCCGGCGGTCTGCGCCGTGCAGACGCCGGGCAACGGTTCGCCCGTGACTTCATCAATGCCAAGGGTGACGCGGTCGTCTACATGGCAGACCGTGCACGCCTATTGGTGAAGCAGGCCCGGCTGCGCGCCGAGATCGCCAACCAGGATACGATTGAAATGCCGAAGGAGCTGCAGGAGAAGCCGGAGGCGAAGCCTCTGCTTGATAGCGAAACGGCTCTCATGAACACGCGCAAGAAGCGCCTGACGCTGCAGCTACAAGCGCTCGCCGATCTCAAGCAACTGCTGCAAAGCGAGGTCGAGAGCCTCGCCAAGAAGACGGAAACGCAAACCCGGCAGCTACAGTTGGCGATGGAAGATCGCGACAAGGTCGAGGATCTTGCGGAAAGGGGCCTAGCGCTCAGCAACCGTAAGATGGCCGCTGAGCAGCGGGCAGCTGATACCGAGGCGACGCTCCTCGATATCGATACCAATTCGCTGAAGGCCAAGCAGGACATCAGCAAGGCCAACCAAGACGAGATCACGCTTCGGAACGACTGGGATGCACAGCTATCCCAGGAGCTCCAGAATGCCGACGCTCAGCTCGACGAACTCAATCTCAAGCTCGAAACCAGCAACTCGCTGATGGCGGAGGCGTTGACGCAATCGACCGATGCCGCCCGTTTTGACACCAGCACCGGGGCTGCGAGCATCGCGTATTCAATTGTCCGCGAAGTTGACGGCAAGGCGAAGGAGATTCCGGTTCAGGAAAATACGGCGCTCCTGCCCGGCGACCTGATCAAGGTCACTGCCGGACTGGCGATGAGATAACGAGGCCGCAATGCGGATCGCAAAATCGGCGCTCATTCAGCCAGGCGGGAACGCGGCTTATGCCATTCCCGCCGTGGCACTGTCACTTTTTTGCTTCGCCTACTCGATCAAGTTCGGGCAGGTGGCGATCCTGCTTTACTATGCGCTCTGGCTGCCGCTGATCGCCGTCGACTACAAGAAGGTGCTCGGCAGTCACGGTCGTTACCTCTGGATCTACGCCTTCGCCGCGCTCGCCTTCCTGTCGGTGTTCTGGTCTGCCGTTCCAAGCATCTCTGTGCGAGCCAGCATTCAGTACCTGACGCAGGTCATCTGTGCGCTGATTGCGGTGCGGGTGCTCGACGTCAGGACCCTGACGGTCGGCATGATCGCCGGCGTCGGGATCGTCCTCATCTATTCGTTGTTGTTCGGCTACTACGAGTACGATCCGCTGGACGGAACCTTCAGTTTCGTGGGGGCCTTCGCCTCAAAGAACCAGCTCGGCTTCTACGCGTCGCTGGGGTTGATCGTCTCGTTCGCAGCCGTCTTCATCTTCGGCGAGAGACGCCTCTGGATGGCTGCGTCCGGCATCGTTGGACTTTTGTCCGCCTATTGCCTCATCGCTTGCCAATCGGCGACATCCGTGCTGACCACGGCTGTCGTGCTGGCCTTGATGATGGGATTGCATGTCGTCCTCGCACTGACGCCTGATCACCGAAAACTGCTGGTCGTCGGCGGCGGCGTCGCCGTTATCGTTCTCGCCGTTGCCGGCGTTTATCTCGGAGCGGTCGACGCCGTTCTTGGCATTTTCGGCAAGGATTCGACGCTGACCGGGCGCACCTATCTCTGGCAACAGGGGATCGAGGCGGCAAAACAGAATCCGATCTTCGGCATCGGCTACCAGGCCTATTGGGTCCAGGGCTTCTCCGAGCCGGAGCGTCTGTGGGAAGAGTTCTTCATCGGGTCGCGGAGCGGCTTCCATTTCCACAACACCTATATCGAAACGGCCGTCGAACTGGGCCTCGCGGGCGTCTTTACCCTCGCGGCGATGCTGCTGCGGATCCTCTGGGGGCATTTGCGGCGCGTCATCGAGGATTTCAGGAATGTTGAATCCTATCTGCTTTTCTCGATTGCTGTCCTGCTGACGATCCGCTCCTTCGTCGAGATTGATATTCTGACGCCATACAACGTCGGAACGTTTCTTTTCTACTTCACCGCTGGAAAGCTGGCGACTGCGCGTCGACTGCCGGCGGTGAGCTCTTGGCGACACCACAAGTTGCCTGAGCCCATCGCTCAATAACGCCATAACATTTCGACCGGCCTGACCGGCTCCCCGAGGAAACCGATGAAGACACTTTACGGCATCCAATATCTGCGCGCCTTTGCGGCACTTGCCGTCGTGGTCTTCCACGCTGCCGAAAAGACCGGTGAGCATTTTGCAATCGGTGCCGCTGGCGTTGATGTTTTCTTCGTGATCAGCGGCTTCATCATGTGGGTCATCAGTGATCGCCGCCCGATGACACCCCAAGGGTTCCTGCTCGATCGCATTAGGCGTATCGCGCCCTCCTACTGGCTGGTGACTGGCGTGATGATCGCCGGCGCTGTGGTCGGCCTGTTCCCGAACCTGAAGCTGACCGGCGCCCACATCCTTGCCTCGCTGTTCTTCATTCCGGCCCTGTCGCCAAGCACCGGCGACATCTGGCCGGTCCTCGTCCAGGGTTGGACGCTGAGTTTCGAGATGTTCTTTTACGTGTTGTTTGCTGGGGCGCTGTTCCTGCCACGTCGCTGGCGGCTGCTGTATCTGACGGCGATCTTCGGTGGCTTTTTCCTGATCGGCCTTCTTTTCGAGCCGGCGTCGCCGGTGCTCAAAACCTATACCCGGCCGATCATTCTGGAATTCCTCGGAGGCGTCTTCATTGCGGAATTGTGGATCAAGCGGTGGATCGCAGGAACTAGCCTGGGGCTTGCTTGTGTCGGTGCCTCGCTCTCCGGCTTTGCGACGATTTTCCTGATCGGTGCCGATTTCGACGAAACGATCTGCGGGCCGCTCGCCATGGCGCTGGTCTACGGCATGGTGTCGCTCGAGACAGATGGCAGCATTGGCCGTGTGCCGCTTCTCACGTATCTCGGCGATGCCTCCTATTCGATCTACCTCTGGCACACACTGGCGATCTCGGTGATCGTTAAGGCTGCCGGCATGATCGGGTTGTCGACCACCTCGACGATCGCGGTCGCCGCTGTTGGCGGAACTGTTCTCGGAGCGGCAGCCTACGAGCTTGTCGAGAAGCCGCTCCGGAAGATCCTATCGTCAGACCTGCTCAAACAGAACGTGGTCGAGCGGCGCCCTTCATGAAGAAGTCCCGGTGGCAGCCTCCTCGGAGGGTGGCGCGGCTTCGGTCTGCGCAACAGCAGGCTTTTTCCGGCGCCCGCGCAGCACGACGTAGAAAACGGGCGTCAGGAACAGGCCGAAAATCGTTACGCCAAGCATCCCTGAGAAAACGGCCGTCCCGAGTGACTGACGCATTTCGGCTCCGGGGCCGGTGGCGATCGCGAGCGGCAATACGCCGAAAATAAAGGCGAACGCCGTCATCAGGATCGGACGCAAGCGAAGATGGCTGGCCTCCACTGCGGCCTCCACCGGCGATTTGCCTTCCTCTTCCGCCTGCCGGGCGAACTCGACGATCAGAATCGCGTTCTTGGCGGCAAGACCGATGAGGACGATCAGACCTATCTGCGTCAGGACGTTATTGTCCATTCCTCTCAACCAAACACCGATCAGAGCAGCGAGCACGGCAAGTGGAACGATGAGGATGATGGCGAGAGGCAACACCCAGCTTTCATATTGCGCCGCCAGAGCCAGGAAGACGAAGACCACGGACAGAATAAATATGTAAATCGCCGTGTTTCCGGTGTGGGTTTCCTGGTAGGCCAGTTCCGTCCATTCGAACGTGGTTCCCGGTGGCAGAATCTTTGCCGCCAGCGCTTCCATCTTCTTGATGGCATCGCCGGTCGATGTGCCCGGCGTCGGATTTCCCTGCAGCGGCACCGAAACGTACATGTTGTAACGCTGGACAAGCGCCGGGCCGCTTGCATCCTTGATCTCCATCAGGGTTCCGAGGGGCACGAGCGCACCGGTCGCCGACCGGACCTTCAGGGCAAGGATGTCGTCTCGGTCCATGCGGTATTGTCGGTCGGCCTGAGCCCTGACCTGGTAAACGCGGCCGAACGCATTGAAATCGTTCACATAGGAAACGCCGAGATTGATCGACAGGGCGTTGAAGATATTGGGGATCGGCACGTTCAGGAAGCGCGCCTTATCACGGTCGATCTCGAGGAAGTATTGCGGGCTGGCGTCCGAGAAGGTTGTGAAGACGCCGGTCAGCCCCTCAGTTGTGGCGGCGGCGCCCATCATCTGCCGCGCGAGTCCAAGCGCGCGGGTCATGTCGGCGTTTTCAAGATCGGAAACCTGCATCTTGAAGCCGCCAGAGTTGCCGACGCCTCGTACCGAGGGCGGTGGGATGGCGATGATAAAGGCTTCCTGGATGCTCTGCAGCTTGCCGAAGAGTTCTCCGATAATCTTGTTTGCGGTCTCGCCGCCTTCCTCGCGTTCGGCGAAAGACTTGAACGGAACGAAGACCACACCCGCATTCGAGGCATTCGTGAAGGTCGCACCGCTGAAGCCGGCAAACTGGACGGCGTTGCCGACGCCGGGAACTTGCCGGGCGATGTCGCCGACCTGCTTGACGACGGCATCGGTACGCGCGAGCGAGGCGCCATCGGGAAGCTGTATGACGATGATTGCGTAACCCTGGTCCATGGTCGGGATGAAGCCCGAAGGGACTTTAGTGCCCATGTACCAGGTTGCTCCCAAGAGCCCTGCGAAGACGAGAAGCGAGCAGGTCAGCCCCACCCAGCTGCTGACGAGATGCCGGATGATCCATGAGTAGCCGGCACTCATTCGATCGAAGCCGTGGTTGAAGCCGTTGGCCAGGCTGCGCACGAAACGCGTTGCTATGCTGACACGCTTGGTTTCGTGGTCATGGCTTTTCAGCAGGATCCCGGCCAGCGCTGGTGAAAGCGTCAGGGAGTTCAACGCCGAGATTGCCGTGGTGACCGAGATCGTAACCGCGAATTGCCTGTAGAACTGGCCCGATATGCCCGGAATAAAGGCCGTCGGTACGAACACGGCGATAAGGACCAACGAAATCGCAACGACCGCGGTGCCGACTTCATCCATGGTGACATGAGCCGCTTCCTTCGGAGACATCCCGCGCGCCAGATTGCGTTCGACGTTCTCCACCACGACGATCGCATCGTCGACGACGATACCGATGGCAAGCACGAGACCGAACAGGGTCAGCATGTTGAGGGAGAAGCCGAATGCCAGCAGCACCGCGAAGGTGCCGATCAGCGATACCGGTATTGCAACGATCGGAATGATCGCCGTGCGCCAGGATTGCAGGAAGACCAGCACGACAATGGCCACCAGAATCGCCGCTTCGGCAATGGTTCGATAGACCTCCGCAATCGAATCCGAGATGAATTCGGTCGTGTCGTAGACGATCCGATATTCCAATCCCGGCGGGAAATTCTGCGAGATGTCCTTCATGATCGCCTGGACCTGATGCGCGGTATCCAGTGCATTGGTTCCGGGCCGGGCGAAGACACCGAGGGCAACGGCCGGATCGTTGTTCAGATAGCTATTGGTGACGTAGTCTTGCGCGCCGAGCTCGATACGAGCCACATCCTGCAGCGCGACCAGCCGGCCGCTGGCGGTTGATTTAACAATGACATAGCGAAATTGGCGGACATCGGAAAAACGTCCCTCGGTGCGCACCGTATATTCGAACGCATTCTTGCCGGTAACGGGAGGCGCGCCGATCTTGCCGCCAGACACCTGGACGTTCTGGTCGCGGAGCGCTGCGACAACGTCATCCGATGTCATCTGATAGGCGGAGAGTTTTTCCGGATCGAGCCAGATTCGCATCGAATATTGGCGCTCGCCAAAGATCTGTACGTCACCAACGCCATCTAGACGAACGAGAACGTCGCGGATGCGGTTGCGCGCGTAGTTCGAGACGTAAAGCTGGTCGTAGCGGTGCGACGGTGACAGTAGATGCACGACCATCATCAGATCGGGAGAACTCTTGTCTGTGGTGACACCGAGCCGCTGCACCTCTTCGGGAAGGCGGGGCAAGGCGATCGAGACGCGGTTCTGGACAAGAACCTGCACCTTGTCCAGGTCGGTGCCCAGCTTGAAGGTAATCGTCAGCGACATGGCGCCGTCGGCGCTGGAATAGGAGGACATATAAAGCATGTCCTCGACGCCGTTGATCTGCTGCTCGAGTGGCGTTGACACGGTGTCGGCGATAGTCTGCGGATCGGCGCCGGGATAGGACGTGCGTACGACGATAGTCGGTGGTGCGATCTCGGGGTATTGAGATACCGGCAATTGCGTATAAGCAATGCTGCCGACGACGAGGAAGACGATCGAGATGACGGCCGCAAAGATCGGCCGGTCCACAAAGAAATGGGCAAATCTCATTGGCCGCTCTCCGGGACCGGGGAATCGGGCGGCGTATCGCGCCGTTCTTGCGGTAGTTCTATCATCTTCGGCGTGATCGTTGCGCCGGGCCGGACGCGCATCAGGCCATTGACGACGATCGTCTCGGTGCCGTCGAGGCCTTCGCGAATGACCCGATAGCCGTAGATTCGCGGACCCGGCCGTACCGGCATAGTCGAAACCTTGCCGTCGGTGCCGACGACAAACACGACGCGCTCATTCTGGTCGGAGCCGATCGCTTCGTCGGGGACGAGGACGGCTTTATAGGTATTGGAGGCCGCGACTTGGATGCGCCCAAACAGGCCAGGCTGAAGCACGAGATCCGGGTTGGCGAAGCGGGCGCGAAGCCGGATCGTGCCGCTCTGGTTGTCGATCCTGTTCTCCGCAAAGTCGAGCTTTCCCGTGAAGGGCTTGGCGTTCGGGTCGCTGATCGTCACCGTCACGTCGACGCCTCCGCCGCCCTGCTGAAGCACCTGGCCCTTCCTGCGAGCAGTGTCAGCGAAATTCAGGAGCCGGCGCTCGTCGACATCGAAATAGAAGTCGATCGGGTCGAGTGAAACGATTGTCGTCAGTACCGATTGGTCGGCTTGAACCAGGTTGCCGATCGAGATCAGGCGGCGATCGATACGGCCGCTCAAGGGTGCCGTGATTTTGGTATAGTCCATATCGAGAGCAGCACGGTCGGCAGTCGCCTGGGCACCGCGGACGTTCGCCTGCGACGAAAGCCATTCCCGGCGACGGTCGTCCAAAGTAGAGACCGACTGGCTGCCGCTGGTCGCCAGCGACTCCGCGCGCTTGAACTGCGCTTCAGCATAGGTCTGTGTGGACTTGGCCACCTCCAGCGCAGCGTTTGCCTCATTAAGCGCAGTGATGAAAGGCCGCTGATCGATGACGAAAAGCAGGTCACCTGCTTTGACAATGGCGCCGTCCGTGAAATGCACTTCCTGAAGGTAGCCACCGACGCGAGAACGGACAGATACCTCATCCACCGGTTCGAAGCGGCCGATGAATTCATCGTTGTCGACGACATCGCGCACGACAGGCTTGGCAACGGTGACGGGTGGGGGAGGCGGGGCACCCTGGGCGACTGCGCTTGCTGCAGGCAAGAGGATCATGCTGCTCAGCAAAAGCATGTTTCTAATTGAGAAAGGCATAACAGTCTCCCAATTTGGGCCGCTGCCAGCGAGCCCACTATGTCGATAAGATAATGCGTGTCACGTCTTGCTGCGTCCGAGCGAAAAAGCGTCGCCCGTATCGATATTCTGCACCTGAGCGCCATTCTGGGCGCGCGGACGATCTGCGATTGCTAGAAAAGAATAATGCGGAGACCCGCTAAGTACCTGTAGGACGTATATAAACTGCCTCCGGCAGAAATTGCAAATGCCGACCGGTTGCAATTTCACGGGCTGCTGGAAGCCATGCGTGTAAGTCCGACCAGAATGCGTGTGCGGCATTTTGCTCGCAACACACGATTTCGTGGCCGACAGACTTGTGCAGCGCATACGCTTAATATATCTGAGCGTATTATAAGTGTGCTTACAATTGGCGCGAATATCAATGAACGGCAATCCCACTCTCGGCTTTCTGCTGCACGACGTTGCACGGCTGCTTCGCAAGCGGTTCGAGCAGCGCGCGCGTTGCCTTGGGCTGACGCGGTCGCAGTGGCAGACGCTCGCCTATCTCCGCAGCAATGAGGGAATCCACCAGGGCGGACTTGCCGAGATCCTGGAAATCGAACCGATCACGCTGGTCCGCATTCTCGACAAGTTGGCCGATCGTGGTCTCATCGAGCGCCGCCAGCATCCGACTGACCGCCGCATCTGGCTTCTCTATGTGCGCGAGGAAGCGCATCCGCTTCTGGCCGAGATGCGTGAACTGGGCGACCTGACACGCGGCGAAGCTTTTGATGGCATCCCTTCCGAGCAGCGCGATCAGCTGTTCGGTATCCTAACCGCAATGAAGACGAACCTAGCGCAGGCTTGCCGAACCCCGGTAGCCGAAGATGAGACAAAACATGGCTGAGAAGTCCTCCCTGCGCGTCGTAGCAGACGCAAATGCCAAGAACCCAGTTGAAGAAAACGAGG
This sequence comes from Rhizobium sp. BK181, assembly GCF_014193305.1. Classification (NCBI taxonomy): domain Bacteria; kingdom Pseudomonadati; phylum Pseudomonadota; class Alphaproteobacteria; order Hyphomicrobiales; family Rhizobiaceae; genus Rhizobium; species Rhizobium sp. BK181. Next base: position 288,638 of record NZ_JACHZA010000004.1, read on the forward strand.
CTTCCCCCCGCGGGGAGACGGTAGCCGAGGCGCCTTCATCCAATTCAGCGCCCGCTACTGCAGTGGCTGCGCCCGGCGGCACACAGGTCCGCCGCCGGCGCAGTCTCACGCGGCCCGTTCTCTTCGCCCTGCTGCCGGTCGCGCTCGTCGTCGGTGGATACTACTATGTCAACGGCGGTCAGATCATGTCGACCGACAATGCCTATATCCAGGCCGACATGGTGGGGCTGACGACCGACGTTTCCGGTATCGTCGACCAGATCAACGTGCATGAGAACGAAGCGGTGAAGAAGGGCCAGGAGCTCTTCAGCCTGCAGCAGGATGCCTTCAAGATCGCGCTTGAAGGCGCTGAGGCGCAGCTTGGCGCCGTACGCAACCAGATCCTGAACATGCAGGCCAGCTACCAGCAGTCGCTTGCCGAGATCACCCAGGCGGAAGCCGACATTCCCTACTATCAGACCGAGTTCGATCGGCAGCAGAGCCTGCTGAACAGCTCTGCCGCGACGCGGACCGCCTATGATCAGGCCAAGCACAATCTCGACGCCGGACGCCAGAAGGTCGCCGTTGCGAAGGCCGAGGCAGCAGCAACGCTGGCGCAGCTCGGGGGCAATGCCAATCAGCCAGTGGACCAGAACCCGCTTTACCTCGAGGCCAAGGCGAAGGTCGATGACGCTCAGCGCCAACTCGACCACAGCGTCGTCAAGGCGCCGTTCGACGGCGTCGCAACGAACGTCAACTCGCTGCAGCCGGGCTCCTATCTGCAGGCGTCGACACAAGCCTTCTCGCTGGTTTCGGACAACAATCTCTGGATTGCGGCGAGCCCCAAAGAAACCGAGCTGACCTATGTGAAGCCCGGCCAGCCGGTGACGATCTATGTCGATACCTATCCGGGCGTCGAGTGGAAGGGCAAGGTCGAGAGCATCAGCCCGGCCTCCGGTTCCAGCTTCTCGCTGCTGCCGGCGCAGAACACGACGGGCAACTGGGTGAAGGTCGTGCAGCGCATTCCGATGCGCGTCAGCATCGATGACGCTGCCGGCAAGCCGCCGCTTCGCGTCGGCATGAGCACGGTCGTCGACGTCGATACGGGTCGCGCCCGCGGTCTTCCGGATTTCGTTTCCAAGCTTTTGGGCCGCTCAGGCGGCAAGGACCATGAGTAACGCTGCATCATCTCCGTCCACCCCGGTTGCCAACCGCGGCGCGATCACGGCCTGTGTCATCCTGGCCGTCATCATGCAGGCGCTGGATACGACCATCGCCAACGTCGCGCTGCCCTACATCCAGGGCAGCGTCTCGGCGAGCGCCGACCAGATCAACTGGGTGTTGACTTCCTACATCGTGGCGGCTGCGATCATGACGCCGCCGTCGGGCTTTCTCGCCGCCAAGTTCGGGCGCAAGCGGGTGTTGCTGGCGGCGATCGCCGGCTTCGTCTTCGCCTCCGTCCTGTGCGGCCTTGCGCAATCGCTGAACCAGATCGTCGCCTTCCGCCTGTTGCAGGGCCTGTTCGGCGCGTCTCTGGTGCCCCTCTCTCAGGGCATCCTCCTCGACATTTATAGTGTCGAGGAGCGCGGCTCGGCCATGGCCTTATTTGGCGTCTCGGTCATGGTCGGGCCGGTCCTGGGACCTGTCATCGGCGGCTGGCTGACTGACAACATCAGCTGGCGCTGGGTGTTCTATATCAACGTCCCTATTGGTGCGCTGGCATTCGCTGGCATCGTGATCTACGTCACGGAAACGAAGCTGGACGCGTTGGCGAAGCTCGACTGGTTCGGGTTCGGGATGATGAGTCTCGGCATCGCGTCGCTGCAGCTGTTTCTCGATCGCGGCGAACAGCTCAACTGGTTTGCATCGGGCGAGATCATGATCGAGGCAATCGTCTGCGCCGCCGCCTTTTACCTGCTGATCGTGCATACGCTGACGGCGGAGAAGTCCTTCGTGAATCCGCGGCTGTTCCTTGACCGGAACTTCTCGGTGAGCATGCTCTTCATCTTCGTGATCGGCATAACCTATCTCGCCTCCCTGGCGCTGATGACGCCATACCTGCAGACGCTGATGGGCTACCCCGTCATCACCGCGGGCATCGTTATGGGGCCGCGCGGGCTTGGCACAATGCTTTGCATGTTCATCGTCGGCAAGCTCATCGGCAAGGTCGATACGCGCCTGCTGCTGGTGCTGGGCCTCGGGCTGACGGCCTGGGCGATGTACGACATGACCGGCTGGACGCCCGATGTCTCACAGTGGACGATCGTGTCCGTCGGCTTCATTCAGGGCGCCGGGCTTGGCTTCCTGTTCGTGCCTCTGACGACGATCGCCTTCTCGACGCTGCCCGCGCACATGCGCGGCGACGGTACCGGCCTCTACAACCTGTCGCGTAACATCGGCTCGAGCGTCGGCATCTCGATCGTTTCGGCGCTGCTGGTGGAGAACGCACAGGTCAACCATGAGAACATCGCGGCTTATGTGACGCCGTTCAACCGTGCCTTCGAGGCAACGGCGGCGCAAGGGATGAACCCGCTGACCGCAGCCGGTCGCGCGGCGCTCAACGAAGTGATCACCCTGCAGTCGACGATCATCGCCTATATCGACGATTTCAAGCTGCTGATGCTGATGTCGCTTGCGGTCATTCCGCTTGCGCTGCTGCTGCGCAAGCCGAAGGTGGCGCCGGTCATGGACCACAGCGCCGTCATGGAATGATGCTCAGCGAAACGGTTTGCTGAGATAGCGAGACCCGGAGATGCCGAAGCGCCAAGGTGCTTCGGCATTTTTCGTTATGCCTATGCGTTTGCCGGCGACAATCTCGACGGGGGCGGAAGGGGAGATCGAGAAGGGCGGCCGATCGAGCAGCCTGTCGTTGAGGGACAGGTCGATGCCGAGCGCCTGGCAGAGCTTGCCAGGGCCGCTGCAGAGTTGGGTCAACGCATCGTTGTTGCGCCGGTCGATCATGGTCGGGATGCCGGCTTCCGGCTCGAGTGCGCGGATCAGCACGGCGGAGCCCGTCGTGCACACGAAATTTACGCACCAATGCATGCCGTAGATACGGTAGATGTAGACGTTGCCCGGTTTGCCGAACATCGCGCCGTTGCGCGGTGTAGGGCCGCGGAAGGCATGCGAGGCTGCATCGTCGGGGAAATAGGCTTCGGTTTCGGTTATGCGACCGCCGACATCACCGACACGGAGATGGCAGCCAAGCAAATCACGGGCAACAGCAATCGCATCGCGTTCGAAAAAGCGCGTGAGATCAGGGCCGGTGAGGGGAGCGGCGCCGATCGCACCGGCGGCATGTGTCATCTGGTTCAGGCTTTCGATCGCTCGGACACTCTAGTGGCCGACCTTCGGGTCGTGCGCGGAAATCGATGATCCGGTGACCGATACGGGATCGCTGGCGGGGAAGGTGTCCTCGAGGCCTTCTTCCAGTTCCTCTTCCAGAAGTGCGGCATCCTTGCCGCGTGCTCCGTCGACCTGCGAACTCTGTAGCGTTGCGGCAAGCAGCGCCCTTGCGCGAGTAATCGCGTTGTCGCTCGTCAGTCCGGGAGAGGCTGCAGCATAGAGCGTGACCGATATGTTGTTGCCGGACTGATCCGTAAAGATGACAACGAAGCCGCCGTCCTTCGGATGTACGGTGACGTCTGTGATGGCCATGGAAATCTCCGGGTTCTGAGAGTTGCTCCAAGTGAAACGCTTTTCGCTAGGATTGTCGAGCAAAGACCTTCACCAGCCAGTCGATGAAAACGCGAACGCGCGGAGAGAGCTGCCTGTTTCGCGGATAGAGCAGGGAGACGGGTGTCTCCGTCGGCGGAAAATCCGGCAGCACATGAACCAGCGCCCCATCGAACAGATCCTTCTCGGCATGATACCGCGGCACCTGAATGAGACCGAGGCCGAGCCGGGCTGCCGACATGAAGCTTTCGGCGGCGTTGACGGTGACCGGCGCCGGCAGGGTGACGTTGTGGATATTGCCGCCGACGAGGAATTCCAGGGGCAGGACACCACCCGTCGCGGTCGAGCGAAAGCCCACCATGCGATGACCGTCGAGCCTGTCGGGATGCTGGGGCACACCATGCTTTTCAAGATAGCCGGGAGACGCCAGCGTGATCTCTTCCAGCATGGCGACGCGTCGCGCCACCATGTCGCTGTCCTGGGGAACGCCGACGCGCAGCACGCAATCGATGCCTTCGCGGACGACGTCAACCAGTCGGTCACCCTCGCTCATGTAGAACTCGATATCGGGATAGGTCTCGAGGAAGGACGGAAGACTTGGCAGCACGAAATGGCGGGCAAGCGTGCCATGCACGTCGACGCGCAGCATGCCTTTCGGCTTGGCGCCGGCGAAGGCGCCCTCTGCGTCCTCGATGTCGGCGAGTATGGAAAGACAGCGCTGGTAGTAAGCTTCGCCATCAAGCGTGGGGCTGACATGGCGCGTCGTTCTCTGCAGCAATCGTACGCCGAGGCGGGCTTCCAGCTGCTTGACCGCATCCGTGACCGTGGAGCGCGGAAGGCCGGTGTCCTCGGCGGCGAGCGTGAAGCTCCGCCTCTCCACGACGCGGGAAAACACCCGCATGGCATCGAATCTGTCCATCTTGTTTGTTCGCCATGTCCGGATAGTGATGCCGAATAATGGCTGATTATCCGCTATTCGAAAAGTGGCATCTTCTCCTCATCCAAAACGCGGCGAGCCGCACCCAGTGAAGGAGAAAGGTAATGAGCAACAACGAGAACAAGGTCGCACTGGTCACAGGCGCATCGAGGGGCATCGGCGCCGCAATCGCCGAACGGCTGGCCAGGGACGGTTTCACCGTCGTCGTCAACTATGCCGGTAACGCAGCACTCGCCGAGGCGCTGGTGGAAAAGATCGAGCAGAGCGGCGGCAGGGCGTTGACGGCGCAGGCCGATGTCAGCGATCCCGCAGCCGTCCGCCGCATGTTCGACGCTGCGGAAGCAGCCTTCGGCGGTGTTGATGTGCTGGTCAACAATGCCGGTATCATGCAGCTCTCGTCGATTGCCGATGCCGACGATGCAAATTTCGATCGCCAGGTCAGCGTCAACCTGAAGGGCACCTTCAACACTCTGCGCGAAGCCGCAAAGCGTCTGCGCAACGGCGGCCGCATCATCAACTTTTCGACGAGCGTCGTCGGTCTGAAGCTTGAAAACTACGGCGTTTACGCCGCGACCAAGGCGGCTGTCGAAACGCTGACGGCGATCACGTCGAAGGAAATGCGTGGTCGCGAAATCACCGTGAACGCAGTGGCTCCGGGGCCGACAGCGACCGACCTTTTCCTCGATGGCAAGTCGGAGGAACTGATCGCCCGCATGGCCAAGATGAACCCGCTGGAGCGCTTGGGGACGCCCGAGGATATCGCCGCTTCTGTTTCGTTCCTGGCAGGCCCCGATGGTTCCTGGATCAACGGTCAGGTGCTGCGCGCCAACGGCGGCATCATCTGACTCCAGCCTTGCAGCGGCGGGGTCGGCCCGGCGCCGATCTCCCGCATCAGACGTCATCAGTCACTTCTCGAAGGAATAGGACAATGGAAAAGCAGGTCATCGTCATTACTGGAGCATCCAGCGGCTTCGGCGCTCTCACCGCCCGTACACTCGCCAAGGAAGGGCACATCGTCTATGCCGGCATCCGCGATACGGCGGGCCGCAACGCAAAGGCCGTCGCCGATATCGCAACGTTCTCGGGGGACAACAAGGTCGATCTCCGCCCAGTCGAGCTCGATGTCGTTTCGGATGCTTCCATCGCAGCCGGAATTGCCAAGGTGCTCGACGAGGCGGGTAGGCTGGATGTCATCATCCACAATGCCGGTCATATGTCCTTCGGACCGGCCGAAGCATTCACGCCGGAGCAATATGCCGAACTGTTCGACATCAACGTGCTATCGACGCAACGGGTGAACCGCGCCGTGCTTCCCCATATGCGCAAGCGGGGCAAGGGGCTTGTCGTCTGGGTGTCTTCTTCCAGCACGCGCGGCGGCACGCCGCCCTATCTCGCACCCTATTTCGCGGCCAAGGCGGCGATGGACTCGGTTGCCGTTTCCTACGCGTCCGAGCTTACCCGCTGGGGCATCGAGACCGCGATCATCGTGCCCGGCGCCTTTACCAAGGGCACCAACCACTTCGCGCATTCCGGCTCGCCGGCTGATGCGGCGCGCGCGGCCGAATACAACGACGGACCTTACAAGGGTGTGCCGGAGCAGGCGCTGCAGGGGCTTGCTGCGCTCGAACCTATTGATGCCGATGCGGGTTCGGTTGCGACGGCAATTGCAGAGGTTGTCGCGATGCCTTTCGGCAAGCGTCCTTTCCGTACCCATGTCGATCCGTCCGAAGATGGCGCCGAGGTGGTCAATGGTGTTGCTGATCGTGTTCGCGCCGAAATGTTCCGGCGGATCGGGCTGGAAGATCTCCTCAAGGCAGCTGTTCACTAGTCGTGATATTTGCCATTGTTCCGTTTTTGCGAACCTGCTGTGCAGGAATCAGCACTTAACAAACGGCAAAAAGCAGGCTTATATTTATGATGTAAGGGCGACTGGAAGACCTCCAACTCCGGGCGCCAACCTCAGATACCGGCCGAGCCATTTCCCTGGTGGCGCGACGAGGTCTGAAAGGAATTTGAAGACAGACAGTTGCGGCCCGTCGAAGGAACTCCCTTCCGGGCCGCAACTGCGTCACGCATCGTTCAACTTCGCATCCGAGAGCAGTTTCACCAGCCAGTCGACGAAGACGCGGACCTTGTTGCTGAGGTGCCGATTCGGCGGATAGACGATGTAGAGAGGAAGGGGTTCGCGGCTCCATTCCGGCAGGATCTCCACGAGGTCGCCCTTGGTCAAGGCGTCGCGGATCATGAAGCGCGGCAGTTGAGCAATGCCGAGCCCCCTCAATGCCGCTGTCACGAAGGTCCGGCTGTCGTTGACCGATAGCAGGTAGCGCGGATTGATCTCCAGATCCTCATTGTCCTTGCGGAATTCGAAGGGAAGCGTCCTGTTCGTCTGGGCGCGGAAGTAACTTACTGAATAGTGGTCGTTTTCCAGCTCCTCCGGACGGGCGGGAATGCCGAATTTCTCGATGTAAAGTGGCGCTGCGCAGGTCACCAATTCAACCTCTGATACGCGTCTCGCGATCAGCGACTGGTCGGCCGGCGTGCCGCCGCGAAGGGCGCAGTCGACGTTCTCCGCGAGGTAGTCGACGGTGCGGTCGCCGACGCCGAGATCGACACGAATATCAGGATATTTCTGGTAGAAATCGCAAAGTGCCGGCACGACGATCCAGTCGGCGAAGGCGCCTGCCATTTCGACGCGCAAGCGGCCGGTCGGCAGGCCCTGGGAGTTCGAAAGGCTGCCGTCCAACTCTTCGAGTTCGGAGACGATCTGCGCCGCTCGCTCATAGTAGAGTGCGCCATCGGTCGTCACCATGACGCGACGCGTGGTGCGGTTGAGAAGCTTGGTGTGCAGGTGCGCTTCAAGCCCCTGAATGAGATTGGTCACCGTCGCCTTGGGCATGGCGAGCGTGTCGGCGGCCCGTGTGAAATTGCCCGTCTCTACGACGCGGATGAAAGCGCGCATTGCCGAGAGCTGGTCCATCGGAAATCACCTAAGCAGGTTGCACTGCGGTATTGTTCGAAATTCGGAACAGTGTAATTGCTCTATCGCTTCTTATTCCGACAATGGAATAACAATATGTTTTCTTCAGAAATTGCAAGCCGTCTTGGCTCGCAATACGTTATGTGGGTCAGACGCGAGCCGAAACGATGACGGTGCAGGTGAAAGACATAGTGATGGAAAAGGTGGCCACTGGCCCCGTTTCCGCACGCGTCTATCAGGGCGCCGAGTTCGGCAAGGGGTCGCCGATCGTGCTGTTTTTTCACGGCGGTGCTTTTCTGCAGTCGGGCGTTAGGGACAGCGTTGTTGCCGAAAGCCTGGCGAAAGCGGGCGCGATCGTCGCCGTGCCCGACTACAACGCCCCACTTGGCAACGTCTTTCCGAAGCCGCTCGAAGTCGGCTACTCTGTTTTTTCCTATCTCGCCAACAAGCGGGCGTCCGGCATTGGCGATCGCAATTCGTTGCTGATCGTTGCTGGCGAAGAGGCGGGCGGCAATATTGCTGCCGGTGTCGCTTTCAAGGCGCGAGACCACTATGCGGATGCGCTCGATGGCCAAATTCTGATTTCGCCACTGCTTGATCCTTTCATGGGTACGTCGTCGATCCGCAAGGCGGACGGCATCGGTATGCGTCAGCGCTGGGCCGAGGGCTGGAGTCATTATCTCAGCGGCGGCGGTTGTCATCCCTATGCGGCGCCGTGTCTCTGTTCGCGGATTTCAGGGGTCGCGCCCGCGCTCGTTCTGACCGCAGAAGATGATCCACTTCGCGACGAAACGCTCGGTTACGCAGACCGCCTGAAACAGGCTGGCGTTCCAGTTCGCCGGAATGTCCTCCCCGCCGGGGCAGGCTGGCCGTTGCTTTATGGCGGGAAGTGCGAACAGGCACCGAATTGGGAACGGACGATCACGGACCAATTCGAAAGCTTCGTTCGGGATATTAGCAGCCAACCTATTGCATTGAAGACGAACTGATTGAATTCGGCCACTGAGAGAGGGCCGTAAGGAGAGTACCAATGACGTCCAGTAAAAAGCGCTGGGCCCTTGTGGGCGCCGGCTTGGGACTTGCTGCGTCCGTTTCGGCCGCAGCCATCTTTTTCGAACTGCCGATGAGCACGACTGCAACGGCGGCTTCCACACCCGCGCAGGCTCCCGCTGTGCCGGTCACGGTTGCCGTCGTCGCCAGCCGTGACGTCACGACATGGCAGGAGTTTTCGGGACGGCTTGAGGCCGTCGACCGCGTGCAGGTCCGTTCACGTGTGGCCGGCGCCGTCCAGTCCGTGCACTTCCGCGAAGGCGCGCTGGTCAAGGCCGGCGATCTGCTCTTCACTATCGATCCGGAGCCCTACCAGGCGGCGGTTTCGCAGGCTGAAGGACAGACTGCCTCTGCCGAGGCCAAGGTCAATCTTGCTCAGATCGAGCTGGAGCGTGGCCGCAGGCTTTCCGACAACAAGACGATTTCGCAAAGCGATTTCGACCAGCGGCAGAATGCCTTCACCGAGGCGCAGGCCGGTCTTCGCACCGCCCAGGCGGCGCTTCGCTCGGCACAGCTTGAGCTCGGCTACACCGAGGTCCGCGCCCCGGTTGCCGGCCGTGTCGGCAAGATCGAGGTGACTGTCGGTAACCTCGTTGCCGAAGGCAGCGCATCTCCCGCGTTGACGACGCTCGTGTCCGTCGATCCGATCTACGCCAGCTTCAACGCCAGCGAAGAGATGGTGACGAATGCGCTTGCCCAGCTTCCTGCTGGCGATGGCGCCGTTCCCGCTGTCGAGCAGATCCCCGTCGAGGTCGGTACGCTCGCCGATCAGGGCACGCCGATCAAGGGCAAGCTGCAGCTGATCGACAACCAGGTTGATGCGGCCAGCGGCACGATCGGCGTTCGCGCCGTCTTCGACAATCCCGGCGGCAAGCTGATCCCCGGCCAGTTCGTCCGCGTCCGCATGGGCGAGCCGAAGGCCGAGAACAAGATCCTGATCAGCGACCGCGCGATCGGGACCGACCAGGACAAGAAGTTCGTGTTCGTTGTAGATGCCGAAAACAAGGTCAGCTACCGGCCGGTCCAGCTCGGCCCATCTGCAGATGGCCAGCGTATCGTCGAAAGCGGCCTGACTGTTGGTGACAAGATCGTCGTCAATGGCCTGCAGCGTATCCGTCCGGGTGCAGTGGTTGCCCCGCAGGCGGAAGAGAAAGTCGCGACGGCTCAGTAAGCCAAACTATCCGGAGCGTTTCGGCGCTCCGTGCAATTCCGAAATGACCCGACCCACCGGCGGCCTCCCACCGCCGGAGAGGGCCGTTGCATCCAAAATTTCATCCCGGAGAGGGCTTTGAAATGAATTTCTCCAGATTTTTTGTCGACCGTCCGGTGTTCGCCGGAGTTCTATCTGTCCTCATCGTGGTCGCCGGCCTGCTTGGCCTGCGTTCACTGCCGATTTCCGAATATCCCGAGGTCGTTCCGCCATCAATCGTCGTGCGCGCCACCTATCCGGGCGCAAACCCCGAGGTCATCGCGCAGACGGTCGCCACTCCGCTCGAAGAGCAGATCAACGGCGTCGAGGGCATGCTCTACATGTCCAGCCAGGCGACCTCGGACGGCGTCATGACGCTGACCGTCACCTTCAAGCTAGGCACCGATCCCGACAAGGCGCAGCAGCTGGTTCAGAACCGCGTGTCGCAGGCCGAACCGCGTCTGCCGGAAGAGGTGAAGACCATCGGCATCACGACGGTCAAGAGCTCTCCCGACCTGATGATGGTCGTGAACCTGATCTCGCCTGACAACCGCTACGACATCACCTATCTGCGCAACTACGGCGTCCTCAACATCAAGGACCGGCTGGCGCGCATCGATGGCGTCGGCCAGGTACAAGTGTTCGGTTCGGGCGACTATTCGATGCGCGTCTGGATCGATCCGCAGAAGGCGGCCGAGCATGGCCTTGCTGCGAGCGACGTCACCAACGCGATCCGCGGGCAGAACGTACAGGCCGCAGCCGGCACCATCGGCGCTTCGCCGAGCCTGTCGGGTGTCGACCTGCAGCTGAACGTCAATGCGCAGGGTCGTCTGCAGACGCCTGAGCAGTTCGGCAACATCATCGTCAAAACAGGATCGAATGGCGAAATCACGCGCCTGCGCGATGTCGCCCGTATCGAACTCGGTGCTGCCGATTACTCGCTGCGCTCGATTCTCGACGGCAAGCCGGCGGTTGCCATTCCGGTCTTCCAGTCCCCAGGTTCGAACGCCATCACCATCTCGGACGAAGTCCAGAAGACGATGGAAGAGCTGAAGACCGCCATGCCTGATGGCGTCAGCTACGAGATCGTCTATGACACGACGAAATTCGTTCGCTCGTCGATCGAGAAGGTCGTCGATACGCTGCTCGAAGCCATCGCGCTCGTCGTCATCGTCGTCATCCTGTTCCTGCAGACATGGCGCGCCTCGATCATCCCGCTGATAGCCGTTCCGGTTTCGATCATCGGCACGTTCGCGGTGATGTATGTCTTCGGCTTCTCGATCAACGCGCTCAGTCTCTTCGGCCTCGTATTGGCGATCGGTATCGTGGTGGACGACGCGATCGTCGTTGTCGAAAACGTCGAACGAAACATCGAAAACGGGCTCAGCCCGCGGGCTGCCACCTACAAGGCCATGAAGGAAGTGTCTGGTCCGATCATCGCGATCGCGCTGGTGCTCGTCGCGGTTTTCGTGCCGCTCGCCTTCATCTCCGGTCTGTCCGGACAGTTCTATCGCCAGTTCGCGCTGACGATTGCGATCTCGACGGTCATTTCGGCCTTCAACTCGCTGACGCTGTCTCCGGCTCTGGCTTCGCTGCTGCTGCAGGACCATCACGCCAAGCGTGACTGGCTGACCCGCGCCATGGACGCCGTCTTCGGCTGGTTCTTCCGTGGCTTCAACAAGGCCTTTGGCGCCGGTTCGCGAGGCTATGGCAAGGGCGTCGGCGGTCTGCTGTCGCGCAAGAGCATCGTCATGCTGGTGTATGTCGTGCTGGCAGGCGCGACCTACGGGCTCTTCAATGCGGTGCCGGGCGGTTTCGTGCCGGCGCAGGACAAGCAGTATCTGATCGGCTTTGCCCAGCTGCCGGATGCCGCCAGCCTTGACCGTACCGAAGACGTCATCAAGCGGATGAGCGACATCGCCATGGCCGAGCCAGGCGTCGCGCATGCGATTGCCTTCCCGGGCCTGTCGATCAACGGCTTCACCAACTCCTCGAACGCCGGCATCGTCTTTGTGACGCTGAAGGATTTCGAGGAGCGCAAGTCGCCGGCGCTTTCGGGCGGCGCGATCGCCATGGCCCTGAACCAGAAGTTCGGGGCGATCCAGGATGCCTTCATCGCGATGTTCCCGCCGCCGCCGGTGAACGGTCTCGGCACGACGGGCGGCTTCAAGATGCAGCTCGAAGACCGCGCCGGTCTCGGCTACCAGGTGCTCGACGAGGCCAACAAGGCGATGATCGCCAAGGCCTACCAGACGCCTGAACTGACGGGCATCTTCTCTGCCTACCAGATCAATGTTCCGCAGCTCTATGCCGATCTCGACCGTGAGAAGGCAGAACAGCTTGGCGTCCCGGTAACCGACGTTTTCGAGACGCTGCAGATCTACCTCGGTTCGCTCTATGTCAACGACTTCAACGCCTTCGGCCGTACCTACAGCGTGCGTGTCCAGGCGGATGCCAAGTTCCGGGCGCAGCCCGAGGATATCGGCAAGCTGAAAGTTCGTTCGGCATCGGGCCAGATGATCCCGCTGTCTGCGCTCCTGAAGGTGAACGCGACAACCGGGCCGGAGCGGACCAACCGTTATAACGGTTTCCTCTCCGCCGATATCAACGGCGGTCCTGCTCCGGGCTTTTCTTCCGGCCAGGCTCAGGCAGCGATCGAGAAGATCGCCGAAGAGACCTTGCCGAAGGGCATCAGCTTCGAATGGACGGATCTGACCTATCAGCAGATCCTGGCTGGCAATTCCGGCGTGATCGTCTTCCCGCTGGCCCTGCTGCTGGTGTTCCTGGTGCTCGCTGCGCAGTACGAGAGCCTTGCGCTGCCGATCGCGATCATCATGATCGTGCCGATGGGCGTGCTGGCTGCGTTGACAGGCGTCTGGCTGACCGGTGGAGACAACAACATCTTCACGCAGATCGGTCTGGTGGTTCTTGTCGGCCTCTCGGCGAAGAACGCGATCCTGATCGTGGAATTCGCCCGCGAGCTGGAATTCGAGGGACGGACTCCGGTTCAGGCCGCCATCGAAGCAAGCCGCCTGCGTCTGCGCCCGATCCTGATGACATCAATGGCGTTCATCATGGGTGTCGTGCCGCTGGTCACCTCCACCGGTGCGGGTGCCGAGATGCGTGCCGCCATGGGTGTGGCGGTGTTCTCGGGCATGATCGGGGTCACCTTCTTCGGCATCTTCATGACGCCCGTCTTCTACGTGCTGGTCCGCAAGCTGTCGGGCAATCGCCCGCTGATCCAGCACAAGGAGCACGAGCACGATGCGGAGGAAGCCGAAATCATACGACTCGCTGCCGAATAGCCCTTCCGAGCGGCGAGACGTGGAAAGGCGGAGCAATGCTCCGCCTTTCCTGTTTTCATGGGAGAGCCATACGGCTATGTCTCAAAAGGGATGCAGGGCGAGGGGAGTCGCACACTGCAACGATTGATGGAGGCAGCCAGTGCATATCGCGATTATCGGCGCAGCTGGAATGATCGGGCGCAAATTGACGGCGCGGCTTGTCTCGGATGGACGGCTAGCAGGCCAGTCGATCAATCGGCTTTCTCTTGTTGATGTCGTCATACCCGCCGCGCCTGAAGGGTTCAACGGGCGTGTCGAGACCAGCGCGATCGACGTTTCTGCTCCAGGGCAAGCCACGCGAATTATCGCCTCGCGGCCCGATGTGGTGTTTCATCTCGCCGCAATCGTGTCAGGCGAGGCTGAGCTGGATTTCGAAAAAGGTTACGGCATCAATCTAGAAGGCACGCGTGCGCTTCTTGAGGCGATCCGGGAGGCACATCTTCAGGACGGTTATCGGCCCTGCGTCGTTTTCACCTCGTCCATCGCGGTCTTCGGAGCACCATTCCCCGAGGTGATCCCTGACGATTTCAATCTCACACCGTTGACGAGCTATGGCACGCAGAAGGCGATGGGCGAATTGCTCCTGGCAGATTATACGCGCCGGGGCTTCATCGACGGCATCGGCATCCGGTTGCCGACGATCTGCGTCCGTCCCGGCAAACCGAATAACGCTGCCTCCGGTTTCTTCTCCGGCATCGTGCGCGAACCATTGGCCGGGCAGGAGGCAATCCTGCCGGTGCCGGAAACTGTCCGTCATTGGCATGCGTCGCCGCGTTCGGCCGTCGGCTTTCTCATCCATGCCGCCAGTATCGATCTCGAGCCGCTTGGCGCCCGCCGCAGCCTGACGATGCCGGGTGTCAGCGCTACGGTGGGGGAGCAGATTGAAGCGTTGCGCAAGATCGCGGGAGAAAAGGCCGTCACTCTGATCCGCCGCGAACCCGATGAGCTAGTCGTGAAGATCGTGTCCGGTTGGCCGCAGGCATTCGCGGCCGAGCGCGCGAGAAAGTTGGGTTTCGTCGCCGATGCTTCTTTCGACGACATTATTCGCGTGCATATCGAGGATGAACTGGGAGGACGGCTATGACGACCAGCAAATCGCGCAGCATTGCATTCCTGGGGACAGGGCTGATGGGCGCACCGATGGCTCGCCGCCTGCTCCACGCCGGCTTTGCCGTCACGGTCTGGAATCGCAATCATGCCAAGGCGCAGGAACTTGCCGGGGACGGCGCGGTGGTTGCCGATACGCCAGCTGCTGCGGTCGAGGGAGCATCGGTGGTTTTCACGATGCTCACTGACGGAACGGCAGTAGAGGACGTGTTGTTCAAGCAAGGCGCCGCAGAGGCGCTCGATACCGGCGCGGTCGTCATCGATTCCAGTTCCATTGCCCCGGATACGGCGCGAGAGCATTCCTCGAAACTCGCCGAGCGTGGCATTGCACATCTCGATGCGCCGGTGTCGGGCGGTGTGGTCGGCGCGGCTGCCGGTACGCTTGCGATCATGGCAGGCGGCGACGCCAAGCTGATTGAAGAGCTGGCGGACGTCTTTGCGCCGCTTGGCCGCGTTACGCATGTTGGACCGAGCGGTTGCGGGCAGCTCGCGAAGCTTGGGAACCAGCAGATCGTTGCCATAACGATCGGCGCCGTTGCCGAGGCTATGCTGCTCGTCGAGGCCGGGGGCGGTTCGCGTGAGGCATTTCGCCGCGCGATCCGGGGCGGTTTTGCCGAAAGCCGAATCCTGGATGTTCACGGTCAGCGAATGGTTGATCGCGATTTCGGAACCGCAGGTCCCTCCAAACTGCAACTCAAGGATCTGAACAACATCATCGCGACTGCCGACGGTCTCGCTCTAGCCCTGCCGTTGACGCAAGCGGTGCGTGCCGAATTTGCGGAGTTCGTCGAACATG
Organism: Rhizobium sp. BK181; assembly: GCF_014193305.1. Lineage (NCBI taxonomy): Bacteria > Pseudomonadati > Pseudomonadota > Alphaproteobacteria > Hyphomicrobiales > Rhizobiaceae > Rhizobium > Rhizobium sp. BK181. The sequence goes on from NZ_JACHZA010000004.1 coordinate 303,695, forward strand.
GCGGTGGCGAAACCGATCATAGCGGCTTGCTGTTGCAACTCGAACAAAAGAATCTTCGTTCCTCGAAACGCTGAATTGCCTAGTCCACTGGATCTCTGCCAAGATCGAGTGCTGTGTTTCGCCTACAGTTGTTGATGGATTTTTAGTGCATCCTAATTAATCTCTCGCCAAAAGGTTGGTTCTGCCCGCATAATGAGATTCCTCGCACGAGGACCGATACCCTACTGTTACTGAAAGCTGTATGAGGCTTGAACGGCGTTGGCATCGAGCAGTCCCACACGGTCCGAACGAGAGTTCCAGGACATCCTGCGGCGCCTTGAGCTTGCGCTCGATGCGTCCCAGATTGGTGTGTGGGAGCACAATCTCGCTCAGAATGAGATTTCCTGGGACGTCCAGATGCATCGACTGTACCAGACCGGACGAGGCAACGGTCCGGTCCCGACGGCTGTCTGGTCTGATGCAATTCACCCCGACGATCGCGAGCGCGCCGAACTGGAATTCGAGGAAGCGACTGCGCGGCGTGGGCTATACAATTCAGAGTTCCGGATCGTTTGGCCGAACGGTGAGATACGGCATATCCGGTCACGGGCCCATTTCTATGTCAACGAGGAAGGATCCCCCTTCTTCATTGGTGCCGAATGGGACGTTACGGCGGACGTCCTGCTCGCGAACGAGGCTGCCCGTCAGCGCGCCGTTGCCGAGGCGCGTGCCTTGGCCTTGGAGGAGAGCAGTGCGCGCATCGAACATGCAGCGGAACACGACTACTTGACGGGACTTCCTAACCGCCGTCTTTTCGACAAGCGTCTGGCGGAACTGGCGGAGGATGCCTCGGTCTCTACGCTTGCGGTCCTACATCTCGACCTCGATGAGTTCAAGCAGATCAACGACAGCCATGGCCATGTCGCGGGCGACACCGTGTTGCGGGCTGCCGCCTTGCGGATCGAGACTGCTGTTCCGAAGGCGGCCATGGCGGCGCGTATCGGCGGAGATGAATTCGTCATCCTGCTGGTCAATTTCGGTGGTCTGACAGATCTAAACCGGATGGCGCGCGAAGTGCAGCGACGCTTGAAGAAGAAGATTCGCTTCGGCCACGAAATGTTGCAATCCGGAGCTTCAATCGGCATTTCCTGGTCATCGGATCGCTCGGGCTCCAACCTTCTCGCAGAGTCGGACATCGCGCTCTATCAGGCAAAAACATCAGGGCGCGACCGCATCGAGTTCTTCTCGCAGCAGCTCAAAGACGATCTGATGGGCAAGCGGCGTCTTGCCGAAGAGTTGAAGCTCGCGCTGGAACAGGGCGACATCATTCCATTCTACCAACCGCAGCTCGATGCCCACACCCGGGAGATCGTCGGAATCGAGGCTTTGGCGCGTTGGCATCATAGCGAGCGCGGCACGCTCTCACCCGGTATATTCCTGAAAATCGCCGACGAGTTCGGCTTGTCCTCCGAGATCGATGCTTCGATCCTGCGACGCGTGCTCGCGGATCGGCTGAGCTGGGGGCAGCACGGAACTGCCCTACCGCGAATTTCGGTCAATATCTCCGGACAGCGGCTCTACGATCCGCAATTGATCGAAGATTTGGAGACGCTGGAGATACCGGAAGGGGCTTTGGTTTTCGAACTCGTCGAGACGATCTTTCTGGATGATTGCGACGATGAACTTCTGCAGGCTGTCGATCGCATCAAGCAAATGGGTATCGAAATCGAGATCGATGATTTCGGCTCGGGCCACGCGTCGCTGATCGGCCTCGTGCGGCTGCGACCGGCCCGGCTGAAGATCGATCGGCAGCTGGTCAGCGAGGTGGATACTTCGTCCGAGCAACGCCGCGTCGTCAAGTCGATCGTCGAGATCGGCAAGGCGCTCGGCGTCGACGTGATTGCGGAAGGCGTCGAGACTGAAAATCATGCGGTGACGCTCGCGAAGCTCGGCTGTCACACGTTGCAAGGCTTCGCGCTCGGCCATCCGCTGCCGGCGTCCGAGATCGATGGGATTTTTGCATCGAAAAAGGAGGCGCTGGCCGCCAACCTCCGCCGATAGCCGGACGGTAGGTCTACGGCTCGAGCTCGCCGCGTGCTTCCAGATACCAGTCGACGAATGCCTTGATGCCGATATCCAGCGTTGTCTCCGGCTTGTAGCCGGTCAGCGCCATCAACAGGTCGGGGCTGGCAAAGGTGCGCGGCACGTCACCCTTCTGCATCGGCAGCATCTTGCGCTTGGCCGGCTGGCCGAGTGCCCTTTCGACGGTCTCGACAAAGGTCATCAGGTTTTCGGGCTGACCGCCGCCGATGTTGACGACGCGGAACGGCGCCTGATGTGAGAGGGTCTCCACCCGTTCGTCGGCCACGCGATTGGCTTCCGAGGGAACGACGGAAGAGAGCCGGAGGATCGCCTCCACGAGGTCATCGATATAGGTGAAGTCGCGGCTCATCTTGCCTTCGCCGTAGATCTCGATCGGCTGGTCTTCCAGCATGCTCTTGACGAACTTGAAGAGGGCCATATCGGGACGTCCCCAAGGGCCGTAGACAGTGAAGAAGCGGAAGGCTGTCGTCGGGATCTTGTGGAGATGGGCGTAGCTGTGCGCCATCAGTTCCATCGATTTCTTCGTCGCCGCGTAGAAGGTCAGCGGTTCGTCCGCACGGTCTGTCTCACGAAATGGAACGGTCGGATTGGCGCCATAGATGGACGACGTCGATGCCAGCATGAGATGGCTGACACCGACATCCTTGGCAATCTCCAGGATGTTCCAGGAGCCTTCCAGATTTGATGTCAGGTAAGCGCGCGGGTTTTCCAGGCTGTAGCGCACACCGGCCTGTGCTGCGAGGTGGACCAGCACATCCGGCCTTACGTCCGTGATGGCGCCTTCCAGGGCATTGCGGTCTTCCAGCATCGCCGTCACCGGGCGGAAGGCAGGAAACTGTGCCAGCGCCGCATTACGCATGTGCTTCAGCTTGATGTTGTAGTAGTGCGTCATGCCATCGAAGCCGGTGACTTCGTGGCCCTCCTGCAGCAGGCGGCGGGCGAGATGAAAACCGATGAAGCCTGCGGTGCCGGTGATGAAATAACGCATCTACTTCTTCTCGTTCTTCTTTCCGACTGCAAAGTAGCTGAAGCCGTGCTTTGTCACTTCGACGACCGGGTAGATGTTGCGCAGGTCGACGACAACAGGGGTTCTCACCATAGACTTCAGCCGCTTGAAATCGAGCGCGCGGAACTCGTCCCATTCCGTCACGATGACAATGGCGTCGGCACCGTCGGCAATGTCGTATGGGTCCTTGCCGTAGGTGATCGGGCCGATGACTTCCTTCGCCATCTCCATGCCTTCCGGGTCGAAGGCGTGAACCTTGGCGCCACCGTCCAGCAGCGCCTGGATGATGGTGATCGACGGCGCGTCACGCATGTCGTCGGTATTCGGCTTGAAGGTCAGGCCGAGGATAGCGATCTTCTTGCCCCGAACATTACCGTCGCAGGCTGCGATGACCTTGCGGCCCATGGCGCGCTTGCGGTTGTCATTGATCGCGACTGTCGTCTCGATCAGGCGAACCGGGCTGTCATGATCCTGTGCGGTCTTGACCAGTGCCAGCGTATCCTTGGGGAAGCATGAACCGCCGTAACCGGGGCCGGCATGCAGAAACTTGTCGCCGATGCGCTTGTCCATCCCGATGCCCTTGGCGACCTTCTGCACATCGGCGCCGAGCTGTTCGCAGAGGTCTGCGATCTCGTTGATGAAGGTGATCTTCATCGCCAGGAAGGCGTTGGCGGCGTACTTGATGAGCTCAGAGGTGCGGCGTTCGCAGAAATAAAGCGGCGCTTCGTTGAGGTAGAGCGGGCGATAGACTTCACGCATGACTTCCACGGCGCGCGGCTCTTCAGTGCCGATGACGATGCGATCCGGGCGTTTGAAGTCCGTGATCGCCGCGCCTTCGCGCAGGAATTCGGGGTTGGAGACGACCGCAATATCCTTCTCCGGGAACTCGTCGCGGAAAATGCGCTCGATTTCATCACCGGTGCCGACAGGAACAGTGGACTTGGTGACGATAACGGTAAACCCGGAAACGGCTGCCGCGATCTCGCGGGTCGCGGCATAGACGTAGCTCAAGTCGGCGTGGCCATCGCCGCGGCGCGAAGGTGTTCCGACCGCGATGAAGACGACATCCGCCTCGGCAACTGGAGACGCCAGATCCTTGGAAAAGTCGAGGCGGCCGGCAGTGCGGTTATGCTCGATGATGGCGTCGAGACCGGGTTCAAAAATCGGAACTTGGCCAGCTTCCAGCGCGTCGATCTTCGCGGCCGATTTGTCGACGCAGGTGACATGATGGCCGAAATCGGCGAGGCAGGCACCGGAGACAAGGCCGACATAGCCCGAGCCAATCATCACAATACGCATGGATTCATTCCCTGAGACGGCGATCGCGGCCCGGCCGGTTGGCGGAGCCGCGATGGTGTTACAGGGGGAAGTTTATAAGTTCAAGACAACAGTGATCAGCTGCGGCCGAACTCGTCCACGATACGGATGATATCGTCTTCGCCGAGATAGGATCCGGTCTGCACTTCGATCAGCTCGAGCATGATCTTGCCCGGGTTGGCCAGGCGATGGATTTCGCCGAGCGGGATGTAGACGGATTCGTTCTCTCTCAGCATCTGCACGTTCTCGCCGATGGTCACCTCGGCCGTGCCCTTGACGACGATCCAATGCTCGGAGCGGTGGTGGTGCTTCTGTAGTGACAGTTTCTTGCCCGGCGTGACGAAGATGCGTTTCACCTGGAAGCGGTCGCCGTTCAGCACCGAGGTATAGCCGCCCCAAGGCCGGTAGGAGGTGGGATGGGTCTCGGTCAGCTGCGATGTCGTGGGGGCGGAGGCGAGCATCTTCACGAGGTTGCCGACGTCCTGGCTGTCCTGCAGTCGGCCGACATACACGGCGTCCTCGCTGGCGATGACAGCGATATCGTCCATGCCCTGGACGGCGAGGTGTACACCATGTGTCATGATGAGCGAGTTCTTGGTGTTGACGACCGTCGTATTGCCGGCTGCCACATTGCCATATTCATCGCGGCTACCGCTCTTCCAGACGGAATCCCAGCTGCCGAGGTCGGACCACTTGAACGGCGAGGGGACGACGGCGGCGTTGCTCGTCTTCTCCATGATCGCGTAGTCGATCGAGATGTTCGGGGCCGCGGAGAACGCTGCCTTGTCGAGACGGATGAAGTCGAGATCCCTGACGCTTTTTGCGAGCGAGTCGGCTGCTGCCTTCAATACCGGTGCAGCATAGGTGCGCATTTCGGCGAGCAGACGCGAAACCGAAAACATGAACATGCCGGAATTCCAATAGAAACCGCCAGCGGCGAGCATTTCTTCTGCATTGGCGAGTGGCGGCTTTTCGATGAATCGTGCCACCACCCGAGCACCCGAAGGAAGCTGCTCCCCACCCTCGATGTAGCCGTAGCCCGTTGCAGGCTCGGTCGGCTGTATGCCGAAAGTTGCCAGCTTTCCCTCGGCCGCCGTAGCGGCAGCAATGTTGACACAGCCAAAGTAGGTGTCGTCGGCAACGATTTCGTAGTCGGAGCCGAGCACGTGCATAATGGTGTCCTCGTCAAAACGGTCGCGTACCAGCGTCGCAGCGGCGGCTACGGCGGCGGCGGTATTGCGGGCAACCGGTTCGAGCAAGATGGCGGCGAGGTCGATGTCCAGCTCACGCGCTTGCTCGGCGACGAGAAAGCGGAATTCTTCGTTGGTAAGAATCACGGGCGCTTCGTAGAGCGCGGGATCGGACACGCGCCGCAGCGTTTCCTGAAAAAGTGTCTTGTCGCCAACGAAACGGATGAACTGCTTCGGTGCTGCAGCGCGTGACAATGGCCAAAGCCGAGTACCTTTGCCGCCTGCCATGATCACGGGAACGATCTTCTTCGTCATCTCTAATATCCTTGACTATCTCTTGCTTGGTCGATCAGTTCGTCTTGGCCCACCAGCGGATGCGTTGCAGTCCGGCACCGAGCAACGCGGCGGCGGCGGCTTCGCCTTCTGCCTCAACGTAGCAGCGCATTTCCGGAGCATTTCCGGAGGGACGGAAATGAATGATTCGTCGGTCCTTCAGCGTGACACGCAGCCCGTCGATATCGCTGACGCTGCCAACTTTGCCGATCGGCTCCAGAAACGCCGCGAGGTTGGAAGACCCGGAACGGAGATGCGCCATCAGACGGGCACTTGTCTCAACCGGAAAGTCTTCGAGACGGTCAGCCATGGCAAACGGCAGGCCGTAGGAAGCAACGATGACCGAAAGCGGCTGCCGTTTGGATGCTGCAAGAAACAGCGTCGCCAGGATGGGCACGAAGCAATCGCGCGTCGGAAGCGCGCGCAGCGTGTGGCCGTTGATGTCGAAGCCGTTCGCGGTCAGCACGCCTCCGTTTGCCTCGAAGCCCGCGACATGGTTCTGGCCCGATGCGATCGCCTCCTGCATGCCCGATATCACAAAGGGGGAGCCGACGCGGGTGCGAATGACGCTGAAGCTCCCGGCAGCCTCTATCCCGGAATTCGATGTAATAGGGGTAACCACCGAGGTCGCGCCGAGGAATTTTGTGGCGATCAATCCGAGAAGATCACCGCGCAGCGGCGTGCCCGTCTCATCTGTCACCAGCGGACGATCGCCATCCCCATCGGCGGAGACGATCGCATCGAGGTCATGTTGTCTGGCGGCATCCGTCAGTTTGGCAATCGTTTCTTCGGAAACGGCTTCGGTGTCGACAGGAATGAATGTCTCTGACCGGCCAAACGGGACAACTGTCGCGCCGTAATGCTTCAATAGATCCACAAGCAGGTCGCGGGCGACCGTGCTATGCTGGTAGATGCCGACCTTGAGGCCAGCAAGCGCGCCCGCGGGAAGAATATTGGCATTCCGTTCGCGGAAGGCCGTCAGGCATTCGGACGAAACCTCGTGCGGACGTGTGCCGCGGGGCGCAAACGCAAAGCCGGTACGATCGAGTTCTGTTGCCAAAGCGGTGATTGCCGCCTCGTCTGCTTTGTCGATTTCGCCGTCCGGCCGATAGAACTTGATGCCGTTACGATCAGCAGGTATGTGCGAACCGGTCACCATCAGACAGGCGGCCTTTTGCTGGAGACCATAAAGCGCAAGGGCTGGCGTCGGCGCCGTGCCGCAGTCCTGGACATCGAAGCCGAGGCTGACAAGAGCATCAGTGCAGTTGGCTGTGATTTCTGGACTCGAATCTCGGTAGTCCCGGCCGATCAGGATGGCGTCGCCCGCGCGCGCCAGTCCGCTGTCGAGCAGGTAGCGTCCGAACGCGGTGGCATAAAGTGCCGAAGTGCGCCCCTTGAGGTCGACAGACAGGCCGCGAAGTCCACTTGTTCCGAATTTCATCTTGAAAGGTTCCCGACGCGCTTGAATTCACCTGCGATTTGAACGCAATCTACCCCGCATTTGTAAATATTGCCGACGGCCAACAATAAAATGTCCGCCAATTCCCGCCTCGAGGCAAGTTGAAAGCGCGCAGAAGCGGATGAGGACTGTCAATGGATGAACAATCGATCGCGCTGGAGGAGAGCTGGAAGAACGCTCTCGCTGGCGAATTCTCCAGTCTCTACATGCAGCAGCTAAAGGCGTTCCTCGTCGCCCAGAAGCAGGGAGGAAAAAGGATCTTTCCGAAGGGGTCTGAGTACTTCCGCGCTCTCGACCTCACGCCACTGGCGGACGTCAAGGTCGTGATCCTCGGGCAGGACCCTTATCATGGCCTCGGGCAAGCGCATGGCCTTTGCTTCAGCGTCCGACCGGGCGTGCGAATTCCGCCCTCACTCGTCAATATTTACAAGGAAATGAAAAGCGACCTGGGAGTTCAGCCGGCGCGGCATGGATTTCTGGAACATTGGGCGCGGCAGGGCGTGCTGTTGCTGAACAGCGTGCTGACGGTCGAGGAGGCTCAGGCTGCATCGCACCAGGGCAAGGGGTGGGAGCGCTTCACCGACGCTGTCATTCGCAAGGTCAACGACGAATGCAACGCTGTGGTCTTCATGCTTTGGGGCTCCTATGCGCAAAGGAAGGCCGCCTTCGTGGATACGTCGCGTCATCTGGTGTTGAAGGCGCCGCATCCGTCGCCACTTTCCGCACACAGCGGCTTCTTTGGCTCTGGCCATTTTTCCAAGGCCAATGCCTTCTTGCAGGCGCGCGGCCGGGCGCCAATCGACTGGCAGTTGCCCACGAACCCAACTGATCTTTAGGCTCTTTCTGAACGATCTTTATTTGTCGTTCACTAAAAGGAGACAATGCGTTCTGGTCGTCGGGGCTATTCCGATCGACCCTTAGCGATCATCTATATCCCATCCGAAGCCCGCGAGGCGGGCAAGAAAGGGGTCTCAAATGCTCGATCAAATCAAGGGTCTGCACCACGTCACATCGATGGCGGAGGATGCCCGCACCAACAACCAGTTTTTCACCAATGCGCTCGGTCTGCGCCGCGTCAAGAAGACTGTGAACTTCGACGCGCCTGACGTCTATCACCTCTACTATGGCGATGAGACCGGCGCACCAGGTACGATCATGACCTACTTCCCGTTCCCGAAGATGCCGCAAGGACGTCCGGGAACCGGTGAGGTCGGGACCACTGTTTTCTCGGTCCCGCAGGGTTCGCTCGGTTTCTGGAGCGATCGTTTGAACAAATTGAATGTCACCGGCCTGAAGACCGAGGAAGCATTCGGTGAAAAGCGCCTGAACTTTGGCGGTCCCGATGGCGACGGCTTTGCGCTGGTTGAAGTCAAGGAAGACGATCGTCTGCCCTGGACGCACGGCGGCATCAGCGAGGACCACGCGATCCGCGGGTTTCACTCGGTCGCCATGCGACTGCGCGATGACGGCGCCACGTCCGAGTTGCTTAGATTCATGGGCTACGAAGTCCAGGAAGAGCGCGACGGCGTGAAGCGCCTGACCATTCCCGGCGGAAACGGTGCCCATCTCGTCGACCTGGAAACCATGCCAAACCTCTCGCGAGCTCTGCCAGGCGCAGGTTCGGTGCACCATGTCGCTTTCGCCGTGGAGAATCGCGAGAAGCAGCTCGAAGTGCGCAAAGCGCTGATGGATACGGGATATCAGGTTACGCCTGTCATCGACCGCGATTACTTCTGGGCGATCTACTTCCGCACCCCAGGTGGCATCTTGTTTGAGATTGCTACCAACGAACCCGGCTTCAACCGTGACGAGGACACGGCGCATCTCGGCGAAGCACTGAAACTGCCGCAGCAACATCAGCACATGCGCGCTCTTATCGAGCAGCACCTGCAGCCGTTGGAAGCCTAAGGGGACACACGATGACCGATAACAGCTATGTGCACCGGCTCCAGGCCGGTGCACCCGGAAAGCCCATTCTTGTCGTGCTGCACGGAACGGGCGGCGACGAAAACCAGTTTTTTGACTTTGGGCGACGCTTGTTGCCGGAAGCGACGATCGTATCGCCGCGCGGCGATGTTTCCGAGTTCGGCGCAGCACGCTTTTTCAAGCGTACCGGCGAGGGCGTCTACGATATGGCGGATCTTGCTCGAGCAACGGAAAAGATGGTGTCCTTTGTCGCAACGCTTGCGAAAGAACATGAGGCGACCGATGTCCTCGGGCTTGGCTTCTCGAACGGCGCAAATATCCTTGCCAACGTGCTGATCGAAAAGGGATTGTTCAATGCTTCGGTTCTGATGCACCCGCTGATCCCGTTTCAACCGAAGGCAAATCCAGCGCTCGGCGGACGAAAGGTACTGATCACTGCCGGCGAGCGCGATCCGATCAGTCCTGCGCCCGTGACGAGGGCCTTGGCGGAGTATTTTGAGGCGCAGAATGCTTCCATCGCGACAGAATGGCATGCCGGTGGGCACGATATCAGGCAGAACGAAATCGATGCCATTCAGAGGTTCTTCGAGCCGTATCGCTAAGCAACTCCTGTCGGATGGCCCTCGACCATCCGGCAGGCTTCATTCAAATGCAGGGGGTGATAATCCAATAGGATTATCTGTGGTTGTGAAGCGTCCCTGCTGTGGTAATTGTTTGCGCGATAAAACCTGAGCGAGTATTCGGCTGTATCGGTTGAGGGTTTGCATTCGCATGAACGATGTCGCAGACCTTCGAATGCTGATTGGACTAGCCCACCGGCAAGTCCGTACAATACTAGCGGTGGCTCTGCCGATCTTCCTGCTGAGTGTTGCTGTCCTCTTCTCTCTCACGCCGCGGTATACCGCTCAGTCGCTGGTTCTTGTCGATACGAGTTCAAAGAATCTTCTCGATCCCAATACTGCCGCCACAAGCGGCCTGACCGACAACTCCCGAGTAGAGGGCGAGGTTCGCATCGTTCGATCCGATGCAGTGCTCCTCGACGCCATAAGGGACGGCAATCTCCTCTCCGACCCGGAGTTTACATCCAATGGTTTCATGGAACCGCTACTGGCCGTCGTTGGCCTCAAGCGGACGGCGTCGTCGGGCGACAAGGCGATTGGGGCCGTTCTTGACTCTTTCAGGTACGCGGTCCGGGTTCGCCGCGAAGGTCTGACCTATCTTATCACCGTCGGTGTGACGTCGAAGGATGCCGAGAAGGCGGCGCGGCTCGCAAATCTTGTGACGGCTGTCTACATCAAGAAACAGGTCGAGGCAAAAGTCGCGAATACGGTCTCGGCCGGCAAGATTCTCGAGCATCAGGTCACGGCCGCTCGAGACGTCCTTGCGCAGAATGAGCGAAATCTCGATCTGTTCGTCACCTCCCATGGCAATCTCCAAGCCGCCGGATCGCTGCAGCAGTTGCGGCTCGCGGACGCGCAATTTGGCGAAACCGCTTCCGACGCGCGCGGCCCAAACTACGGGCGCGGTATATCCTCGGAAATTCTCACGCAATACTATGCGCTGCAGCAATCGGCGCAGGTCGCAAGGACCCAATATCAGAACCTTTTGACGCGACTGCAGGATTTCGAGGCGCAGGCGAGTCTCCAGGTCGCCGACAGTCGCATAGTATCCGCAGCGCTCGCCCCGATCGAGCCATCGTATCCGAGGAAAGGTCTTGTGCTCGCAGTGATGGCCATCCTGGCGCTGGGTCTGGGCATTGGAGGCGCCTTGCTCCGGGAATTCTTTATAGGCGGCTTTACAAGTGAGGATCAGGTAAGCGCAGTACTGAACATTCCGCTCGCCTCGGTAACGCCGGATCAGGCAGGCAGCGAGGTTGAAAAGCCGCACGGGCGAGGCCTTTCCGACACGATCATGTCAGCCCCGCTCTCGCTCTTCTCTGAATCACTGCGACGCATCCGCGTGTCGCTGGATCAGACGTTATTGCGAAATGCCGGGCTCCTCGAACCTGAGACCGAAACAGGCGTCGTCGTTATGGTCGCTTCGGCGCTCTCTGGAGAGGGAAGGTCAACGCTCGCGACCTCCCTGGCACGTACCTATGCTTTGGCCGGAAAGCGGACACTGCTCGTCGATTGCGACCTTCGCAAGCCCAGCATCCATCGGCACGTCGATCGCGAGCCGACATCGGCATTCGTCAATCTTTTGCGTGGCGAGCCTGATCCCGGTCTCGCGAACATGGTGGTGACAGATCACGCTACCAACCTCTCCGTGATCCTCGGCGCACGGCCCGCCGAATTTCCGACGGACGAGCTTCTGATGGGGCCGCGGGTCAGGAAGCTGCTGGAGCGAGCACGCCAGCACTTCGACTATATTGTCATCGACACGCCTCCGGTGGAGGCGGCGGTTGATGCGCTCTATCTCGCTCGGCTGAGTGACGCTGTGCTCTTCGTCGTGCAGTGGGCGACAACGCCACAAAAGGCTGCGCGAAAGGCCGTCGCGGCTCTAAAAGGCCATGCGAAAGATCCCGCGCCAATTATCGCGGTGCTGAACAGACAGGATCAACGCAAGTGGTTTGCGGTCGGAGGGCATTATGTTCTGGCAAGTGCCTGAGAACTGCGTGTGTGGAGTACGATTCAACCGAGCAGCAGGCTGCGCGGGGGTGGTTGGAATACAGCAGTGGCGGCGGCTTTCTGCTGGGGCGGTCAATTTGCGGCATCTTTTTCTTCATTTCATCTGAGAAAAGACATGAATTGCCGACGGCGTATACTTATTCATGATTACTCGGGTCACCCTTTTCAGGTCGAGCTGTCGCGCTGTCTTGCAGAACGCGGCCATCAGGTTTTCCACGTCCATTCAGAGAGCTTTCAAACCCCTAAGGGCGACCTGACGAAGCGTTCGGATGATCCCACGAGCTTGCAGATCGCAGGTGTTCGTCTAGACGGAGTCTTTCACAAGAACAGTTTCCTCAGGCGAAGGTCCCAAGAGATCGAAACCGGACGGTTGGTTGCAGTTCAAATCCAGCAATTTCGGCCGGAGGTCGTTATTTCCTCCAACGCCCCGCTGGATACCCAAGCCGTGATCTACAAAGCGACACGGGCGATCGGAGCAAAATTCGTCTTCTGGCTTCAGGATATCTATAGCGAAGCGATCGGCCGCATCCTGCCCCGTAAACTTCCGGTGCTCGGCAGCCTTGTCGCCAAGCGCTATCGTAAGCTCGAATACGACCTCTTGAGGGGAAGCGACCATATCGTCGCGATCACGGACGACTTTGTCCCGTTTCTTTGCAACAACGGCGTCTCAACTCACGATATTTCCGTTATTGAAAATTGGGCGCCGCTGAATGATCTGAGCGCGCAAGGGCGAGCGAAGCCGGGAAATGGAACGATACACGCCGTTTACGCGGGAACGTTGGGCTACAAGCACAATCCCGAGGTTCTTCTTTCTGCGGCGAAAGCGCTGCCCGTGACGATTGACGTCCTCTCCGAGGGCCGCGCGGCAGACGAGCTCGCGCATCGTGCCAAGACCGAAGGCATAACCAGTCTCGTGGTCCGACCGTGGGTTCGATTCTCGGATCTGCCGGGAGTGTTGGCTGATGCCGACATACTGATCGCCATGATCGAAGCCGATGCTGGCATCTTTTCGGTGCCGTCGAAGGTACTCACTTACCTCTGCTCCGGGAAGCCAGTGCTCGCCGCCATCCCTGCAGGAAATCTCGCGCGGAGAATCCTCGAGCGGGAGCAAGCCGGGCTCGTTTCGGAACCCGGCAATCACGCAGATTTCGTGACCAATTTTCGTCAGTTGGCTGAGCGTGCGGAGGTCCGGGCGAAGCTTGGCGCAAATGGTCGCGCGTATGCCGAGAGAAGTTTCGGGATTGATCGGATTGCGGATCGATTTGAGGGAATTCTTGAACGGCTGTTCTTGATGGAGTTGCAGGCAAAATAGCGCTGGGGGGCGTAAGGTGCTGGGGAAAACTGCTCTTGTCTGTGGTGCCGGAGGCTTCATCGGCAGCCACCTTGTCCGACGGTTGAAGCATGAGGGGTTCTGGGTTCGCGGCGTCGATCTCAAGTATCCGGAATATGAAGCGACGGTAGCCGACGAATTCATTGCGGGTGACCTTCGCCGGCAGGATGTTTGCGAGAGGGTCATCGACGGTCGCTTCGACGAGGTCTACCAGATGGCCGCTGACATGGGCGGGGCTGGGTATATCTTCACCGGCGAGCACGACGCCGACATCATCCACAATTCTGCAACCATCAACCTCAATGTCGCCGAAATCTGCCGCCGTCAGAATGTCGAGCGAATTTTCTACTCCTCTTCGGCCTGCATCTATCCTGCGTACAATCAGGAAGATCCGGACAATCCCAATTGCGCGGAGTCATCGGCCTATCCCGCCGCGCCAGACAGCGAGTACGGCTGGGAGAAACTCATCTCCGAGCGCCTCTTTCTCGCCTACAACCGCAACCATGGAATGAAGAACCGCGTTGCGCGATACCACAACATCTTCGGACCTTCCGGTACATGGCAAGGCGGCAAGGAAAAAGCGCCAGCCGCAATCTGCCGCAAGGTTGCGATCGCCTCGCATGGCGATGAAATCGAGATCTGGGGTGATGGCCTGCAGACCCGCTCTTTCCTCTACATAGACGAATGTCTGGAGGGAACGACACGCCTGATGCGCTCCGGTTTCGAGGGGCCGGTCAACATCGGGTCGGACGAGATGGTGACTATCAACCAGCTCGTTGACATGGTCTGTGCCATCGCCGGCAAGCGGCTTCAGAAGCGACATATTCCCGGTCCCCTTGGTGTCCGCGGGCGGAACTCCGATAATCGTTTGATCGAGGAGAAGCTGGGCTGGCGACCAGCGCAAAGCCTCGTTACCGGTTTGGAGGCAACTTATGCCTGGATCGAGAGCCAGTTGGTCCGAGTGGCCGCATGACAGCGATCGGTGCTCACCAGGCAAAGGTACGTGGTGAGCGAGGCCTGTCGTGGCGGGGAACCGGCAACGCAGCGCTGTTGATTGCGAGCTTCGGGATAGGGCAGGGATCGATCTTTCTTGCGCAGACCCTGCTGGTCGGTCGGGGGGAACTCGAGCTACTGGCGCGCTTCGGGACATGTTTTTCCTTTGCTGTTCTCGCGCTGATGATTGTCGATTTTGGATGCATGGCCTCGGTCGCCCGCAGAGTTGCCTTAGCAGATGTCAAGGGTGACGGTGCGGAGATCCGACACTGCTTCTGGTCCGGAAGCATCGTGCGGCTTTGCGTGGCCATTGCTGTCTCATTGATTGGTTTGTCGTACGCGCTGTGGTCGCGGGATGACTTCAGCTGCGCCTACCTCACAGCGGCCACTCCGGCCCTCATATTCTGGGCTTTCAACGCCGGCGGCATCCTTGATGGACTGAAGCTGAGTGGACTGAGCGGGGTGACCGGCATGGCGACGTACCTCTGCTCTGGGGCAGCGCTGCTGCCCGCGAGCGGTCTTTCGGCCAACCAGTCTGGTCTGATTCTCGGGGCGGCCTTGTCGATGGGATGCGGCATCGCCGTCACCATGCAGTTGTTGACCCTTTGCCATGTCGGCCGCCCTCCTGGGAGGATATCGGTGACATGGCGACGCTGCACGGACCTTGTCCGCGAAGGGTTGTCGGTCTTGCTTGCGCTACTGCCTGGGCAGCTGTCGTTTCGATTCCAGCTCATTATCTGCTCACTGCTTTTTGGCCAGGGACCGACGGCGATTTTTCTCTACGGTCGGCAGATTACGGCAGCGGGCTCGCAGGTCCTGGAATTTGTCCGCCGAGCGCAGTTTCCTCTGCTCGTACACAGGATTGCCACGAGCGTCAGCCCGGTTTGGACAGCATTCGGCGTTCAGCGCTTGGCCACATGGCTTTCCTTATTTGGTTCATCTGGCCTTTTGATAGCCGGTTTGCTGATCGCCGGATCTACACATGCCGCGATCGCAGCCGCCGCCCGTGTTGTCAGTCTTTTCTCGTTTGGGATACTGAGCGGTGCATTGGTGTTGACGCTATCCCAGGCGGCACAGGCACTGGGGCACTACCGCGCGGTCGCCTTGTCGGCCAATGGCGCCATGCTGATCTGTTTCGTCGCAACTGCCGCGCTCGGCTACTGGCTTGGCCTTGCTGGGCTTGCGGTTGCCGAGGTGGTCTCGCATGCCGCGGGCGCGTTGGGCCTTTGGTATCTGCTCTTTCGTCGTGGTCTACCGGCATGGCGAGGGAAGTGATGATCAGGCTCGGGACGGTGCTGGCACTCTACCTCCTCAACTTGCCTTTCGCCGACAGTCTTTTCGTGGTCGGCCTGAGCTTGCCGCTGTTCGCCATTGTGATCGTCGGTTTGGGGCGCCTGCGATCGCGCGATTTCCAGATTGGCGACATTTTCTGGTTCTGTCTGTTTATCTATTTTGTGATCTCGCCGTTGCAGCGAATTCATGGGGACCGGATCGGTGGCGCCACTGCGATAACGGCCTACGCCTACGATCCGGCCGAGTACGCTCTGGCGATGCTGGTCGTCGTTGTCTTTGCCTTCCCATTCCTCTTCGTGTCGATGCAATCCGATGAACAGCCAGTGGGGACCGATGTCCGACCTGCCATCCCTTTCATCCTCTTCCTCAACGTCGTTGCCTTCATCCTGTTCGCCATGTCCGAAGGTGGCTTCGAAAGGCTGCTTTCATCGCGCTTGGAGCAGGATGGCTCGCAGCCCTTCATCGCGAGCATGCTATTTCTGGCCGTTCAATCTGCGAGTGCTTGCCTGGTGGCAGCATACTGTCGCTTATCGCCGCGTAGGCTTACCGCGGTGTCGATGCTGCTGCTCGTTCTGGTTTTGCTGGCGGTCGCCAGAAACCCGTTCAATGCACCACGCTTCGTGCTGCTGGCGGTGTGGGGACCCGTGTTCCTGGCACTCGCTGGTGGCAAGCTATCGGCGGCGAAATTCTACCTTTGTGGCCTGGTGGCGCTGACGATCCTGTTTCCGATCCTCAATATAACGACACGCTCAGGATTGGAGGGATTGCAGGATCTGTCGCAGGTCTCGGTTGTCGGGAATTTCTTTGACATCCCTTCCGTCGACGTGTTCGACATGGCTGTCCACTCCGTCCGCTACATGTCGACGCATGATCTCATGTGGGGCGAAAAGCTGACCGCTGTCGTACTGTTCTTCGTTCCCCGCGCCGTCTGGCCGGGTAAACCGATCGTCGGCGGGCTTGATATCGGCAATGATCTCTTTGCCGCCGGCATGTACGGGACGCCAAACCTCTCCCTCTTTCTCGGCTGCGATTTCTACATGGATTTCGGGTTTGTGGGCGTCGTGCTTGGCGGCTTCGCATGCGCATTTCTGCTGGGAGCGATGATCCGGTTCAACCAGGACAGGTTCTTCGGGGTTCGCGTACTCCAATTCTTCATCGCAGCGTCCTTGCCCATTCTTCTGCGTGGGCCGGTGGGTGCGGTGCTTCCGCTTTTCCTCTGTCAGCTGTTTGTGGCGAAGCTGCTTTCGGTCTCGCTCCGGCGGTTCGTCCAGCCACCGGCACAGTTAGCCGCCGTTCGAGCTTGGAGGCGATGGTAATGGAACAGCATGCCCTGGGCATCCTCGACGCAAGGAAAAGCGGTTCGCGCACAGGCGGTCCAAGCTTTTCGCTGCAGCACAGGATGGTACGGGCCGCGTGGGCGGTCGCGTGGATGCTTCTCGCTGGCTGGACGCCCGCCCCCTTGCATCGATGGCGGGCGATGCTGCTCCGCATGTTCGGCGCGCAACTGGCGGCCAACGCCCGCGTTCATGGTTCGGCGAGGATCTGGTATCCACCGAACCTGGTGATGGAAGAGAACGCACTGATTGGCCCGCGCGTCATTTGCTATGCGATGGCGCCGATCCGCATCTGCCGGAATGCCGTGATCTCACAAGGCGCGCATCTTTGCGCCGGTAGTCATGTAGTGGACGATCCCTATTTCCAGCTGGAGGCACATCCGATCACGATCGGGGCCAATGCCTGGGTGGCGGCCGAGGCCTTTGTCGGCCCCGGCGTAATTTTAGAAGAGGGCTCCGTCCTCGGTGCGCGTGGCGTCGCCTTCAGCAACGTCCCGGCCTGGACGATCTTTGCCGGCAACCCGGCGCGTTTCCTGCGCAAGCGCGTGCTGTTTACCAGCCCTGGGCGATCGTAACGCCAGCCCAGGCGGCGGCGACGACCGCATAGCCTTGATCATTGAGATGGATTGCATCAGCCCGCAGCGATCGTGGCACCAGGCCGGCCGCCACGTCCTCCTGATCGCCAGAAGTCTGGTTGGCTGCGGACTGAAGGGCAGCTTGAAGATCGACAAAGTGGTTTTGGTAGACGGTCTTGAGAGCCGCATTCAGCTCCGATATCTGCTGCATCGCCTCGGGTGTGTCGCTTGCCGCAGGCAGGATCGAGCCAACGAGATATCGCCCGCGTGCTACCCGATTTGCCATTGCTGCGATATCGGACATAACCGTAGCTGGAGCGCTGGCGTTGTTGCGGCCGGCCCAGATCCACTGGACGTCTCCTCGTGTCGCGATGGCGTCGTCCAAAAGGAAGGTTGCGGAATAGGGCACGCCGGCGCTGTCGCCTGCGGACCTTCGCGTAAAGCTCCAATTGCCTGCGGCATCGGCGGAGATCGATCCTTTGATGCCGACCAGCGTGCCGGAAGCGCTGCCGCGGTGAGCGCCGGAATCGATGAAGATGTCCGCGGATTTGTAGGTGACGGGAATTTGCGGGCTGCTATCGCCCCACTCGATGGAGATGTTGTCAAGCGACCAGGTGACATAGCTGTCGCTGCTGACAAACGCGATCGCACCGCACGACTCGTTACCGAAAGTGCTGTTGCCACTGGTTAAGATCACCTCGTGGTGGCCACTGTAGCTGATAACCGAGGTTGCATTTCCTTCGGCGGTTTCCGCCGCCCAACTGCCACCGGGTGCATTGAGGCCGCCGATCTGGACAAGGCCGCCACCCTCGATGAAGTCGAGATCGAAGCCGACGCGAATGGTTTTGCCCTGTGGCACCGCCGCCAGGGCGATCTCGCAGCCGCGAAGGATTCCGGCGTCGTCGTTGCGGACCAGTAGTTTGCTGCTTTCCACCCGTAGCGGGGTTGTGTGGCCATCCTGGACGCGCGGGGTCCAGCCGTTCGCGCCGGTGCCGAAGCGGGATGTCGTAGAGAAGGTCGGATTGTAGAGGTTGATCGTTCCGTCGCCAGGTGTGAGTTGCAGGGAGGTTCGCAGCGGGCCGGCCTCGAACTGGCCCGGAAAGATGCGAAGCGTGATGTCGATAGTGCTGCCGACGGCAACATTCAGCAGGAAGGTCGAGCGAATAAAGGCGTGGGTTGCTTCACCGCTTTCCGATACGGAATTGCGCGCACCATCGAGTGGAAAACCTGGCGACGCGATTTCGTTGAGGTAGCCGCCGGCCTCGTCAGCTTGAATGAGCAGGAGATTGAAACCGTTCACGCCGCTGGCGGAGCCGCCAACCAGTTGAGCCTCGCCAGAGATAGTCCAGCGGCTGCCAGCTTCGACTTTCAGGTTCGCGGCGATGGAGCTGTATATCTGTCGACCGACATCCGTGAACGATCCGGTTGCCATTCCGTGAACGCGAACGTCGCCATAGGGAAGTCCGTTTTCATCAACCCCTGCCGCTACCAATTCGTGAGTGAGTCCGTTGATGACGCCTGCATCAAACGAGGTCATCCAGTCTCGGCTGCGGGGATAGAGGTTCTTGGTTTCAGTACCCTGGACGGCGAGCAGCAGGGGCGTGCCTCCCTGACGGGCAGCGATCTGGGTCGAGGTCTGGCCGCCGACCCCGCGATTAATGACAGTGCGAGGTGGGTTGAATAGCGAAGCTGCCAGTGCGGGATAGGAGTGGTCTGACGAAGATGCGCCCGCGCCTGCCGTCAGACTGTCGCCGAAGGCGACGATGGAGCGCAGCCTGGTCCCGTCGCGATGGGCGGGGCGGCCGGCACTGATATCGAGACCGAGAAACATTATTGAGACCTCCACAACAGTAAATGGGACTATGATCCTATTTCATGTTGGGCGGGCGGGGACGTTCGCGCACATGACCAGATTGCGTCGGCGGGCATTTGCCGCGCATTGCGGTGGTCGCCGGCCGTGCTGGAGTTCGGGAGGTGTGGTTTTGTCCGAGCCGGCGTTCTTCCCGCTGGGACCACTGGAAGAGATGCTATAAGATGGAGGGGGTATTGTCGTTCCATCAGTCGGGATGACCTGTCGCCGGTGCGCCGGGAGACCACGAGGCGCCCAAACGGAGTTGCGAAATTGAGTGTTGCTTTCGTTAAAGAAGAAAGTGCTGAAGCCGCATCTGAAACTTTGCTGCCGGATCGTCCAATTTCGCCGCATCCGAACCTTGTGACCGAAGCGGGATTGAAGGCTCTGGAATTGCAGCTCCAGCAGGCGCGCGACGCATACGATGCCGCAAGCACTATCGAGGACATCAATGAGCGACGGCGGCAGGCGGCGAATCCCTTGCGAGACCTACGCTACCTCGCGACCCGCGTTCGCACCGCTGAGGTTATTCCCGACCCGTCTTCGTTCGATCAAGTGGCCTTTGGAAGCACCGTGACGTTCAGCCGCGACGACGGGCGTGTGCAGACATATCGCGTTGTTGGAGAGGACGAGGCTGATCCCAAAGCGGGATCGATATCCTTCGTGTCCCCAGTGGCAAGGTCCCTAATCGGCAAGTCGATTGGAGATGTCGCCACTGTCGGTGGCCAGGAACTCGAGGTTATCGCGATCGCGTAGGGCGTCGCTTCCGCATCCTGCGGAACGTTTTTATCGAAGATGGGCATCCTGGCACGACACAAAATCCAGTTGCTCGTCTGATGGTCGTTACTGAGAACTTACCATGTCTTTATGTTCTCTTAAGTAATTCCCTTGAGATTGTATTCTCCCTGTTCCATGATGATTGCGATGCGAAGAATTTCGGGTCGTGCCTCATGACGATCGATGTAGATCGCCTCGGCCATGAACATGTTTCTTCGCTCCCGGCCGACTTTGCGCCGTTAGACTTTCATTCTTGTCTTTTGCCGCGGGTATAGGCTTGCGGTCGATGTGATTTAGGGACGTTGCATGAATTCGGAGTTTGCCGTTCGCCCGATGCGACCGGGTGAGTTGGAGCTAGTGCTCGAATGGGCGCGTCAGGAGGGCTGGAATCCTGGCCTCGAAGACTCGATCGCCTTTCACGATGCGGACCCCTCCGGATTTTTCGTTGGCGTGCTCGGGGAGGTACCGGTCGCCTCGATTTCCGTCGTCAAATATGGCGACGATTTTGCGTTCCTCGGACTCTATATCGTGCATCCGGATTTTCGCGGACGGGGCTATGGCAAAGCCATCTGGAATGTCGGCATGGCGTCCGCGGAGGGCCGCAGCATCGGCCTGGATGGCGTCGCCGCTCAGCAGGGTAACTACCGCAAGGCCGGCTTCGAAGAGGCCTATCGGACGGTTCGCTACGGTGGCGTGATATCAGGCCTGCCGGCCTCGACGCTTGTCGCGCAGGCTGTCTCCGACAAACTTGACGGATTGTTGCGCTATGACGCGACCATCTTTCCGGCCCCGCGGCCAGCATTTGTGGCGTCGTGGTGTGCGGCCCGCAGGGACAGGCACTCGGCCGTGGTGCGCAGGAGCGGCAAGATCCGCGGCTATGGCACGATCCGTCGTTGTTACGACGGCTACAAGCTCGGCCCGCTGTTTGCTGCCGACAAGGATAGCGCCGCAGCTTTGCTTTCATTGCTGGCACCGCAGGCAACAGGAGCGAGGGTCTTCATCGACATCCCCGCCAGCAACGGCGAGGCGATTGCGCTTGCAGAGGAGATGGGCTTGGCGCCCGTCTTCGAAACGGCTCGAATGTATCGCGGCGCCGCGCCGGTCGTTCCGCTGAAGAACGTCTTTGGTGTAACGACGCTGGAACTCGGCTAATCCATTGGTGATGCAGGGGCGGTGGAGACGGCTGTCTGGGGGCGGCCCTTTTCGGCAATGGCGATGCCGCCCAATGCAAGCGCCAACGCAACGATGTGAAAGGCCTGCAAATGCTCGCCAAGCAGGGCGACCGACAACAGCGTTCCGAAAACTGGCACGAGATTGATGAAGAGGCCGGCCCGGTTTGCGCCGATCGCCTCAACGCCTTTGATGTAGAGGATTTGCGCGAGGAGTGAGGCGAAGATCGCGGTATAAAAGGCGATCAGCCAGCCGCTGTTGTCGGGCAGTTGAATGGCGCCTTGACTGCCCTCCCAGATGAGTAGCGGCACGGCAGTGAGCGTCGCGCCGAGTGCGGGAACGGCCATCAGAGTGCGCCAATCGAGTGGCGGCTTCCAGCGAAGAAAAATCGTATAGATCGAATAGGCGGCGACGGCGATCAGCATGAGTCCGTCGCCGCGGTTGAGGCCGAGCTGTAGCAGCGTCCTCAGGTCGCCGTGCGCGGCGGTCAATGCGACCCCGACCAAGGTCATCGCGAAGCCGACGACTTGCGCCGTAGAAACGCCTGTGCGGAAGAAAACAAAGTTCAAGAGGAAGATCAGCATCGGAATGCCGGCCTGCTCAATCGCAACATTGATCACGGTCGTATACTGGACGGCGGAGTAGAGCATCGCGTTGAAAAGCGTGTAGCCGACGACGCCGTAGAAGAAGAGAAGCGGCAGGTTCTTGCGAACGATCGGCCAGTCGCGCTTCAATTGCGGGACCGAAACGGCGGCAATGAGCGCTGTTGCAAGGAACCAGCGCAGAAATGTCAACGTCATCGGGCTGACGTGCCCGAGCGCGAGCTTGCCCGCTACCGCGTTTCCGCCCCAGCACAATGCCGCGACGACGAGAGAAATATAAGCGGCAACCTGCACAGGCGATTCTTCCAGATGACGGCGATGCTTTCTCAACCCCAGGATATGATTGGCCAATAGCCCGATGATGGCTGATTTGTCACGTAAAAAGCCGATTCCGGCGGCATAACAGGGTCGCTTTCCCCGTGACAAAGCTTTATAGATGCGCGGGTTTGAGAAGGGTGCGGTTAAATCCGCCTTTAACAGGAAGACGTGAATGACGAACGTAGTCGTGGTCGGTTCGCAATGGGGTGACGAAGGCAAGGGCAAGATTGTCGATTGGCTTTCGGAACGTGCGGACATCGTTGTGCGCTATCAGGGCGGACACAATGCAGGCCATACGCTGGTAATCGATGGAACCAGCTACAAGCTTTCGCTCTTGCCGTCCGGCGTCGTGCGTCCCGGCAAGATGGCCGTGATCGGCAACGGTGTCGTCGTCGATCCGCACGCGCTGATTGCCGAAATCGAGAAGCTGGAAAAGCAGGGCGTCAAGATTTCCCCCGAGAACTTGCGCATCGCCGACAACGCGACGCTTATCCTCTCACTGCACCGCGAGCTCGACGCCTACCGTGAAGACGCTGCGTCCAACAGCGGTACGAAGATCGGCACCACGCGCCGTGGCATCGGCCCGGCCTATGAAGACAAGGTTGGCCGCCGTGCGATCCGTGTGATGGACCTCGCCGATCTCGACACGCTGCCGGGCAAGGTCGACCGCATCCTGACGCACCACAATGCACTGCGTCGCGGCCTTGGCGTTGCCGAGGTCAGCCATGATACGATCATGACGGAACTGACGTCGATCGCCGACCGCGTGCTTCCGTACCGCGATACGGTTTGGCTCTTCCTCGACAAGGAACGCCGCAAGGGCGCTCGTATCCTCTTTGAAGGTGCGCAGGGCAGCCTGCTCGACATCGACCATGGCACCTATCCGTTCGTCACGTCTTCGAACACCGTCGCCGGTCAGGCCGCGGCTGGTTCTGGCATGGGCCCGGGATCGCTCGGCTATATCCTCGGCATCACCAAGGCCTATACGACGCGCGTTGGCGAGGGACCGTTCCCGACCGAGCTGCATGACGAGATCGGCCAGTTCCTCGGTGAAAAAGGTCACGAATTCGGTACGGTGACGGGCCGCAAGCGTCGTTGCGGCTGGTTCGATGCAGCGCTGGTGCGCCAGTCGGTTGCAACCAACGGCATTACCGGCATTGCGCTGACGAAGCTTGATGTTCTCGACGGCCTGGACGAACTGAAGATCTGCGTCGGCTACAAGCTGGACGGCGAAGAGATCGATCATCTTCCTGCCAGCCAGGGCGCGCAAGCTCGCGTCGAGCCGATCTATGTGACGCTCGAAGGCTGGAAAGAATCGACGGTTGGCGCGCGCAGTTGGGCCGATCTGCCGGCCCAGGCAATCAAGTATGTTCGCCAGGTCGAAGAGTTGATCGGGGCGCCCGTCGCTCTCCTGTCTACAAGTCCTGAGCGAGACGACACGATACTTGTGACCGATCCTTTTGAGGACTAAGGTCGCGGGTCATTATTTGTGCGGTTCGCGTGGCGGGCCGCACTCTTAGAGAAAGTACGAATGGCGGATTTTATCGCAGTTATCCGGCGGGCGGTTGACGGCCTGTCTGAAAATACTCCCGAGATGCGGGTGAAAGTCTACGAGCGCGCTCGCGGTGCTGTGCAGCGGCAGCTCGAGAACATGAAGCCGCGTCCGCCGGAAGCGATGCTGCAACGGCAGCTTGAAAAGCTCGAGGCTGCAATCCGCGAAGTCGAAGCGGAACACGCCGAAGCCGTTCCGTCCGCGGACGATGTTGCCGCGGCGGCTGCGCCCGAAGTCGAGACTGCCCATGAGCCGGAGGCCACCGCTCCTGAACCGGTCGCCGCCGAACCCACTGTTGACGAGCCGGCAGACGAGACATCGGTTCACCAAGAGCATGTAGAAGCTGAAGCGCCTGCGCCTGCCTATCAGGAGCCGCTCGAAGAGCCTGCGCATTATCACGAAGAGCCTGCCGCTGCCGAGCCGGAATATGCTGCCCAGCACGACACGCATTGGCCGCATGAAGAGCCGTCGGCTCCCGCTGAAGAAGTCGAACCCGTCGAGCACCTGCGCTCCGCTCCTTCCGAAGAGGTCGCTCACGAGGAACGGCAGGGCTCTGACGAGCATGTGGGCATAGAAGAGCCTGTTGCCGAGCCCACCGAGCCTCCGTACGTGGAGCCGGCTTTGCAGCCAGCGGCGCGCGACTACGATCTGACCAACCGTCTGGTCGAACCAGTCTATGGCTTGGATCGCTCGCCGGAAGAATTCGTGGATCGCAGCCAGGAAGAGCCGCTCCATGCGGACGCCGCCGGGCATTTCGATCCGGTATGGGCTGAGCCCGTCGAGGAAACGCCGGCGCCGCCGGCCAAGGATGCCCCGACAGACTGGGCGCTCGAGGAATTGAGGCAGTTTTCCGAGGCAGCGCCCGTTGCTCCGGCAAACGAAGCCGCGCGCGCGTTCGAGGACGTCATCGCCGGCATCGACCATGCACCGGCTAGCGTGAAGATGCCTGCCGCCAACGAGGGTTTCTCCTGGGAGGCAGCAGCCTTCGACGATCTCCCACCGATCGAAAGCGGCAAGAAGGTTCCGATCAACGCGCATTTCGACGATGGCGATCTCTTCTCGGAGATCCATGGCACCGCGAAAGCTGCGCCGGAAACCAATCCTGCGTGGCAGGAGGCACGGCCGCTTCGTGGCTACGACAACCGTGGCGTTGTTGCCGAAGATGACGACGGCACTGCGCCGCCCGATCTCGACAGCGCCGTTGCCGCGAAGTTCCAGGGCAAGAATCTGCGCATGGAGCCGAAGCGCCGCCGGTTCGGCATCGGCTCCATCGTAACGATCCTCATTGCGCTGGGCGTTGTTGGCGGCGGTGGGTATGCCGCCTGGACCCATCAGGATGCGCTGTCGACGATGGTGAAGAACCTTGTCAGCGCCGCTCCGTCGCAGAGTGCGAAGAACGAGCAGGCGCCGGCCAAGCCGGATGCTTCGACGCCAGCCGCGGCGCCACAGACCAGCGACGCCAAGCCGGCAGACGCAAACAAGGAAGTCGCCTCGTTGAATGACGGCGCTGCCGTCAACAACAAGTTCAACCAGCGGCTTCGTGCCGACGGCACCGAGGTCGACAGCGGCCCAGCTGCTGTTCCCGGAACGCCGACGGCCGAAGGAAAGTCGGTAGCCGAGCAGAACGTTGCTGCGGCCGATCCGACGCCGCCTGCGACCTCGACGACGCCGCCCGCGACGAGCGCTACCCCTCCTGCAGCCACGTCAGCGGCGACGCCGCCGGCGGACGGTGCAGCACAAACCGCGCCGGTCGGGTCAAATGAGAAAATGTTCCTCTATGAAGAGCGTATCGGGCAGAGTTCGCCGACCGCTATCCAGGGGTCGGTGGTTTGGAGCCTCCAGCACGAGGCAGGCTCGGACGGCAGGCAGGAAGCATCCGTGCAGGCGACCGTGACCGTTCCGGAACGCAACCTGTCGGCGCAGCTCACCTTCAAACGCAATTCGGATCCGTCGCTGCCTGCAAGCCACATCGTCGAAGTCGTCTTCTCGTTGCCGCCAAACTTCGAAGGCGGCGCCATCGAGAGCGTTCAGCGCATTTCGATGAAGCGGACCGAGCAGGATCGCGGCGACGCGTTGATTGCCGTTCCCGCAAAGATCACGGACGATTTCCATATGATCGCGCTGAATGACTATCCGGATGCGCGCAAGGCGAACCTCGATCTCCTCGGAAGCCGCGACTGGATCGATATCCCGATCACCTATCGCAACGGCCGCCGTGCCCTTCTGACGATGCAGAAGGGCTCGACGGGCGCGGAGGCGTTCAACGCCGCGATCAAGGAATGGGCCGCATTTGGCGACGTATCGACCAGCCAATAATCACTGGTTGGAGTAAATAAAAAAGGGCGAGACCAAACGGTCCCGCCCTTTTTCATTTGAGGAAACTTGCGCTTAGGCTGTCGCTTCCACGACCCGAACGGCCTTGGCGCGCTCCAGAGCTTCCTTGCGCACGGCATCCTGGACTTTTTCGAAGGCGCGGACTTCGATCTGACGAACGCGCTCGCGGCTGATGTCGAACTCTGACGAGAGGTCCTCCAGCGTTACCGGATCTTCAGCGAGACGACGCGCCTCGAAGATACGGCGTTCGCGATCGTTCAGAACGCTCATCGCCTTCGCCAGCATACGGCGACGCGTGTCGAGTTCGTCCTGCTCGATCAGAACCGCCTCTTGGCTATCGTGGTCGTCGACGAGCCAATCCTGCCATTGCCCGGATTCGCCTTCCGAGGCCTTGATCGGTGCGTTCAGCGACGCGTCGCCCGACAGGCGACGGTTCATCGAAACGACCTCCTCCTCGGAGACGTTCAGCTTCGTGGCAATCT
The DNA here is from genome assembly GCF_014193305.1 of Rhizobium sp. BK181. Taxonomy (NCBI): domain Bacteria; kingdom Pseudomonadati; phylum Pseudomonadota; class Alphaproteobacteria; order Hyphomicrobiales; family Rhizobiaceae; genus Rhizobium; species Rhizobium sp. BK181. The sequence continues at coordinate 330,244 of NZ_JACHZA010000004.1, forward strand.
CAGCGACGTGTTCCGGCTTCAAGTCGCCGTCGTCAATGGCCTGAATGCGGCCCTTGAGACGACGCAAGTTGAAGAACAGTCGCTTCTGATTGGCGGTCGTGCCCATTTTCACCAGAGACCACGAACGCAGGATGTACTCCTGGATCGACGCCTTGATCCACCACATGGCATAGGTGGCAAGACGGAAGCCGCGTTCCGGATCGAACTTCTTGACAGCCTGCATCAGGCCGACGTTCCCTTCGGATACGACTTCGCCAATCGGCAGACCATAGCCGCGGTATCCCATCGCGATCTTCGCAACTAGGCGCAGGTGACTGGTGACGAGTTTGTGAGCGGCTTCGCGATCGCCATGTTCCGCATAGCGCTTCGCAAGCATATATTCCTGCTGCGGTTCCAACATCGGGAACTTGCGGATCTCGTCGAGATAGCGATTGAGACCGGCTTCGCCGGCGGTAATGGACGGCAAGTTATTTCGGGCCATAAAAGCACCCTCCTATCTGAATTCCGGTTCCCGATGGAACGCGCCCCTGCGTTAAAAAGGCGAACCGGGGACGTGCGGCTTTATCGGAGCCCGCACTAAGTCAATGTACAGATAAGTATGGCGGAACAGGGGTTCAAGGCCGCACACCGTTTCACGAAGGCGTTACTCCGCCTTGCCCCGCAGGGCGCTTGCCAACTCTTCCATGTCCTCAGGCAGAGGCACTTCAAAGTGCATCACCTCGTTGGTGCGGGGGTGCTCGAATTGCAGCATATAGGCATGGAGGGCCTGCCTGCCAAAGGCATTCACAGTCTTCCTGGCAGCATCCGGAAGGAGATTTGCCTTTGTCTTGAAACCTGCGCCGTAGACCGTGTCACCGAGCAGCGGGTGGCCGATATGTGCCATGTGCACGCGGATTTGATGCGTGCGGCCGGTTTCGAGATGACACTCGATGAGTGAGGCGAGCGAAGTCGCGTCGGGATTCTCATGAAAGCGCTCGAGCACCTCATAATGTGTGATCGCCTCGTCGGCATCCTGCGTCTCGGGCCGTTTGACGGCACGACGCGTACGGTCACCGACGGAGCGCCCGAGCGGGGCATTGATCGTCCCCGTCAGCGCGCGAGGACGCCCCCAGACGATTGCCTGATAGGCGCGCTCCAACGGCATGGTGCGCCCGTGGTCGGCAAACTGCAGCGACAGGTGGCGATGAGAGATGTCGTTCTTGGCGACGACCATTACACCTGTAGTGTCTTTGTCCAGGCGGTGAACGATTCCCGGACGACGGACGCCGCCGATACCGGAAAGACTGTCGCCACAATGGTAGATCAGCGCATTGACGAGCGTACCGGTCCAGTTCCCTGCCGCTGGATGGACGACGAGGCCCGCAGGCTTGGAGATGACGATGACATCGTCATCTTCGAACAGAATATCGAGCGGGATGTTTTCGCCCTGGGGCGTCGGGTCTTGCGGTTCCGGTAGGACTATCTCGAAGACATCGCCTGGACGCACTTTTTTCTGCGGATCGGCGACGACCTTGCCGCCCGCCGAGACCTGGCCTTCCTTGATCAGCACCTTCACGCGACTGCGCGAAAACTCTTCGCCGAGCTGCGCCGTCATCCAGGCATCGAGACGGCCTTCGGCACTCTCGTCGGCCGTGAGGACTTTTCTAATGCCGGATGCTTGTTTAAAGGGGTCGCTCAAGACGCTTCTTCTCCGAATGATTTATAGAACGGAACGCCACATATGACGAATATCCAGCCAGAAGGTGATCAGGACGAAAAGCCCCTTGATCCGGTGATGGAACGTGTCCGGCGCAAGATGATCCGCCTGCAGATTGTTTCAGGCATCATCATGTTCGTGAGCCTTATGGCGGTCTTCGGCGCCATTGTCTACAAGACGATGCGGACTCCCGCGAGCGAACCAACAGCCGTGACATCGGCCGGCGTACCGTCGGATGCGCCTATATCCGTGACGGCCGTGTTGCCGCCGGGCTTCATCATTCAGTCGTCGTCGTTCTCGGGAGGGCAGATCATGTTCTTTGGGGCCACGGCCGACGGGATCATGAAGTCGCTCGTGTTCGATATCAAGGCAGGACGCATTGTCGCCGATGTGACCATCAACGGCGGCTAGGGCGATGGCTTCTCGGCTCGTTGCGATCGAGAGCGCGGACGATCCTCGCATCGCTGAGTTCCGCGATATCCGCGAACGGGATCTGACCGGTCGGCAGAACCGCTTCATTGCGGAGGGTACGGTCGTGCTTCGCATGTTGGCGGAAGCCAGCCACAGCGGCAGCTTTACAACCGAAAAGGTGCTGTTGCTCAGGAGCCGCGTCGATGGCGTCGCTCCCATTCTGGAGCGGCTGCCGATCGAGGTGCCCGTCTATGTTGCCGAGGCCGAAGTTCTGGACCGGATCGTCGGATTTCATCTCCATCGCGGCGTATTGGCCCTCGGCAGGCGCGAGGTAGCGGAAGTCGATCTCGTCGACCGATTGTCTGAGCGTTCGCTGGTCCTTGTCGGTTGCGGCATTTCCAATCATGACAATGCCGGATCCATGTTCCGCAACGCGGCCGCCTTCAAGGCCGATGCCATCTTCCTCGATGAAACGTCCTGCGATCCGCTGTATCGCAAGGCATTGCGCGTCTCCGTCGGCTCCGTCCTCAGTGTGCCTTACCAGCGGAAGGGCACTGGACTTGATATACTGACGCGGCTTGCCGCGAACGGCTTCGCCATCTGGACACTCTCGCCGCGCGGCGAGACCGACATCCGGGCGATACCGCCAGCCGGCAGGATGGCGTTGGTCGTAGGCACGGAAGGCGAGGGATTGCCGCCTGTTGTCCTTGAGCGCTTCAACAGCGCGCGCATTCCGCAATCGGAGGGATTGGACAGCCTCAATGTGGCGACGGCCACTGGCATCGCTCTTTTCGCCATGGCGTCAGCGGTGAAGCGGATCTGACCTCAGCCTGGTTCCGACAGGATCGTCGCTGCGCGCTGCGCAAGGTTGATGCGCTCACCATCCTGATGGTCTGCGGCATCCGGCAGAAGGTCTCGGATCGGCGACGTGGGGCCTTCATTGATCGCTGTCAACGCGACCATTCTTGCCGCTATGTCGGCGATCTCTTCGCGTGCGGCTTCATCCTGATGCGTGTCCGACTTTGCTTTCAACTGTTCTGAAACGGCGGCGCTGCGCTTGCGCACTTCTTCGCTCAGGCGTGCCGCGATCGCTGCGGTATCGAGTTCGGTTGCCATCGTTTCCTCGGTTGCCCGCTCCTCTGAAACCGCATCTGCGGCTACGGGTTGAAGACCGGCATTGCGCAGTGCCCGGTTTGCCTTGCGCAGTTCGGCGTTCGCCGCCTTGATCTGTTCTTTCAGCTTCGCAATTTCCTGCTGACGGCGTCCGAGAAGCGTATCCTTGTCGGCCACCGACGCCGCATCGCGGTCTGCCTGATCTTCGAGCCTGATGACCGCGTGCTCGTGCTGGGCGAGGGTCTGCTCCGCATCCTTTGCGCGCTTCTGCAGCAAGCTCACGTCCTGGCGAAGCGTGTCGCGCTCGATGCGGACCGCATTCGCCTTGAAGCTCATGCTTTCGATTTCGGTCTCGCGCGCCGCCAAATCGATCTTTAGATTGTCGCTCTGTTCCGCAAGTCTGTTGAGGCGCGTGCGAAGCGCTTCGAGTTCGCCTTCCTTGGCCGCACTTGCCTGCTCCGCGATGTGGAGGCTCGTCTTCAGCTGGCTGATGTAGTTTTCGTCCTTGCGCAGATGCGAGCGCTGTTCCGCTGCCTCGACACTCATGTCGCTGATCTGCGCCTGCAATCCGCCGATTTCAGCCGCAAATCGTCCGGCGTCGAGCGCCAGTGAATCGTGTTTCAACTGCAGCGCCAGCGACTTCTCGCGCTCGCGCACCAGCTGTTGCGTCGTCTTGGCGTTTTCCGCGGCATAGAAGGCTCGTACCATATCCTTCTGCGCCCGCACCTCCTGCGGGCTGAGCGGCATGGTCGCGCGCATCCGATTTTCGGTATACCAGACGATGCGGCGGTGGACAGCGGGCGACACCAGGAAAACGAGGAACGCTGCCGTCAGGAAGCCCAGTCCGAACAAGAGAGCATATTCGATCACGGAGTTGCCACGGCTTCCAAAAGTTGATTTGCGTCAGGACCAATGATTAAGCGGACCTGACGCGTAGAGCAAGTGGCGGAAAGGTAACGGCGAGCGAGAGTTCGACAGTGCCCGCTAAAAATCAGAAGGGGTTCCAGGTCGGATTCGGCGTGACCTTGAGGTATCCGACATTCAGTCCAAGGCGAGCGCCGACACCGGTGCGGATCGGCACCACCAGGACGTTTTCATTTTTGAGAAGCGTCATGCCGAAGCCGGCAATGACGAACGCTTGGCCGCTGACGCCACCGAAACGGGCGTAGATGGCGTCAGTCGAGGGCAGGTCATAGACCAGCATCATGACGCGTGTGCCCTGGCCACCATAGTCGATGCCGAGCGACGGGCCTTGCCAGTAGAGCGGATGCTCGCCGGCATTCTTGGTGTTCAGCTGACCTTCGCCATAGGTAAGCCCGGCGATGAAGGCACCGGAGCCTTCCTGGCCGAGGATGTAGCCGTTCGGAAGGCCGTATTTCTGAAAGGCCGTTTCCACCACCTTTGCGAGCCCGCCGCTGGTTGAGCCGAAAAACGAGTGTCCGGCGTCAACGATCTCCTGCATCGTGTACTGGCCATTGTTGGCCTGCTGCGCCGCCGCCTGCATGGGGATCAGCACGAGGGGCGAGAATATCAGCGCAACGAGAAGCCGGCAGAGGACCGGGAGTCTTCCGAGGAAATGGGCGCGCATGGGTGTCATCCGTTCATCATGGTCGGTACGATGAGCCGTTTCCGGCGTTTGATTCATTTTGCGCGTATGGTCTTAACAATCGGTTTACCAAATATGGTGTCATTATGGCGCCGAGTACGGCCGCAAACTTCGCGCAATTTTAATGACGCAACATAGACGGCGGAATGACCCTGCCGCCCCTGGAGACGATGATGTCGAAGAATCCAAACCTCACCCTGACCGGTCCCGACCTGGCCGCGCTTCTGTGCAGCCGCGTCTGCCATGATGTCATTTCGCCGGTCGGCGCAATCAACAATGGTCTGGAGCTTCTGGACGAGGGCGGCGCCGACGCCGATGCGATGGATCTTATCAGGACAAGCGCGCTCAACGCGTCTGTGCGTCTGAAGTTCGCCCGGCTTGCCTTCGGCGCCTCAGGCTCGGTCGGCGCCTCGATCGATACCGGTGAAGCCGAACGCGCGGCGAAGGATTTTGCGGCTGCCGAGAAGAAGACCGAGGTTACTTGGAGCGGCCCGCGTGCGATCATCGCCAAAAACCGCGTCAAGCTGCTGCTCAATCTGTTTCTCGTGGCCTATTCGTCCATTCCGCGTGGCGGCACCATTGAAGTCACACTGGAAAACCCGGAGCTGGACGCAAAATTCAAGATTGTCGCAAAGGGCAAGTTGATGCGCCTGCCGCCGAAGTTCGTGGAAATTTCGACCGGGGAAGTCGAGGAGGCAATCGATGCCCATACGATTCAGCCGTACTATACGGTGCTGCTTGCCGATGAATGCGGCATGACGCTGGGCCATGGTGCGACCAGCGAAGAACTGACCTTCACCGCTGACGTTATCGCGGCTTGATACAAGCCTCGGCGGCGATTCAGCACGCGAGGTAATAAATCCTTAGCCTAATGTTTTTATCCTTGGCTAGTAATTCGCCAGCCGGGACAGAAGCTGGGGCAAGGAGCAGCCATGCAGAGGTTTATGATCGCCGACTCGTCGGACGTTGTTCGCAAGGTCGGGAAACGTATCCTGTCTGAGCTGGATTTCCTGGTCAGCGAAGCCTCGAATGTCTATGAAGCTCTTTCCAATTGCCAGGTCGAACTTCCGGACTACCTGATTGTCGATTCCGGAATGGACGGCGCGCTTGAACTGATCTCCACCATCCGCGGTATGGAAGGCGGCAGGGAGGTCAAGATCTACTACTGCGTGGTCGAAGCCGATCTCAAGAAGCTGATGATGGGGAAACGGGCAGGGGCGACGGATTTTCTGCTCAAGCCGTTCGACCGCAAGATTTTGACTGCCGTTTTCGGCAATCGCGCTATCGCCGCATAATTGCGAACCTACTTTCACCAATCAAGGCCGCCCTGGGCGGCTTTTTTATGCCGGAAACGAAAAAAATCCCGCCACAAGGACGGGACTTTTTCTATTTGGCAAAGGGGATGAAAACTCAGGCGGTCTCGGCGTACTCAGCGCCATCCGGCTCGCGCAGAACATAGCCGCGACCCCAGACGGTTTCGATGTAGTTCGCGCCGCCAGCGGCGTTGGCCAGCTTCTTGCGCAACTTGCAAATGAAGACGTCGATGATCTTCAGTTCCGGTTCGTCCATGCCGCCGTAGAGGTGGTTCAGGAACATTTCCTTGGTAAGGGTGGTGCCCTTGCGGAGCGAGAGCAGCTCCAGCATCTGGTATTCCTTGCCGGTCAGGTGAACGCGCTGGCCACCGACTTCGACGGTCTTGGCGTCGAGGTTGACGATCAGTTCACCGGTCATGATGACCGACTGGGCATGGCCCTTCGAGCGGCGCACGATCGCATGGATGCGGGCGACCAGCTCGTCCTTGTGGAACGGCTTGGTCATGTAGTCATCGGCGCCGAAGCCGAGGCCGCGAACCTTGTCTTCGATACCGGCCATGCCTGACAGAATCAGGATCGGTGTCTTGACCTTGGACAGACGGAGAGTGCGGAGCACTTCATATCCGGACATGTCGGGAAGGTTCAAATCGAGAAGGATGATGTCGTAATCATACAACTTCCCGAGATCCACGCCTTCTTCACCGAGATCGGTGGTGTAGACGTTAAAACTTTCTGATTTGAGCATCAATTCGATGCTCTGCGCTGTCGCGCTGTCATCTTCGATGAGTAGTACCCGCATTCTTATCCCCTTTACCGCCGCCGAAAGGTGGTCTGGCCCCCTACACGATACCGAATATGTCACTGCGTGATTTGGAAGCTGCCACGAAATGGTTAACAAATTCTGATTCACTCTGGCAAGAGGTAATCAATTTATTAAATATTTTGTCCATTTCGCTGTTTTCCAACGAGAATCCGCAAAGCCAACTTCTTAATTTTTACATTAAGAACGGCCGGTAAGCGATTCATTCGACTCACCAATGAAGCGGTATCGGAAATCGCGTAGTTGTGTTTACCGACCCTTAAATCATCGGCACTATCATTAACGATGCCCGTAAACGAAAGGTTACCAGCGGTAGGTTTTTGTTAATACCGACGGAAATTTTTTGGGCAGGCCGTTTCAAAGCGGCTCGCAGGGGCGGTTTTGAGTGGAGCAGGGGTCTCGCATCACTGGAGTAATGCGTATGAAGTCGCGTGAGAGCCTAACTCGCCTGAAGGAGTTTCAGGTGAACGAAAAACGTCGCCAACTGCAGCAATTGCAGATGATGATGTCCGAATTTGAACGGATGACGAAGGATTTGGAGAGCCAGATCCTCGTTGAAGAAAAGAAATCCGGCATTTCCGATCCGAATCACTTCGCCTATCCGACTTTCGCAAAGGCAGCGCGCCAGCGGGCGGACAATCTTCAGGTTTCGATCAAGGAGCTGAAGATGCAGGAAGAGTCGCTGGAACAGGCGCTCGAAGAGATGCAGGCGGAGTACGCACGTGCAGCCGCGCTGGAAGAGCGCGACAGCGCGGTCCGGGCAAGAGCCTAAGGCAGGGTTCGGGCGCCGCTAGGCGCCTCGACATCGCCTCGAAAAAGCCATGCATGATGGGCTGCCGCGTCCGTCATACATGGCTTTTGGCGTTGCGATATCAGCTGTTGATGACGTCTGCCCATTCCGCGTGGCGTTGGGATTGGGCTTTGAAGAACGGGCAGAGCGGGAAGATCTTCCATCCGCCCTTGCGCGCTTCCTCGACGGCGTGCAGAGCCAGTGCCTGGCCAACGCTCTTGCCGCGCAGTGCATCGGGTACACCGGTGTGGTCGATGATGACGAGCTTAGGCGACGTGCGGGAGTAGGTCATCTCGGCCTGATGGCCCTCTAGCTCTGCAACGTAGCGACCGCCGGAAGTCGTTACTTCGTTCTTGATGTTCATTGCCATTCCTCATCAACAGTGTGCTCTTCGGGAAAGTGGCATGTCATCTTACGTACGCCAAGACGGCAGACGAGAACGCAGTGTTCGATGAGGTGGGGGAGAGGGCTGCCGGTATGGGCCGGCAGCGGTTCCAGCGTCACCGATCGAGTTTCCAGCTGAGTGGTCCATGAAGCGGGAATTCGCGGTGAAGCTTGTCGGTGATGGCGAGACGAAGCAAGTTCGCTGCGTCGCGAATTCGGGCCGTCTGTATATCCCCCTCAGGACATGCAAGCGGCCCGACTTGTAAAATTCGTTGCCCAAAAGGGCTGGTCAGTGGCGATATTGCTGGATGCGGGTCGTGCGCAAACCGGCAAGACCATGGCTGTTGATCGAAGACTGCCAGGAGAGGAACTCTTCAACAGTTAGCGTGTAACGCTCGCAGGCTTCTTCCAAGCTCAGCAGGCCACCGCGAACCGCCGCTACAACCTCAGCTTTGCGGCGGATCACCCAGCGCCGTGTATTCGGCGGCGGCAGATCAGCAATCGTCAGCGGGCTGCCATCGGGGCCGATGACATATTTTACTCGGGGACGTATCATTTCGGTCATTGGACTCTCTACACAACTCAAGACCACGGCAGTCACTCTAGCTTGTCACATTTAAGAATTGCCTAAGCGCATCGTAACACTTTGATAAGAAATTTAGGCGTTCGCCTCCCAAGAAGCGATTTGCACTTTCGCTGCCTTCCGCAACGTTAATTTGTAACTGGCGCATAGGAGCCATGCGTAATGGTTGATGGGCAATTGATATTCGCCAATTTATAAGCGGCGCAACATATGTGAGCGCAAGATCCCGTCTCCGTTCGTCTTGTGGCGCCCGGAATGACTAAAGCTGTTTGCTTCGTGTCCTTTTGATACGACGCCCTTTGCTTTTCGCTCGGTGCCGCGCGGCCTTTTATGGGTCGACAAACGCAGCAGGTGGGGTCGGAGCGAGCCGGGGATAAGACAATGAAGAAACAAGAGCGCGCCAGTCGCGATGGCGCGGAGCATGCTGTTTTTTCGCGGATCGCGTCTGGGCAGAACATGTCTGTACAACGATTCACCGATGGCATGGCCGAGATGGCGAGTGAGGCGCACTTCAACCACTACTTGCTGGCGGAGTTTCCACGCGGCGACCGCAGTGGCTTCCTCAGCAACCATCTGGCAAGCAACTGGCCGCAAGAGCTACTTGATATCTACGAAGAGGTTGATTTCTTCTACTGCTGCAAGCTTCTTGCAGCTTTGAAGACGACGACGATGCCGGTCTTCCATGACATTGCGGCCTTCGAGAGTGCGGCGACCAACCAGGGCGGCCAGCTCCAGACGGCCGTCTTCAAAAGATATGGCCTGAAAAATACATTTGCCTTTGCGCTGCATGATGTGCACCTGCGCCACTATGTGTTCGCATTTTCGGGTGAGCGCGAGTCACCTGCTCGCGATGAGGCGATGAGGCTGGTCTTCCGCGCGATGGAACTCTTGCAGCAACTCGGCCATCAGAACCCTGTAGAGCAGCCCGCGGAAAGCCTCAGCAGTCGCGAAATCGAATGCTTGCGTTGGTCGGCCGCTGGAAAGAGCAGCGAAGAGATCGCGATTATCCTTGATCTCTCCGCGCATACGGTGGTTGGTTACTTGAAGAGCGCGATGCGGAAGCTCAATTCCGTCAATCGCATGCAGGCCATCGCCCGCGCGTTTCGCTACAGGTTGCTCTAGACGGTTGTCGCTTTGATCTAAAGCATCACGACCGAAAGCTCGGTTTTCGCAGATCCTAACTCATACTGCGCGCTGCCGTGGTGCAGCAGCGCCAGCGAGTCTCCCTCATTCAGCGATGCTAAAGTGCAGGCAGTATGACGTGCCGCGCCGGTCGAAGCAGGACCGACAGCGGCCGCAAGCGCCACCGTGCCATTTGCCTCGAGGACGGCCTCATGTCCGGACGAAGACAGCGTGCTTGCTGTGAGCAGCAGGAGATATAGGCCGGTCTCGGGGATGAGCAGGCGGTTGCCAATGCCGGGTGAAATGACCGGGCCAAGAGAGAAGCCGCCTTGCAGCAGATGGAATTCGTTGAAGCCAGTTCGGCTGCCGGATGCCGGCGTGGATGCTCCCGCCGCCAAGGAGACACGAGCGGCGGGTTTGGCTGGCGTTCTTACAATCCCTCGCGGCGAAATTGTCAGAGCCGTCAGCCAATCGCTGCCGTTGCCGCTGATCTTGATCGAGAAATCGTCGTTGCCGGCGAGGCCTAGTTCCGCCCGGCCGGACCATGCTGTCTGGAAGAGCAGCGTTCCTGTCTCGCCGGCGGCAAACTTGTTGATCTTCAATTGGTGCCCGTGGCCCGAGTGACTGAAGAGGCTTGCGTCGGACGCCACCGAGAGGCGGTTGAAGGCATCCGGCGAGGTATTGATGCCGACCATCGGTAGAGAATTATCGTTATCCAGCGCTATCGCATGCCACCCGTCGGTGCTCAATGCGCGGAGTTGGCCCTGCGCCATGAAGAAGGCGCGCCAGCCCGTCCTCGGCTCGATATAGATCCAGGCGGCGTCCTGGCGGAGTGCCAGCATTCCGTCCCGGCCGGACCAAGCACCGCCGGCGCCTTCAGAGACCAGATAGCATTGTCCTTCAGAGACGTCGGGTGGAGGAAGGGAGGATTCTCCGGTGACGCTCAGCTGGACAATGGCATCGAGACGCTGCAGCGCTTCGTTGTGGGTAACGTGCTTTTGTGCCTGGGATGGCAGGATATAGGGCAGGGCGAGATTGTTGGTCTGGTCAGACACGGTTTTGCGGCTCCCGGATTGGCCGGAACTTCGCCCGGCGCGGCTTCATTTCGCCGAAAATCCTAGGTGCCGCTAATGGGGCGTGGACGGTGGAAGCCGTGCTTCGCTGATTTTCCGTGTCTTTTCGAAAAGGTTATACCCGCGCGAGCGCGGATCGCGCGCCGCCCCAGGAGATGAAATTCGGGTTGGCGAAGTCGCTGTCATGCGGCTGTGACGTCTTGCCATAGGTGAGCGGCAGTCCGTCCAGCGTTACGGTCGAGCCGCCTGCGGCGCGCAGCACGGCGTCGCCGGCGGCCGTATCCCACTCCATCGTGCGCGTGAAGCGCGGATAGACGTCGGCCAGCCCTTCAGCCAGCATGCAGAACTTTAGCGATGAACCGATGTTGGTACAGCGGGAGATCGCATTCGCGCTCAGAAAGACATCCGTCTCAGGGCTGTTGTGCGATCGGCTCGCCAAAGCCGTCCGGTCGGCCGGTTGCGGCCGCACACGGATGGCGGTTCGCCGGATCACTTGAAAATGCTCGTTGACAAGAAGCTTCTCGGCCTTGTCGTTCTCTGCAGAAAACGCGATGCCGAGGGCAGGGGCATAGACGATCCCGGCGAGGGGCCGCCCGTCTCTGATGTAGGCGATGTTCACCGTGAACTCGCGACGCTTGTCGATGAATTCCCGAGTGCCGTCGAGCGGATCCACAAGGAAGAAAGACGCGCCGATCGCGGGAACGTTGCCGGCGGCCACCGACTCTTCCGCAATGATCGGGGTATCGGGGAAGGCTGCTTCAAGCTGTGCAATGATGATGCGCTCGGCGCGCTCGTCGGCGATGGTGACCGGGCTGTTGTCTGCTTTCCTGGCGGACGGGCACCCCTCCAGATAGACCTGCATAATTGCCTTGCCCGCTTCGAGAGCGGCGCGCTCAAATGTTTCGAGCATTGCTCGCCTTCCGGATCTTCCGCACTGCGCTCACCTCGAGCGCCTTTTCTTATATAGGGAATTCCCTCGACGATGTGAATCGTATCAGGGCAACGGGTTGCCGTCGAATGCGTGCAATCATGTATCGAATGCGCGCAGCACTCCCGGAAAAGAATCTCTGCGGTCGTCTTCATATGCTGCATCGCCTGGCGCCGAGCGAAAAATTTCGGTTGCTTGCGCCGTTAAAAGTCAAAAAGCGCTTTCTTAGGCTTAGCATGCTAAAAAAAGCGAATTCCTGACCGCAAAAAAGTCATTTTCACCAAAACGGCAAAGAACTTTGGGGCTTTGCGATTTTGCACTTCCCTTTTGGTTTGAAAGCGGTATGAAATCCTTAATCAAGGGCTCATTTAAGGTCCTAATAACAAGAGATGCTGGCTGAATTGGCTTGCATCCAGGGGAAATGACATATGGAATATTTTGTCCAGCAGCTCGTTAATGGGCTGACTCTTGGATCCATCTATGGCCTTGTGGCTATTGGCTATACGATGGTTTACGGCATTATCGGCATGATCAACTTCGCCCACGGCGATATCTTCATGCTCGGCGGCTTTGCCGGCCTTATTGTCTTTCTCGTTCTCACATCCATGTTCGCGGGCCTTCCGGTAGCGGTTCTGCTGTTGGTAATGCTGCTCATTGCGATGCTGATGACGAGCTTGTGGAACTGGACGATCGAGCGCGTTGCGTATCGTCCGCTGCGTGGATCTTTCCGCCTCGCGCCTCTGATCACCGCGATCGGCATGTCGATCACGCTGTCGAACTTCATTCAGGTGACGCAAGGTCCGCGCAACAAGCCGATCCCGCCGCTTGTCAGCACCGTTTACAACGTTGCGGGCATTTCGATTTCGCTGAAGCAGATCGTAATCATCCTCATCACGGTCGTGCTGCTGACGGTGTTCTGGTATCTCGTCAATCACACGTCCCTCGGGCGCGCCCAACGCGCAACCGAGCAGGACCGCAAGATGGCAGCGCTGCTGGGCGTCAATGTCGATCAGACGATTTCCGTTACCTTCATCATGGGTGCGGCGCTCGCTGCCGTCGCAGGTACGATGTATCTGATGTATTATGGTGTCGTGAACTTCAACGACGGCTTCGTACCGGGTGTGAAGGCGTTCACCGCGGCTGTTCTTGGCGGCATCGGCTCCTTGCCGGGTGCTGTTCTCGGCGGGCTGATGATCGGTCTCATCGAGTCGCTGTGGTCGGCTTACTTCACCATCGCGTACAAGGATGTGGCGACATTCGCCATCCTCGCTTTCGTGCTGATCTTCAAGCCGACAGGTATCCTGGGCCGGCCGGAAGTCGAGAAGGTATAACGTCATGGAAAATGCTGTACGTTCCGCTGACAAGTCCGCAAACGCCGGACTTGTTCAGAAGGGTATTAAAGAAGCTCTGTTCGCGGCTCTCATCTCGTTCGGCATGTTCGTGCTCTACGTCGGCCTGAAGACCGACCAGAACATCAGCAACGAACTCATCATCGTTCAGCGCTGGGGCCTCCTGGCCATCTTCGTGGCAATTGCTGCCGTCGGTCGTTTCTTGACGGTGGTCTTCTTGAGGCCACATCTCGATGCGCGCAAGTTGGCGAAGGCTCGTAGCGGCGAGCTTGATATCTCGACCGAGAAGGGCTTTTTTCACACGCACTTCTTGAAGATCGCGCTCATCGCGCTGCTGCTCTATCCGGTGTTTATCTATGCCGTTGCCGGTCCACAGGGCTCGCTGAAGTGGGTGGACAACTTTGGCATCCAGATCCTGATCTACGTGATGCTGGCCTGGGGATTGAACATCGTCGTCGGTCTCGCCGGCCTGCTCGATCTCGGTTACGTCGCCTTCTACGCGATCGGGGCGTATTCTTACGCGCTTCTATCCAGCTATTTCGGCCTCTCGTTCTGGGTGCTGCTGCCTTTGTCCGGTATTCTGGCTGCACTGTGGGGTGTCATTCTGGGCTTCCCGGTTCTGCGACTGCGCGGTGACTATCTCGCGATCGTAACGCTGGCTTTCGGTGAAATCATTCGCCTGGTGATCATCAACTGGACGGATCTCACCAAGGGGACGTTTGGGATCTCGGGCATTCCGAAGGCGACGCTTTTCGGCATTCCGTTCGATGCAAGTGCCGGCGGTTTTGCGAAGCTCTTCCACCTGCCAATTTCATCGGCCTACTACAAGATCTTCCTTTTCTACCTGATTTTGGCGCTTTGCATGCTGACCGCCTATGTGACGATCCGCCTGCGCCGGATGCCAATCGGCCGTGCGTGGGAGGCCATGCGCGAAGACGAAATTGCCTGCCGCTCGCTTGGGATCAATACCGTGACAACTAAACTCACGGCCTTTGCGACGGGTGCGATGTTCGGTGGTTTCGCCGGCTCGTTCTTTGCTGCTCGCCAGGGCTTTGTTTCCCCGGAATCGTTCGTGTTCCTGGAATCGGCGGTTATTCTGGCCATCGTCGTTCTCGGCGGCATGGGGTCGCTGACGGGCATCGCGATTGCTGCGATCGTCATGGTTGGCGGTACGGAATTGCTGCGTGAGATGTCCTTCCTGAAGATGATTTTCGGACCGGACTTCACGCCAGAGCTCTACCGCATGCTGTTGTTCGGTCTGGCGATGGTCGTTGTGATGTTGATCAAGCCGCGTGGCTTCGTGGGATCGCGTGAACCGACGGCCTTCCTCAAGGAGCGCAAGGCAGTTTCCGGCAGCTTTACCAAGGAGGGCCACGGTTGATGAGCCCTCAGGAAACAAACATGACCAGCGATACTTTGCTCAAGGTCGAGCACCTGTCGATGAAGTTCGGCGGCCTGATGGCGATCAACGACTTTTCGTTCGAAGCCAAGCGCGGCGACATTACCGCGCTCATCGGCCCGAACGGCGCCGGCAAGACGACGGTCTTCAACTGCATCACCGGCTTCTACAAGCCGACGATGGGGATGATCACGCTGAAGCAGAAGAGCGGCAAGGAGTTCCTGCTTGAACGCCTTCCGGACTTCCGGATCACCAAAGAGGCCAGGGTTGCCCGTACCTTCCAGAACATCCGGCTGTTTTCCGGCCTGACCGTTCTCGAAAACCTGCTCGTCGCCCAGCACAACAAGCTGATGAAGGCGTCCGGCTACACGGTGATGGGGCTGGTGGGCATCGGACCGTATCGGGCCGAGGCGAAGAATGCCATCGAACTGGCGCGCCACTGGCTTGAAAAGGCCGATCTTATGGATCGCGCCGATGACCCGGCTGGTGATCTGCCCTACGGCGCACAGCGCCGGCTTGAGATCGCGCGCGCCATGTGCACGGAACCGGAGCTTCTGTGCCTGGATGAGCCTGCCGCTGGACTCAATCCAAGAGAGTCGGCTGCGCTGAATGCGCTGCTGCGCAGCATTCGTACTGACAGCGGCACGTCGATTCTTCTGATCGAACACGATATGTCGGTGGTTATGGAAATTTCCGACCATGTCGTCGTTCTGGAATATGGCCAGAAGATCTCCGACGGCACGCCTGATGAGGTGAAGAATGACCCGAAGGTTATCGCAGCCTATCTCGGCGTCGAAGACGAGGAAGTGGAAGAAGTGATTGCAGCCGTAGAGAACCTCGAAGGAGGCTCGCACTGATGACTGGTCAGCCACTTCTCAAAGTCCAGGGCGTCGAGACCTATTACGGCAACATTCGGGCTCTGGCCGGAATCGATGTCGAAGTCCATCGCGGCGAGATCGTCAGCTTGATCGGCGCCAACGGTGCCGGCAAGTCGACGTTGATGATGACAATTTGCGGCAGCCCGCAGGCGCGCAACGGTTCGGTGGTTTTCGACGGTCGCGACATCACGCGTATGCCGACGCACGAGATCGCCCGGCTTCGCATCGCGCAGTCGCCCGAAGGACGTCGGATATTCCCGCGCATGACCGTCATGGAAAACCTCCAGATGGGTGCCGGCCTGGATAACCTGAAGTACTTCAACGAGGACGTCGAAAAGGTCTTTACGATGTTCCCGCGGTTGAAGGAACGCCAGACCCAGCGCGGCGGCACGCTGTCTGGCGGCGAGCAGCAGATGCTGTCGATCGGTCGCGCGCTGATGGCGCGTCCGAAACTGCTGCTTCTCGACGAACCGTCGCTCGGTCTCGCGCCGCTGATCGTCAAGGGCATTTTCGAGGCGATCAAGAAGTTGAACAAGGAGGAGGGGCTCACTGTCTTCCTCGTAGAGCAGAACGCCTTCGCGGCACTTCGCCTGTCCGACCGTGCTTATGTCATGGTCAACGGCAAAGTGACCATGAGCGGTTCCGGCGCGGAACTGCTGGCGAATCCGGAAGTGCGTGCCGCCTATCTCGAAGGCGGACGGCATTGAGCATGACGAAGGGGAGACTTTGATATGCAGGGACTTTTCTTTGAGGGCGATACCGGCGTTCGCAGTGCCATTCGGCTTTTCGTCGTGCTGATCGGATTCTGGACCGCTTGGCGAGCAGGCAAGGCTGCGGCGGACAGCTGGAGCGACTATCCGCTGGTGATCGCCTACACGGTTCTGCTCGCCGCTGCGATGCAGTTTCTGCATCACGCACTGTTTGATGGACCGGTCCTCAGCCTCTTTTACTATGTGATTGACCTCGTCCTTCTCTCGATCTTCTCGACGGCCGGCTATCGCTATCGCCGGACCAACCAGATGGTCAACAACTACTACTGGCTATACGAAAAGACGTCCCCCTTCTCCTGGAAGGCAAAACATTGACAGCCGGTTGAATCTAGGGACAGATTGCCCCTTCGAGTGGAACAAGTTTCCTGGCGCAGTAAAGTGGGTAATGCGCTGGGTGGTGGAACAGAACCCGCTAAAAAATTGGGAGTAATAGAATGAAAAAGTCTCTCCTGTCGGCTGTAGCTCTGACGGCGATGGTCGCCTTCAGCGGCAACGCATGGGCCGACATCATCGTTGGCGTTGCTGGTCCGCTGACCGGCCCGAACGCTGCGTTCGGGGCTCAGCTCCAGAAGGGCGCAGAGCAGGCGGCCGCTGACATCAACGCTGCCGGCGGCATCAACGGCGAGCAGATCAAGGTCGTACTCGGCGACGACGTCTCCGACCCGAAGCAGGGCATCTCGGTTGCGAACAAGTTCGCTGCTGACGGCGTCAAGTTCGTTATCGGCCACTTCAACTCGGGCGTTTCGATCCCGGCTTCCGAAGTCTACGCTGAAAACGGCATGCTCGAAATCACTCCGGCCGCTACGAACCCGAAGTTCACCGAGCGCGGTCTCTGGAACACGTTCCGTACTTGCGGCCGTGACGACCAGCAGGGTGCAATCGCCGGCAAGTATCTTGCTGACCACTTCAAGGACGCCAAGATCGCCGTCGTTCACGACAAGACGCCTTACGGCCAGGGTCTCGCTGACGAAACCAAGAAGTCTCTGAACGCTGCCGGTGTTACCGAAGTCGTCTACGAAGGCATCAACGTTGGTGACAAGGACTTCTCGGCCCTCATCGCTAAGATGAAGGAAGCCGGCGTCTCGATCATCTACTGGGGTGGCCTTCACACCGAGGCTGGTCTGATCATCCGTCAGGCTGCCGACCAGGGCCTCAAGGCTACGCTGGTTTCAGGTGATGGTATCGTTTCGAACGAACTGGCATCGATCGCTGGCGACGCAGTCGCCGGTACTCTGAACACCTTCGGCCCCGATCCGACGCTGAACCCGGCCAACAAGGACCTCGTTGCGAAGTTCAAGGCTGCTGGCTTCAACCCGGAAGCTTACACGCTCTACTCCTACGCTGCACTGCAGTCGATCGCTGGTGGCGCAAAGGCTGCCGGTTCCAACGACGCTGAAGCCGTTGCTGCGGCAATGAAGGCAAAGGGCCCGTTCCCGACCGTTCTCGGCGATATGTCTTTCGACGAAAAGGGCGACCCGAAGCTTCCCGGCTACATCATGTACGAGTGGAAGAAGGGTCCGGACGGCAAGTACAGCTACTTCCCGCAGGAAGCCAAGTAAGGGTTCATCCCCGACTTGTGCGGATTTTTGGAAGCCCGGTCGCAAGACCGGGCTTCTTCCGTTTGGCCCTCGGCGTTTTTTTGCGCTACTGGGTAGGAAGTCAATCACGGCAATCGGAACGGTTCTCATGTCCAAACCACGCATTCTCGTCACGCGTCGCTGGCCTGCAGCGGTAGAAAAGATCCTCTCGGACCGTTTTCACACGACGCTGAATGCGGATGATATCGCCATGAGTGGGGAGGCACTGAGCGATGCGCTTGACGCGTACGACGCCGTCCTGCCGACGGTCTCCGACCGGCTGCCGGCTGCCGTCTTTGATAGTGTGACGCAGCGTGCCCGCATCCTGGGGAATTTCGGGGTAGGCTACAATCACATCGACATAGGTGCAGCGAAGGCGCGAGGGATCGTGGTGACGAACACGCCCGGGGTGCTGACCGACTGCACGGCCGATATCGCCATGCTCCTGCTGCTCACCGTCGCTCGCAGGGGTGGCGAAGGCGAGCGCCAGATCCGGGCTGGCGAGTGGCAGGGCTGGTGCCCGACGCATATGATCGGGACGAAGGTCACCGGTAAGACAGTCGGTATCATCGGTTTCGGGCGCATCGGCAAGGCGTTCGCGCAGCGTTGCCACTTCGGCTTCGGAATGGATGTCGTCTTCTTCAATCGGTCGCCTGTCGATCCGACGGAAGCGGCGCGCTACGGCGCAAGACAACTGCCGACAGTTGAGGATGTATTGGCGCTCTCCGATTTCGTTTCCTTGCACTGCCCTGGCGGCGAGGAGAACAGACATCTGATGAATGCTGCCCGGTTAGCCTCGATGAAGCCCGGCGCGTTCCTCATCAACACGGCTCGCGGCGATGTCGTCGATGAAGCGGCGTTGATCGCGGCCTTAAAGGACGGTGTCATCCGCGGCGCCGGGCTCGACGTCTATGCAGCCGAGCCGCATGTATCGGAGGCGCTGAGAGCCATGGAGAATGTCGTCCTGCTGCCACATCTCGGAAGCGCAACGGAGGAAACCCGCACTGCCATGGGAATGAAGGTTGTGGAGAACATCACCGCCTTCTTCGAAGGCAAAGAGCCGCCGGATCGCGTTGCCTAGCGTCTTGGTCCGACTGATGGTTCAGGGTTAAAGACTTCGTTCAAAGTGCAATTCGCCCTCTCGGTTGCCGATCAAGCGCCACCCGGCGCGATGGTAAAGGCGCGCGGCGTTGCGGGATCCGTCGGCAGCCAGATGCTGTCGAAGCCGGCCGATTTCACTGTTGTGCAGGCCCGCTCGAGCAGGGCGCGTCCGATGCCACGGTTGCAGTGCCGCTCATCCACGAACAGTGCCCAGATGGAGCCGTTGCGTGTGTCCGCGGCTGAGAAGCCGCAAATACCGCTTTCATCCTCCCAGACAAAGATGCCGGGATTGACGATGAACCATGTCCTCAAGCGTAACCTTGGACGGATCGGACAGGGCGTTCTCGGAAACGCCGGCGCAGATTTCGACAATCAGGGCGATGCACTGCTTTGTCGCCCTGCGGATCAATGCAGCGTCCTCCAAATCTTTATCATTAGGTCTCGCGTGACCGATCGGAGATCTCATCTTACGGCTTCGGATGCCGGTCCATTGCGCACATGCCGCTTTTGTCGGCAGTTGAGGAGAGGTGCCGGCGTCATAGCGCCAGATCGCACTGCAACTTGGCACGGCACGGGAATTGCTTGCCGTCAATCGCTGGCCGGCGCCAGGAGAAACATCGGGACAAGCCGGCGACGCCTCGAAGGGGATGGAATGATGAACGTTGCTGCGGCCACAAGGCCGCAAAGGGCCGAGGGGCGCGGACATCTGGCTGCGAAGACGCTCGACGGGCGGACCCGCCTGCAAGAGTTGTATCAGGAGGGAGCGGCCAAGATCCGCCTTCCCAATACGTTCGATTCCTCGATGGAAGCCGTCATCATCAATACCGCGGGCGGCCTGACCGGTGGCGACCGGATGAATTGGAGCGTCGCGGCTGGCCCCGGCACCCGGATCGATGTCACCACACAGGCCTGCGAGAAGATCTATAAGGCGTCAGAGGGAACGGCCGAGGTCAACACTAGTATTGCCGTCGGCGCAAACGCCAGGGTGGATTGGCTGCCGCAGGAAACCATTCTTTTTGACCGCTCATCACTGTTTCGAAGACTAAACGTCGATCTTGATGACGATTCCGAATTCCTGGCCGTCGAGGCCATCCTGCTTGGCCGCAAGGCGATGGGGGAGGCTGTCGAGACGGGGCTCTTCCGGGATCGCTGGCGTATTCGCAAAGCAGGTCGGCTCTGCCACGCCGAGGAGCTGGCGCTGCAGGGAAATGTTGCAATGTTTGCCGGTGCCGATGCCGTGCTGTCAGGCAAGGTCGCGTTTGCAACGGTGCTGTATGTCGGGCCGCGGGCCGAAGCCTACCTTGGCGCAGTCCGGCCGTTGCTCGAAGGCCATATGGGCGGTGCCAGTAGCTGGGCCGGCAAGCTCGTCGTGCGCCTTTCGGCGCCCGATGGTTTCGCCCTGAGAAAAATCCTGATCCCGATCATTTCGACCTTGCGCAACGGAGCGCCGGTACCGAAAGTCTGGAATCTCTAGTTCAAGCAGATGGATGCACGATGAACCTCACACCGAGAGAAAAAGACAAGCTGTTGATTTCCATGGCGGCGATGGTAGCGCGGCGGCGGCTGGAGCGGGGCGTCAAGCTTAACCATCCCGAAGCGATCGCGCTGATTACCGATTTCGTGATCGAGGGCGCGCGGGACGGTCGTCCGGTCGCCGAACTGATGGAAGCCGGCGCCCATGTCATCGGCCGTCACCAGGTCATGGATGGTATCGCGGAGATGATCCATGACGTCCAGGTCGAGGCAACCTTTCCCGACGGCACCAAGCTTGTGACCGTCCACGAACCGATCCGCTGAGGTCATGATGCTGGAGCTGCGCCCCAATTGTGAATGCTGCGACAAGGACCTGCCGCCTGACAGTTCCGAGGCGATGATCTGCACATTCGAGTGCACATTCTGCGCCAATTGTGTCGCGGACGTCCTCGGCGGAGTCTGCCCGAATTGCGGCGGCGAACTCGTACGCCGGCCGGTGCGTCCGGCTGCCAAGCTTACCAAATACCCCGCGTCGACAAAGCGCGTTCTGAAGGCCGAGGGCTGCGCGCCCATCAAGGCCGTGTGAGGAGAAGATCATGATTCCAGGAGAGATCATCGCCGCGAGCGGCGATATCGAGCTGAACGTCGGCGCGCCGACGGTAACGCTCGATGTCTCGAACACCGGCGATCGGCCGGTGCAGGTCGGCAGCCACTATCATTTCGCGGAAACGAATGCTGGCCTCGCCTTCGATCGGGAGACGGCGCGCGGTATGCGGCTCGATATCCCGGCCGGGACGGCCGTCCGTTTCGAGCCCGGCCAGACGCGTTCGGTAACGCTCATCCCACTTTCCGGTAAACGCGAAGTCTACGGCTTCCGCCAACTCGTCATGGGCAAGCTCTAAATGACCAGGGAGGAAACGATGCGGGTGAGCTTGCATCTTCTGGCGGTCGGCGTCGCGATGTTCATCGCCTTCGGCGCCAACGCCGAAGATCTGGATTGCAAAAATCCAGTTACACAGGCCGACATGACGGCTTGTGAACAGGCGCGTCAGGAAACTGCCGACAAGGCGCTGAATGCACAATACAAGATCACCCGCGCCGCCCTCGCGGCACTCGACAAGGATCTTGATGCCGATATGCGCGGCGCCGAAAAGGCGTTGGTGAAGGCGCAGCGCGCATGGGTGGATTTCCGCGATGCGGAGTGTGAGGCGGCTGGCTTCCAGGCCCGCGGCGGCACGATGGAACCAATGCTCGTCGCAGGCTGCATTGCCGAGTTGACCGACGCTCGCACCAAGCAGCTCAAAGAACTCGCAGAGACGATGGGCAACTGACATGGTTGGCAGGATCATGGTCGTCGGCAACGGAGAGATCGGAGCGCAGGCCGCCGCTGCGGTAGCAGATGCCGCATTCGTAATCCGATTCAACGAATGCCGCTCCTACGAAGCGAGCCCGGGGCGAACCGACGTCGTCGCCGTCTGCAATACCGGGCGGCCCGGTAAGGCTATGCTTGCCTCCGAGGCGTGGCGGCAGCATCCCGCTGTGCGGGAAGCTGCGGCGATCTGGAGCGTGCGCGATCCGCGGAAGTTTGCGGAAATGCGGGCGCCGCTGGCAGTGACGCACCCCGAGCTAGATGACTTCTGTGACGACTATACGAGTCAATTCAACGCGTTCTGCGCGGACGTTGGCAAAGAGCATGTGGTCGTTGACAAAATGATTCATGAAGCCGTCGACACGGCGCTCGCGGCCCTTCACCCAGCGCCCTACATTGTGCCGAGCAGTGGCATGATCGTGATCGCCGAGGTGATGAGCAGGTTTCCCGAGGCGGCCATCGATCTCGCGGGCTTCGGCCACGTGGGTTGGGAATGGCATCCCTTCGCTGCCGAGCGGCAGCTTGTTGATAGTTATGTCGCCGCTGGCCGCGTTACGCGGCTGCCGGCGAGCGCAGCCATTTCTTCCTCCCAAGGAGCCTGACATATGCCCTACAAGATTTCCCGCGCTGCCTATGCCGGCATGTTCGGCCCGACCACCGGCGACAAGGTGCGCCTGGCCGACACGGAGCTCTTCATCGAGATCGAGAAGGACTTCACCACCTATGGCGAAGAGGTGAAGTTCGGCGGCGGCAAGGTGATCCGCGACGGCATGGGCCAAAGCCAGGCGACGCGGGCTCAGGGTGCCGTCGACACCGTCATCACCAATGTCGTGATCATCGACCACACGGGTATCGTTAAAGCCGATATCGGGCTCAAGAACGGCCGCATCGAGGCGATTGGCAAGGCTGGCAATCCTGATACGCAGCCGGGGGTCAATATCATCGTCGGCCCATCAACCGAGGCGATTGCGGGCGAGGGCAAAATCATCACTGCCGGCGGCATGGATGCGCATATCCACTACATCTGCCCGCAGCAGATCGAGGAAGCGCTTATGTCCGGCGTCACCTGCATGCTGGGCGGAGGCACGGGTCCGGCCCATGGCACGCTCGCCACCACCTGCACCGGCGCCTGGCATATCGAGCGGATGATCGAAAGCTTTGACGGCTTTCCGATGAACCTTGCACTTGCCGGCAAGGGCAATGCCTCGCTACCGGCGGCGCTCGAGGAAATGGTCTTGGCCGGCGCGTCGTCGCTGAAGCTGCACGAGGATTGGGGCACGACACCGGCGGCGATCGACTGCTGCCTTTCTGTCGCCGATGACTATGACATCCAGGTGATGATCCACACCGACACGCTGAACGAGAGCGGCTTCGTCGAGGACACGATCGGCGCCCTCGAGGGCCGCACGATCCACGCTTTCCACACGGAGGGTGCCGGCGGCGGACATGCGCCTGACATCATCAAGATCTGCGGCCAGTCGAACGTCATTCCTTCGTCGACCAACCCGACGCGGCCCTATACCGTCAACACTGTCGCCGAGCATCTCGACATGCTGATGGTTTGCCATCACTTGTCGCCGTCAATCCCCGAAGATATCGCGTTTGCCGAAAGCCGCATCCGCAAGGAGACGATTGCGGCAGAAGATATCCTCCACGATATCGGCGCCTTCTCGATCATCTCGTCCGACAGCCAGGCCATGGGTCGCGTCGGCGAGGTCGCGATCCGCACCTGGCAGACGGCCGACAAGATGAAGCGTCAGCGCGGCCGCCTCAAGGAGGAGACCGGAGAGAACGACAATTTCCGCGTCCGCCGCTACATCGCGAAGTACACGATCAACCCGGCGATCGCCCAGGGTCTCAGCCACGAGATCGGTTCGGTGGAAGTAGGCAAGCGCGCCGATCTGGTTCTGTGGAATCCGGCCTTCTTCGGTGTCAAGCCGGAGATGGTATTGCTCGGCGGTTCGATTGCGGCGGCTCCGATGGGCGATCCGAACGCTTCGATCCCGACACCGCAGCCGATGCACTATCGGCCGATGTTTGCCGCCCACGGCAAGTTGCGGACGAATTCGTCCGTTACTTTCGTTTCGCAAGCGTCGCTCGAGGCCGGTCTGAAGAGCCGTCTGGGTGTCGCTAAAAATCTCGTTGCGGTGAAGAACACTCGCGGGGGCATCTCCAAGGCATCGATGATCCATAACAGCCTGACGCCGCACATTGAAGTCGACCCGGAGACCTACGAGGTGCGCGCTGACGGCGAATTGCTGACCTGCGAGCCAGCGACAGTGTTGCCGATGGCGCAGCGTTATTTCCTGTTCTAGTCGATCATGTGCAGCCGGTACGTCTGCCGGCTGCTGTCAAAGCCATGCGTTAAGGTTGAATCTCCCAAAAGTTGTTTTCTGCTTTTGTATGTTCCACCTTGAGGCGGTCTGTCCGTATTAGGACATTCTTGTTTGTCTTCTCTGGAAAATATCAGAAAAACAACGGCTTGGTCGCTTTGGCTGTTGGGTTGATTCACCTCTGAAGACGTCTCGTTTTCGGGCGACTTTCAAGCGGCGATCAATTCACCAAATTCGCTCAAATCTTAACGATTCACTTAAGAACTCGGCAGCAGTTCGCCTCTAAGCAATGTGCCTGGCGGTGGGCAAGAAGGTCGATTCGCATGAGAATTTCACTCCAGGCGGAGCTTGGCGATTTTCGGGATCGCCACACAATTTACCTGTTCGCTCTCAAGATGAGCTTCCTCGCGGTGACCCTGTCGTCGGTGGTGATTGTGCTGATATTGCCGCCGCTCGACTGGATGGGAATGTTGCCCGTCCCATTCGCTCATGGCGTTGTCTATGGCGTCCTGCTGTCTTGGCTCATCGGCGGTGCCGTGTCGAGTGTGCTGTCGCTGGTGGCGGGTCACGCGATGCATCAACTCAGCGTCTCTCGAGCGGAGTTCGAGCAACTGAGCCGCACGGACGTGCTGTCAGGGCTTCTCAACCGGCGTGCCTTTACCGAGGCACTGGAGCAGGTTGATGGAAATGCTTGCCTCGTAATCTTCGACGTGGACCGGTTCAAGGCCATCAATGATCGCTTTGGCCACGCTTGTGGCGACGCCGTGATCGTCGCTGTATCCGCCATTCTCGCCACTGCCTTCGACGGACACTCCGCCGTGGCAAGGTTAGGTGGGGAGGAGTTTGGCGCGATCGTTGTCGGGGGCTCTGAGGAGCAGCGGATCGAGCGCGTGCGATCCGTCTGCGCAAGCCTGGCGGCGTGCCCTGTTGCGGCCGACGATTGCGTGGTTGCGCTAACGGTGTCGGCCGGCATTGCGGAGCTCAAGCCAGAGCGAAGCAAGGAAGGAGCCTATTCGGCGGCAGACAAAGCACTCTACTTGGCAAAGGCGCTCGGTCGAAATCGTGTCGTTCATGAGAACGAGGGCTTGTATCCGGGTTGGGGTAGGCGTCTTCCAGGCGAAACTTTGGGTGCGCGCATGAGCAACGTGGATTGTGATGAGGCGCGGCTAGCCTGAAGAGATTTGGGCGGCGTTTCCGTGGAAGCTCATTCCTTCTTGCATCGCACAAGGCAATTTTGCATGCTCGCAATCTCAAGCGAATTGGACATGTCATGCAACGCGTTACTTCCTACCTGCCAGCCGGCACGCCTTCTTCCAACCCAATCGGAAAAGTGGTTTTGCCGCACGACTTGAGGCATTTGCGGCGGAAGCTGCTCCATCTCGAAAATGGCGAGATGGTCATGCTCGACCTCAAGGAGCCGGTACTTTTTGCCAGCGGCGATATGCTGGTTCTCGAGGACGGCGAGCTCATCGAGATCGTAGCCGCTGACGAGAAACTTTTCGAGGTGAAGGGCAGGGATCGCCTGCACTTGATCGAGCTCGCATGGCACCTCGGCAATCGCCATCTCGGCGCGCAGATCGAGGAGGACCGCATCCTCATCCTGCGGGACCATGTGATCCGCTCCATGCTCGAAGGGCTGGGAGCGATGGTGCGGGAAGTGAGCGAGCCGTTCCAGCCCGCCCGCGGCGCCTACCATTCGCATGGGCATGATCATGCCAATCACCATCACTCGCACGGCTGAGTAGGACATGACGGATGATGCCGATCTGCAGGCTCTGCTGCGGCTCATGGCCTGGCTTTCGCCAGCTTTCCCTGTCGGATCCTTCGCGTATTCGTCTGGCTTGGAGCGCGCTATCCATGATGGGTTGGTCACCGATGCCCATTCGCTTGCAGCATGGGCGTCGAACCTGATCGAACGCGGGCCTGTCTGGAACGACGCCGTTCTCCTCGCGGAGAGCCACCGTTGTCACGGGCAACCGGAAAGACTTGGCGAACTGGCGGAACTCGCCGAAGCGCTCGCCGGCTCGCGCGAGCGCCATCAGGAGACGATGCTACTCGGCGATGCGTTCTTGTCCGCCGCCAGCGCGTGGCCGGACGAGGTCTTCGATCGACTGCCGCGACACGTGGCGTACCCGGTTGCGATCGGCGCCGTGGCGGGTGCCCATGGAGTGGCGTTGGAGAAGGCGATTGCGGCCTTTCTCCACGCCTATCTCTCGCAGGCAGTTTCTTCAGGCATCCGCCTCGGAGTGGCTGGGCAACGGGATGGCGTTGCCATTCTGTCGCGGTTGGAAGGCGACATAGCCTCAATCGCGAAGCGGGCAGCCGCTTCAACGCTCAGCGATCTCGGATCGGCCACCATCCAGGCGGACATCATGTCGCTTCGCCATGAAACGCAGTCGACGCGTCTCTTTCGATCGTGACTTATCAGGGCCACCAGCCGCTGCGACCTCAGTCATTTGCCGGTGGTCGCCTTTCGAGCGGCACGCTATCATCGGTCGTTATTGGAGTTTTCAAAGCATGAAATCAGGAAACGGACCCCTTCGTGTGGGGATCGGTGGCCCGGTCGGCTCCGGCAAGACGGCGCTCACCGAAAAGCTGTGCAAAGCTATGCGCGACCAATACTCGGTCGCTGTCGTCACGAACGACATTTACACCACCGAGGATGCCGAGGCGCTCATGCGCATGCAGGCCTTGCCGTCGGATCGGATCGTTGGCGTGGAGACCGGCGGCTGCCCGCATACGGCAATCCGTGAGGACGCGACGATCAATCTGCAGGCGATCGCCGGCCTCAACGAGCGGATTCCCGATCTCGATGTCGTGTTCATCGAGTCGGGTGGTGACAATCTGGCCGCCACCTTCTCTCCCGATCTGGCGGATATAACCATCTACGTCATCTCGGTTTGCCAGGGCGAGGAAATCCCTCGTAAGGGTGGCCCCGGCATCACCAAGTCCGACCTTCTTGTCATCAACAAGAAGGATCTGGCTCCCTACGTCGGGGCTGACCTTGTGGTCATGGACCGCGACGCGACACGGATGCGCCAGGCACGACCTTTTGTTTTCTCCGACATGAAGCGTGGTGACGGTGTCAGTTCCATCGTCAGCTTCCTGAAGGAACATGGCGGTCTGTAGCGATCAGACCTGCCGGAGCGCGCTGACATCCTCGATTGCGATGGCACGGCCGCTGACAGTCACGCCCGATGTCCGCAAGGCGGAGAACGCACGTGACAGCGCCTCCGGGGCCAGACCAAGTTTTCGTGCCAGCAGGCTTTTCTGGAACGGCAGCCGCAACGACGCCCGCGCACCTTCGTTGGTGCAGTGGGTGAGGAGATAATGCGCAACACGTTGTTGACTAGTCTGCATGCGATCTCGCGCCAAGCAGTCCATGGTTGACAACAAATGCTGCGACAGGGATCGTGCGATTGCTCTCCCCACCCGAGGCTGTTCATCGAGCAGCCTTCTGACCTGGACAAGATCGAAGCGGGCGAGGATCGCGTGTTCCATTGCCTGGGCGCTATAATTGTACCGGTCGCCGACGAGCACTAGGCATTCTCCGAAGCTGTCGCCCGGCTCGCAGATCCTGATATCCGCTTCGCGGTCTTCTGAACCCCGATAGAGGCGAACATAGCCACTCAGCACGCAGTAGAAGTAGCGCGCGTTGCCGCCTTCGCGGAAAAGAACATCCTGAGGCTCGTAGCGTACCGCCACCGCGCAGGACAGCAGAGCGTCCCGCTCTTGCCGGTCAAGGCTGGACGCGATTAACGCATCACCAAGCATCGCCTGTTGCGCGTTGCTCAGTTTCAAAGCTCTGGTCATCTGTTTCTCCCTGTGGCGCGGCGGGTGCCGCCCCTACCTGACATTGGTAAGGGTAACCGGGAGACGCGGTTCAGAACTTGATCCTGATCAAATGCGAATCAATAAAAAAGCCGGGGTGTTGCCCCGGCTCTTGGGTTCAGTGTCTATTCGGCCGCGAAAGGCGGCAGGCGAACAACATTGCCTGATTTGGCGCGCTTTCCTTCGGGCTTCTCGATTGCCGATACTCGGCCTTCCAGAGCGCCCACAGCCTGCGTGAGTTCCTCGCGGGACAACGCCAAATCTTCCTTGTCCTTCCTGCCGACCAGGCGGCCGAACATCCAGCCGAGCAGGCGGGAGAGATCGTCCATGATGAGGAAGAAGGAAGGCACGACGACCAGCGAAAGGACGGTCGACACGATAATGCCGCCGATCACCGCGATTGCCATCGGTGCGCGGAACGAACCGCCTTCGCCGACGCCGAGTGCCGAGGGGAGCATGCCAGCCGACATCGCGATGGAGGTCATGATGATCGGGCGGGCGCGCTTGCGTCCTGCCTCGACCATGGCTTCCACGCGCTCCATGCCGCGATGACGCATCTCGATGGCGAAGTCGACGAGCAGGATCGCATTCTTCGTGACGATGCCCATAAGCATCAGAATGCCGATCATAACCGGCATCGAGAGCGGGTTCTGGGTAACCAGCAGGCCGACCGCCACACCGCCAATCGCTAGCGGCAGCGAGAACAGGATGGTGAAAGGCTGGATGACGTCCTTGAAAAGGAGGATCAGCACCGTCAGCACCAGCATTAGGCCCATCAACATGGCGTTGACGAAGCTTTGCTGCATTTCGGTCTGCACCTTGGTGTCACCACTTTCGGCCAACTGGACCGTCGGAGGCATTTTGGCTTCATTGACGATCTGCCGGAACCGCGCCGATGCGGTATCGAGAGCCACGCCCTGCGGCAGGTCGGAGCCGATCGACACGACACGGTAGCGGTTGTTGCGCTTGATCGAGCTGACACCTTCCGAATAGTCGATATCGGCGACGGTCGAGAGCGGCACGGTCCCGCCGCTTGCCGTCTGGATCTTCATGGCGCGAAGGGCCGCGAGGTCGCGACGCATGTCGAGCGATGCCTGTACGCGGATCGGGATCTGCCGGTCGTCCAGGTTGATCTTGGCGAGGGCCGCATCGATATCACCAATGGTGGCGACGCGGATCGTCTCGGAGATCTGCTGCGGCGTGATGCCGAGGCGAGCCGCCTGATCCTTGCGTGGGCGAACCTGCAACTCCGGACGGGGCAGGGCGCCTTCGGCACTGACGTTGGCCAGCAGCGGATCGGCGCGCAGCTTCGCTTCCAGAACGCCGACGGTGTCGTTGAGATCCTTCTCGTTCTTGGAGAGGAAGTTGAACGAAAGGTCACGCTCGCCGCGATCGTTGAGCTTCAGGATCCGCACGTCAGGCAGATGGTGGAGCTTGGCGAAAACTTCCTTTTCAATATCCCACTGCGGACGAACTCGTCCCTTCGGTTCCACCTTGGGCAGATAGGATCCTATGATTGGGATTTTAACGACCAAGTCATCCAGCTTCTTCAAGAGCCTCTGATCAAGCTTGTGAAGCGTGAGTGTTACCGTGGCACGGCGTAATTCGAGGTCGCCCTTCGGCGACGCGCCGCCGAGCACGAAGACGCTTTCGACGCCATCGATATCCTTCACGTCCTTGTAGATCGCGTTGGTCGTCGCTTCCGTGTCATCGAGCGTTGCGTTCGGCGGCAGCTCTACGGACAGCACGATACGCGATGCATCTTCCGGCGGCAGGAAACTGCCGGGCACCTGGGCAAGCAGCATGACGGAGCCGATCAGGAAGGCGATCGCCGCAATCAGTGTCAAATAGCGGGTCCACCAGCGGCGGGTCGTGGCGCGCACCAGGCGCGTGTAGCCGCGGAAGAACGCACCGTCATTGTCGTGATGGTCTTCCATCCCGTCCTCTGCCCGCATCAGATAGGCGGCCATCATCGGGGTTATGAGACGCGCCACCATCAGCGAGAAGAAGACGGAGAAGGCAACCGTCAGGCCGAACTGGATGAAGTACTGGCCAGGGATGCCGGGCATGAACGACACCGGTACGAAAACGGCAATGATCGTGAAGGTCGTCGCGATGACGGCGAGGCCGATTTCGTCCGCCGCTTCGATTGCCGCACGGTAGGGCGTCTTACCCATCTTGATGTGACGGGCAATGTTTTCGATCTCGACGATCGCGTCATCGACGAGAATACCAGTCGCGAGCGTCAGGGCCAGGAAGCTGACGAGATTCAGCGAAAAGCCCATCAGGTCCATGATCCAGAACGTCGGGATCGCCGACAGTGGCAGCGCGATGGCCGAAATGAGCGTCGCGCGCCAGTTCCGAAGGAAGAGGAACACCACGATGATCGCGAGCAGCGCCCCTTCGATCAAGGTGTCGATCGCGGCTTCGTAGTTGCCGTAGGTGAAGTAGACGGAGTCGCTGATCAACTCGATGCCGACGTTCGGATTTTCCGCACGGACCTTCTCGAGGCTCTTGGCCACGGTTTCGGCGACGCTGACTTCGCTGGCGCCCTTCGAGCGGAACACGCCAAAGGTCACGACCGGCGTATCATCGAACCGCGAGAAGGATTTCGGCTCCTGGTAGGTATCCTTGATGACGCCGAGATCGGAAACCTTGACGAAGCGGCCGTTCGGCAGCGCAATCGTCGTGTTGGCAAGTTCGGCGACATTGCGGGCGTCGCCGAGCACGCGGATTGCCTGCTCGCTGCCCGCCACCTGGCCGCGGCCGGAGCCGAGGTCGACGTTGGTGCCGCGCAGCTGCTGGTTCACGCTGGCCGCGGTAATGCCGTGGGCGTTCAGCTTGTCGGGGTTGAGCTCGACGCGTACTTCCCTGTCCGCACCGCCGTAGCGGTCGACACGGCCGATGCCGGCCTGCCCCTGCAGGGCACGCTTGACCGTGTCATCAACGAACCACGAGAGCTCCTCGAGCGTCATGTCGGGCGAGGAGACTGCAAACGTCTGGATCGCCTGACCTTCAACATCGATCTTCGAGACGATCGGTTCTTCCACATTAGCCGGAAGGTCGCTGCGGATGCGGTCGATGGCGTCCTTGGTGTCCTGGACGGCCTGCTCGGTCGGGATTTCCATGCGGAACATGACGACGGTCTGCGACTGGCCGTCGGTCACCGTCGACTGGATTTCGTCGATGCCGGTTATGCTGGCAACGGCGTCCTCAATCTCCTTCGTCACCTGCATCTCGAGCTCGGCAGGGGAAGCGCCGCTCTGTGTCACGACGATGGAAACGAGAGGGACGTCGATATTCGGGAAACGCGTGATCGGCAGCTTGTTGAAAGACTGGATGCCGACGAAAAGCAAAAGTGCAAACGCCAGAAGCGAGGCAACTGGATTTCGGATAGACCAGGCTGAAAAGTTCATCGGCCGTCTCTCAGTTTGAAACCGGTGGCTGTTCACGAACCGGCGTGATGCGGTCGCCGTCGCGGACATAGGCGCCCGCCTTGGCCACGACCTCGTCGCCGGCTTTCAATCCCTTGACGATCTCGACATAGGCACCGTCCTGGATGCCGGTCTCGACCTTGGCAAACTTGACGACACTATCCTCGACCCTGCGGGCCGACGACCCCTCACTGCCCGACAACACCGCCGAGACCGGGAGAGCCACGTTTTCCGTGGTGCGCACGACGATGTCGGCGCTGCCGTACATGCCCGAACGTGCCTTGCTGGAGTCATCGATTAGAATGTGGACCAAACCGAGGCGTGTCAGCGGATCAACGGTCGGCGACACCAGCCGCACCGAGCCAGCAACCTTGTCGCGGCTGCCAGAGAGCAAAATGGTGGCCTTCTGGCCGGGTTGGACCTTGACGATCTCGCTCTCGCCCACTTCGGCCACCAACTCGATCTCGTCATCGCGGATGACCGTGAAGAGCGGGTCGCCGGTGGCGAGCGCAATCGCTCCGATCCTGGCGTTCTTCGCCGCCACAGTACCGGAAACCGGCGTCTTGACGTCGGTGCGGGCGAGCTTCAGATCGGCATCAGCGATCTGGCTTTCAGTGACCTTGATCTCCGCAACGGCTACCTGGATCGCCTGTTTTGCCGAATCAACACGGGCATTGGCCGAAGCGGCAGCGGCATCCGCCTGTTCGACGGTCGCCGTGGAAACGGTGCCCTTCTTGCCCATTTCCTGGGCGCGCGCCTGCTGCTGTCGTGCCTGCTCTGCGTTGGCCTCTGCTTCAATCAGCTGTGCCCGAAGCTGCGCGAGGCTCGCTTCGTTCTTGGCCTTGGTGGCCTGCATTTGGCTCTTCTGCAGAATGATTGCATCGTCGTTCAGCGTCGCCAGCGTGCTATCGGCCTGGACCCTGTCGCCGACATCCGCATTCAGAGCGCGGATTGACAATCCTTCGACCTGCGGCTGGATGTAGACTTCCTCGACCGGCTTCACCGTCCCGGTCGCCACGACGCGGTCGACCAGCGTGCGGGTGGTGGCTTTCGTCACCACGATCGCCGGCAGGTTCTGCTGCGGCTTTGCGACCGGCTCTTCCTGGGCAAAAGTCGTTGAAGCTACAACCGCCGCGATCAGCAGGGTGGAGGCGCGAAGTATCTTAACAGGCGTGCGTGCCATGCGTCGTCATCCAGTCTAGTCGGCAGACTCGCGCAAAATCATCAGTTCGCGAACGGCCGGTTCCCGTTTTGGTGTTCTCAGAAGTATTTCCGCATCATTTGCCGACTTTTGCTTAAGTCCCTCATCCGGCAAATCCCGCATCTAAGTGGTAGCGATTTGCCCATTGCGCAAGTCTGGCGGAAAATAATTCCTCATTCGAACACAATAATTACTGAAGTGATGCAGATCAATCACTCGCCGGTTATGCAAGCATTCCGATAGTTGATCGTGCGCCACTTTAGCTATGACGTTGGAGTCTCGCGCGATGCGACATCGGACGCAAATATTTTCATTAAAATGAAAAACGCGCGGGACCCCGCGCGTTTCCTGGTCTGTCGGACGCGTTTACTTGGAAGCCGCGTCCGTGATGTCGTGTGTCCAGGCGCCTGAAGGCTCCTTGTTGATGATCTTCTGGTCGAGGAGAGCCTTTGCCGTGCGATCATAGAGCGTCGTGTCGAGCTTGCCGGTGCCGTCGCCGATCAGCTTGGCCACTTCGCCCATCATGACCTTCTGGTGGTTTTCGTCCTGGCCGCCGGCGTCTACGACGATTCCGGCAGCCTCGTCGGGGTTCTCGACGGCGTATTTCCAGCCCTTCATCGAGGCTTTGACGAACTTGACCATCTTTTCCTTGAAGGCTGGGTCCTTCAGCTTGTCTTCCATGGCATAAAGGCCGTCTTCCAGAAGGTCGTTGCCCATGGCGGTGTAGTTGAAGACGAGCAGTTCTTCCGGCTTGAAGCCTGCATCGATCGCCTGCCAGTATTCGTTATAGGTCATGACGGAGATGCAGTCGGCCTGCTTCTGCAGCAGCGGCTGCACGTCGAAGCTCTGCTTCAGCACGGTAACGCCATCGGCGCCGCCATCTGTCTTGAGGCCGAGCTTGTTCATCCACGCGAAGAACGGGTACTCGTTGCCGAAGAACCAGACGCCGAGCGTATGCCCCTTGAAATCGGCTTCCGTCTTGATCGGGCCGTCCTTGCGGCAGATCATTTCCATGCCGGACTTCTGGTAAGGCTGGGCGATGTTGACGAGCGGAACGCCTTTTTCGCGGGCAACCAGCGCGCCGCCCATCCAATCGACGATGACGTCGGCGCCACCGCCGGCGATTACCTGTTCCGGCGCGATGTCAGGGCCACCCGGCTTGATAGTGACGTCGAGACCTGCCTCGTCGTAGTAGCCCTTTTCCTTGGCGACGTAGTAGCCGGCGAACTGCGACTGCGTCACCCACTTGAGCTGCAGCGTCACCTTGTCGGCAGCCATTGCATGGGCTGCCACGAGCGACATCGCGCTCGCCATCATCGCAACAATCAGTTTTTTCATTTTCTTGTTCCCTCTGAAGTTATGCCCCAATCCCATTCGCGGGAATAAAGCGACGCCTAGCCACCACGGATAGACGGATGCCAGAAAGTCACCGCCCGTTCTGCCAGGGCGACGACGCCGTAGAAGATCGAACCAACAAGCGCCGCAACGGCGATTTCGGCCCAGACCATGTCGACATTCATGCGCCCGATCTCCGTGGAGATGCGGAAGCCCATGCCGACGATCGGCGTACCAAAGAACTCCGCGACGATGGCACCGATCAGCGCCAGCGTCGAGTTGATCTTCAATGCATTGAAAATGAAGGGCATCGCCGCCGGAAGCCGGAGCTTCAGCAGCGTCTGCCAATAGTTGGAGGCGTAGGTCTGCATCAGGTCACGTTCCATCGGACCGGATGCGGCGAGGCCGGCGACCGTATTCACCAGCATCGGGAAGAAAGTCATGATGGTAACGACCGCCGCCTTCGACTGCCAGTCGAAGCCGAACCACATCACCATGATCGGCGCAACACCGATGATCGGCAAAGCCGACACCATATTGCCGATCGGCAGCAATCCGCAACGCAGGAAGGCGACACGATCGGCAAGGATGGCGACGGCAAAGCCCGCACCGCAGCCGATGATGTAGCCAGCGAATACTGCCTTGAAGATCGTCTGGCGTACGTCGTCAGCCAGGATCGGCAGCGAGCCGGCGATCCTGACGCCGATGGCGCTCGGCGGCGGCAGCAGAACGAAAGGAATGCCGGCGCCGCGCGTCAGCGCTTCCCAGATGATCAGGATCCAGGCGCCGAAGATCGCCGGGATCAGCAGCCGCAGGAACGACCGGCCCAAACTGGAACCTGGCGTCATTGCCGAAAGCTCGGTGACGCAGCGCCATGCAAGCAGCCAGCAGGCTGCTATCAGCAGGAAGAAGGATCTGGTGGCCAGACCTTCATTTCCGGTCACATCCGCGAGCAGCACCCATGCCGCCCAATGTGCTCCGACCAGCAAGACGGCGGCAATGTATGGCTTCGGCAACGATGCGAAGGAAATAAAGGCAAGGGCCACGATCAGGGTGATCGTCAGACCGACAGTCAGCGGTGACACAGGGTCCGGCGCGCCTTCGGCCATGAGCGGCAAGGTGATGATTGCGATCGCGGTCAGCACCAGGGCAAGAACGCCCTGCCAGGAGAAGGATATCTTCTTCATGCCGGTCTCCCGCCCATTGAGCGATCGACGATCTTTGCAATAAGACCAACGATCGCGACAAGGCTTGCGGCCAGCACCGAGCCTGCGACCAGTGCCGCCCATATGTCGATCGTCTGGCTATAATAGGAGCCGGCGAGCAGCTTCGAGCCTATGCCGGCGACGGCGCCGGTCGGGAGCTCGCCGACGATAGCGCCGACAAGGCTTGCTGCGATCGCAACCTTCATGGAGGTGAAAAGGAACGGCACGGAGGCCGGAACGCGCAGCTTCCAGAAGGTTTGCGCGGGCGTCGCGTTATAGGTTCGCATCAGGTCAAGGAACATGACCTCGGGCGAACGCAGCCCCTTCACCATGCCGACCGTCACCGGGAAGAAGGAGAGGTAGGTGGAGATCAGCGCCTTCGGGATCAGGCCGGTGATGTTGATGGCGCCGAGGACGACGATCACCATCGGCGCGATCGCCAGGATCGGTATCGTCTGCGAGGCGATCACCCAAGGCATGAGGCTGCGGTCGAGCGCCTTGATATGAACGATACCGACGGCGATCACGATGCCGAGCAATGTGCCGAAGCCGAAACCGAGCAGCGTCGACGAGAGCGTGACCCAGCTGTGGTAGACGAGGCTGCGATTGCTCGAAAGCTTCCGCAGGAATGTGTTCTCGACGACGTTCTGCACTACCTGATGCGGCGCAGGTAGCAATGGCTTCGGCTGCGAGAGCGTCTTTTCGATGAATTCCATCGTACCGGGCGTCTGGTTTGCCCGCTGATCCATATCGCGCTGGAAGGAGGCGTTCATCAGGACTGCCGCGACGTACCAGACTGCGACCAAGACCACGAGGATTGTCAGGACGGGAACGATCCTGTCTTTCAGAGAGTCCGCCTTCATGAGCACCCCCGCGCACCGGTCCTGGTGTTCAGCACCTCAATGCTCATAACTGTGCCCCGCTCTCAGACCATCGCGCACGCGATGGGCGATTTCGAGGAACTCGGGCGTCTCGCGAATATCGAGCGGGCGTTCGCGTGGCAGCGTTGAATCGATGATATCGGTCACGCGGCCGGGGCGGGGGGACATGACCACGATCTTCGTGGAAAGGTAGACCGCCTCGGGGATCGAGTGGGTGACGAAGCAGATCGTCTTGTTGGTGCGCGCCCAGAGCTTCAGGAGTTCTTCGTTCAGATGGTCGCGGACGATTTCGTCTAGCGCGCCAAAGGGTTCATCCATCAGCAGCAGATCAGCATCGAAGGCCAACGCACGTGCGATCGAGGCGCGCTGCTGCATGCCGCCGGACAGCTGCCAGGGGAATTTCTTTTCGAAGCCGGAGAGGTTCACAAGATCGAGCGCGCCGGCGATGCGTTTCTTCTGGTCGGCCGAAGCGTAGCCCATGATCTCGAGCGGCAGGGCGATGTTCTTCTCGATCGTGCGCCATGGGTAGAGTGCCGGCGCCTGGAAGACGTACCCGTAGGCGCGGGCCTTGCGGGCTTCCTCCGGCGTCATGCCGTTGACGGTGATCTCACCCGATGTTTTCCTTTCGAGATCTGCAATCACGCGCAGGAAGGTCGTCTTCCCGCAACCGGATGGCCCGATGAAGGAGACGAAGTCACCCTTGCGAACGTCGAGATTGACGTTTGTCAGCGCGTGCACGGGAGCATCGCTGGCATCATAGGTCAGACAGAGGTCCTTTGCGGATACGACGGAGGCAGCTTGCGTCAATGCTTGTGTATCCTGTTTTCCCCGCGCTTCTGCGCTTTGCATGATAGTATGAGTAGCTGTTTTCATTGTTCCGGCAAGGTCCATGGAGGATGACGATGGACGCGACATCAAAGCCCACCTGTCACATTGTGCGTCCCAGTCATGCCTACGACGGCAAACAGGGGCTGAGTTACTTCGAAGGCATCGCGGCCGAGACGGTCGGCGCCAAGGGCATCTGCATGCATTTGCTGACGATTCCGCCCGGCGTTCGCGCCAAGGCGCATCTGCACGAGTCGCATGAAACGGCGATCTACATGCTCTCCGGCGAGGCTCACACCTGGTATGGCGACGAGCTGGAGCATCATGTCATCGTGCACGCCGGCGAGCTGTTCTACATCCCTGCCGGTGTGCCGCATCTGCCTGCCAATCTCAGCAGTACCCCTTGCACCGCGATCATCGCCCGCACCGACCCGAACGAGCAGGAAAGCGTCGTCTTGCTTCCGGAGCTTGATCGGCTGGTGCAGGAGTGATGCCAAGGATCAGACCCCCGTTGCCGGGATGCCCGAGCGCTCGACCTTGCGGGGCGCGACGAGTTCCTTCCATGTCGACAGCGCCTTGTTGACCGCCTGGAACGGCTCGCGTTTGACGAACTGGCCGTGCCCTTCCTTGGTCTTGACGGTGCTCTCCTCGATCGCGACTTCGCCGCGCGTCAGCGTGTAGCGCGGCAGGCCGGTGACCTGCTTGCCTTCGAAGACGTTGTAGTCGATCGACGACTGCTGTGACTTGGCCGAGATCGTCTTCGAACGATTCGGATCCCAGACGACGATATCGGCATCGGCGCCGACGAGGATTGCGCCCTTCTTTGGGTAGACGTTAAGGATCTTGGCGATGTTGGTCGAGGTGACCGCGACGAACTCGTTCATTGTCAGGCGACCGGTGTTGACGCCGTGAGTCCACAGCATCGGCAGCCGATCTTCCAGACCGCCGGTGCCGTTCGGGATCTTGGAGAAGTCACCGACGCCGAAGCGCTTCTGATCGGTGGTGAAGGCGCAATGGTCCGTCGCCACGACCGAGAGCGAGCCGGATTGCAGGCCTGCCCAGAGGCTGTCCTGATGCTGCTTGTTGCGGAAGGGCGGGGACATGACGCGGCGGGCGGCGTGGTCCCAGTCCTTGTCGAAATACTCGCTTTCGTCGAGCGTCAGGTGCTGGATCAGCGGTTCGCCGTAAACCCGCATGCCTTTCTGGCGGGCGCGGCGGATGGCTTCATGCGCCTGTTCGCAGGAGGTGTGCACGACATAGAGCGGAACGCCGGCCATGTCGGCGAGCATGATGGCGCGATTGGTTGCTTCGCCTTCGACTTCTGGCGGGCGGGAAAAGGCATGGGCCTCGGGGCCATTGTTGCCGTCGGCGAGCAGCTTTGCGGTCATCGAGGCGACGACGTCGCCGTTCTCGGCATGCACCAGCGGCAAGGCGCCGAGTTCCGCACAGCGCTGGAAGGAGGCGAACATCTCGTCGTCGTTCACCATCAGCGCGCCCTTGTAGGCCATGAAGTGCTTGAAGGTGTTGATGCCCCTGTCCTTGACGACGGTCTCCATCTCGTTGAAGACGCGCTCGTTCCAGCCGGTGATCGCCATGTGGAACGAGTAGTCGGCGTTGGCGCGGCTGGTCTTGTTGTCCCACATCTGCAGTGCTTCGAGCAGCGACTGCTCCGGCCCCGGCAGGCAGAAATCGACGACCATGGTCGTGCCGCCGGCAAGGCCCGCGCGCGTGCCGCTTTCGAAGTCGTCGGAGGAATAGGTCCCCATGAACGGCATTTCGAGGTGAACGTGCGGGTCGATGCCACCAGGCATGACGTAGCAGCCGGTCGCATCAAGCGTCTCCGTGCCGGAGAGGTTCGGGCCGATCTCGACGATCCTGCCGCCCTCGATCTTCACATCCGCCTTGTAGGTCAGGTCCGCGGTGACGATGGTTCCGCCCTTGATGACTTTGCTCATGATCAGTTCCCTTGCATTGATTGCTCGCGGCTCTGCGTCCGCTGATAAAAGAAAAGGCGGGAATGACCCCGCCCTTGACTATGCAACGATTTCAGCGGTCTCGACGACGGCGTGGAAGAGGACATCAGCGCCTGCCGTTGCCCACTCCCTGGAGATCTCCTCCGCCTCGTTGTGCGAGAGGCCGCCGACGCAGGGGCACATGACCATGGTCGTGGGGGCGACCTTTGCCGTCCAGCAGGCATCGTGGCCAGCGCCGGAGATCAGGTTCATGTGGCTGTAGCCGAGCCGTTCGGCAGCGCCACGCACGCGGGAAACGAGGGTCGGGTCGAAGGTCACAGGAGCGAAGTGGCCGATCGCCTCGATCGCGCAGCCGACACCGAGCGCTTCGCAGATGGCAGGCGCTTCGGCTTCGATCCTGGCGCGCATGCCGTCGAGCTTTGCTTGGTCCGGCGAGCGGATGTCGACGGTGAAGACGACCTTGCCCGGCAGGACATTGCGCGAGTTCGGGGTGAAGAACACCTGGCCGACGCCGCCGACGGCGCCTGGCTGGTTCTCCATCGCCACGGTCTGCACCATCTCGACGATGCGCGACATTGCGAGGCCGGCGTTGACGCGCATGTTCATCGGCGTCGAGCCGGTATGGGCTTCCCTGCCGGTCAGGGTGAATTCGAGCCACCAGAGGCCCTGACAGTGCGTGACCACGCCGATCTGCTTGTTCTCGACCTCGAGGATCGGACCTTGCTCGATATGGTATTCGAAATAGGCGTGCATCTTGCGGGCGCCGACCTCTTCATCGCCAACCCAGCCGATACGCTTCAGTTCGTCGCCGAAGGTCTTGCCTTCGGGATCCTTGCGGTCATAGGCGTATTCCAGCGAGTGAACGCCGGCGAAGACGCCGGAGGCGAGCATGGCAGGCGCGAAGCGGGCGCCTTCCTCGTTGGTCCAGTTGGTGACGACAACAGGGTGTTTGGTCTTGATGCCGAGGTCGTTCATGGTGCGGACGACTTCGAGCGCGCCAAGTACGCCGAGCACGCCGTCATACTTGCCGCCGGTCGGCTGCGTGTCGAGGTGCGAGCCGATATAGACGGGCAGGGCGTTTGGATCGGTGCCGGGACGGGTCGCGAACATCGTGCCCATCTTGTCGACGCCGAGCGTCATGCCTGCGTTTTCGCACCATGTCTTGAAGAGGCTGCGCCCCTCGGCATCGGAATCCGTCAATGTCTGGCGGTTGTTGCCGCCAGCAATGCCCGGGCCGATCTTTGCCATGTCCATGAGGCTGTCCCAAAGACGGTCCCCGTTGACGCGCATGTTCTCGCCTGGTGCTGCCACCATGTCTAAAGTCCTCGCCTGTTTTTGCGGCCATGCAAAGCACATGTCCGCCTGTTCCCGTGGTCAGTATCCGAGCGCCCTTGTTTGTTTTATTAGCGCCGGAAAATCGCCAGTTGCCTTTGTTTAGCATCTGATCGATAATTTGACCGATTGGTAAACATTACAACTTCCGGCGCTGGGCTCAAGACGAAAATCAGGAAAAGTACAGACAAAATTACCGGCATCTGCTCATTTTTGCGGCAAGCTGTCGCGCCAGCCCAATCTTGAGTGAAACGGTTGAATTTGAAGGGGAAAACAAGGTCAACATGACAATCCCGAGAGCAGCCAAGACCCAGCGGCGCACGCGCATTCAGGAAGAGAAGGAAGAGCAGATTCTTGAAGCCGCGCTCGATGTGTTTTCGGTCAGCGGTTTTCGCGGTTCCACGATCGATCAGATTGCCGAAGTCGCCGGCATGTCGAAGCCGAACCTGCTCTATTATTTCCGCACAAAGGAAGCGATGCATCGGGCGTTGATCGACCGCGTCCTATTTACCTGGCTGGAGCCGCTGAGAGCCTTCGATGCGGACGGCAACCCCGAGAGCGAGATCCGCAGCTATATCAGGCGCAAGCTTGAAATGGCCCGCGATTTCCCGCGCGAAAGCCGACTTTTCGCCAACGAGATGCTGCAGGGTGCGCCGCATGTCGAGGATGAACTGAAGGGACCGCTGAAGCAGCTCGTCGACGAGAAGGCCGAGGTGATCCGCAGTTGGACGAAGGCCGGCAAGATCGCCAAGTGCGATCCCTATCACCTGATTTTCTCGATCTGGTCGACAACGCAGCATTATGCCGACTTCGACGTCCAGGTAAGGGCGGTGCTCGGGCAGGAACATGCCGGCGCCGGTCGCTTCGAGGATGCGGCGCGCTTCCTGGAGCAGTTGTTCATCGACGGGCTGAAGGTCAAGCCAGTGCCGAGCGCCTCGTGATCTGGTCGCGTCACGCCTCGTCGAAATCGAAGACCGCGGTGACGGCGGCACGCGCCTTGGCGTGGCGGGCTTTGTAAGATTGGCGGATCGCCTTCCGTCTTGCTGCCAGCGCAGGGTCCGGCGACATTGCCGATAACCAGGCCAATGCGGTCGGTATAAAGTCGCCGTTCGAGGGGATCAGAAGGTCGCTTTCGTCGAGTTGTTTTCCGATGCAGCCTCGGTTGCACGAGATGACGGCGTTTCCTGCCGCCTTCGCCTCGAAAATCACCAAGGGCTGCGCCTCATTGGTATAGGTGGTCGGGAAAACGAACACGTCGATCTCGCGATAGAAAGCTGTCTTCGCGTCATCGTACAGCGGGCCGCGATACTCCAAAACACTGCTCATTTCTGCGACAGCTGCGTCGATGCGGGCGCGCTCACCGGCGCCGGCCGGACCGGCAAGGACGGCCTTGATCGGCAGGTTCTCCTTCCGTGCCTGCCTTGCGAGATCGAGGAAAGTGTCGAGGCCCTTCTCAGCGGTGAGATTGCTGAGCATCCCAATTACGAGGTGGGTGCTGTCGGTCGCTTCATCGCTCTCCTCCCGCGGGGCCACGTAGGCAGCGTTGGAGATCAGGTGGCAGCGCGTACGGCCGCCATAGGTGTCAGCGAAGCGATCCCGCATCATGTCGCACAGGAAGATGTGTCGCAGATTGCGACCGCCGAGCGTGAGGATGCATCGCATGAGCAGGCTGGGCTTCTCGACGTAACTGAAACTGTGATGGTGCAGATAGGTGGGATAGCCGAGGGTCCTCGCGACCAGCACAATTAGAAGCGTGTAGATCAAGCCGAGGCCGCCTTCGCAGCCGAGATAGCAAACCCGGTTGACGCGCTTGCGATCGCGGAACAACTGGAGACAAGCACCGAGGACACGGGCGATTCTCACCGGATGCTTCAGCAACGAGAGCTTGCCGAAAGGCGGGGCGATGTTGGCGACTGTGATGCTGTTTGCTTCCGAAAGAAGCGCAATCATGCTCTTGGTCGCAAACGAGAAGCCGTTGAGCGGCGGAGGCAACTGACCGATCGCGACTATGTGGCGTGTCATGCGGGGGGCTACCTCTTTGCGCCTCCCGACTATCGCACCGGCTAACGAAAATGCAATCTCCTTGCGCCGTCAGTAGAGAGCGGCGGCTGCAGACGTTCGTGTCCATAACGCGGTCGTACTGAGCTTCCTCGGTTGCTGCCGGTGGCGTGAAAAAGCTGCACCCGCATTCACGAGGCCGAACGTCTTCGGAACCTCGCTCGGCATCGGTTGTAGACCATGAGGAAAGCACAGAAAGCTATTATGCTCGGCTGTTTCCCGTGCTCGCTTGAGCGTGGTTTGGTCACAGCCGGTGATGACAGCTCGGGCACCGCTAGTTACCAGACCGATGCCTGAGGTTCCGCCCGCGAAGAGGATTCGTAGCCTTATGGCGGGGGACTCAACTGAGTTGAAGAGAGACCGCGAGGCTCGCTACCGAAAGCGCCACAGATATGACTGGTGTCGGGGCGCGCATCGTCGCGCCAAGGAGGACACCAACCAAGACGACAAGGATGGCAAGCCCCGGATCGTTGCCGGCAAAAGCCAAGCCGATCGCGGAAAGGTTGATCGCGGTCGCAATTGTTGTGAGCGGCGCTGCCGTCACCGCCGCCTTGGTGTCCGGTGAGAATATGCTGGCGAAACGCGGCCAGCTCAAGGCAATGGCAAGAACGAGGAAGACGGGGGCGATCGCGTGGAACTGCATCAGCGCGCTCCCAAGGCCATGCGGCGATCGCTGCCAAAGCCGTCGGTGTCCTGAGCGACGATCTGGCGTGCTGCAAGCGTGCTACCGATGGCGATCAGCACAGGGTTGTCGTAGCCGATCTGCGCGATCCCATCAGAGATGGTTGCAAGCGTGCCGTTCCAAGCCCGCTCGGTCGTCCGGCTGACGTCGCTGATAATGATAACAGGCGTTTCCGACGAGAGGCCTTCATCGATCAAGCGATCGGCGATGAGCGGCGCTGTTCTGCCGCCCATGTAGAAAACGGTTGTCGTATGGGAATCGGCAACGGTCCTCCAGTTGACATCGGTAGGCAAGCCTCCATGTCGGGAATGGCCGGTGATGAAGCGGACGGATTGAGCATGGTCGCGATGCGTCAGCGAGATCCCGAGGCGCGAGGCCATGGCGCTTGCGGCGGTGATGCCGGGGATGACATCGACAGGAATGTTCTCCCGATCGAGATGGGCAATCTCCTCGCCGGCACGACCGAAGATCATCGGATCGCCGGACTTCAGCCGCACGACGCGTTTGCCTGCCTTGGCAAGCGTCACCATCATGTCGTTGATGTCCTCCTGGCGGCAACTCGTGCGGCCGCCGCGCTTGCCGACGAGCATGCGCTTGGCCTCGCGCCGAGCGAGTTCCAGCACCTCCGATGAAACGAGGTCGTCGAAGAGGATCACGTCTGCGGCTTGCAGGGCACGAACGGCCTTCAACGTCAGAAGCTCCGCATCACCGGGGCCCGCGCCGACCAGCGTTACTCGGCCGCGCGAGGAGTGGGCGGGCGCTTCCCGAAGCCTGTCGGCCTCCTCGAGAAGCAGCCCGCCGACGCCCTCCTCCGGCGTATCGGAACTTGAAAACGCGCGATCGACAAACCGCTCCCAAAAGGCGCGGCGGAGCGGGCCGGGCGTCAGCCGTTCATTGACCCGGTCGCGCAAGGTCTGAGCGAGTTCAGCCCAGCCCTTCAGTGCACGTGGTAGCAATGTCTCGATCCGACGCCGGATCGCCTGGGCGAGGATCGGGGCTGCCCCATCCGTCGAGATCGAGACGACGACCGGCGAGCGGTTGACGATCGAGCCGAACTGGAACTGGCAAAAGGCTGGCTTGTCTATGACGTTGACCGGCACGCCGGCGAGGCGGGCAGCGTCGAAGAAGGCTTTCGCCTCGTCGTCTTCCTCACAGTCGGCAATGGCGATGGCCGCGCCGGCGAAGATCGTTTCATCCCATTCATGGCAGTGACGAACGAAACTACCCTGAGGATGCTCGGCGCCGCGCAGGATGAGCCTCTCGAAAGTGGTGGAAAGCGCGTCAGCATAGACATGCACCTGCGCGCCGCAGGCACCGAGAAGCTCGGCCTTCCAGGCGGCGGCGTCGGAGCCGCCGGCGACGACCACACGCTTGCCTTCGAGCGCCCAGAACACCGGCAGCTTGGCAAGCGGTTCCATGCGGGCGGGTGCTTCA
This sequence comes from Rhizobium sp. BK181, assembly GCF_014193305.1. Taxonomy (NCBI): domain Bacteria; kingdom Pseudomonadati; phylum Pseudomonadota; class Alphaproteobacteria; order Hyphomicrobiales; family Rhizobiaceae; genus Rhizobium; species Rhizobium sp. BK181. The sequence continues at coordinate 374,523 of NZ_JACHZA010000004.1, forward strand.
TTCCGCGGCTGCTGCAAGACATCCATCGATGATCCCCCTGATCTCGGCGCGGCAGGAGCCGCAGTTGGTTCCGGCATTGAGTTCCTTGCCAACGGCTTCGACGCTGTGGCAGCCACCGCGAACGGCGGCGACGATCTGGTTGACGCCGACGCCGAAGCAGGAGCAGACGGTGGCGCCCGGATCGGGCTTATCTGCGCCGGGGCGACCGGCGACGAGGGCGAAGCGCTTGCGCAGATTGGTGTGCTCGGCGGTGAGCTGCGAGATCGCCCAGTTGCGGGCAACCGCCACGGGTTCACGGGCCAGGAACAGCGCCGCGAGCAGTCGCTTGCCATCGAAGAAGGCGAGCCTCAGATCGCCGGACTGCTGGTCGGCGTAGCCGAGCGGCTCGACATTCTCGGGAATGGCGAAGGTGCTGCGGCACCAGGTGCACCAGTCCTCGACCGGCTGGTCGAAGGCAAGCTCCACCCGCCAGCCGTCTTCGGCCTTTGCCAGCGCCCAATAAGCGGCTTCGAAATTGTCCGGCTTGGCTAAGGAAACGGCAAAGCCGTAACGCGCCGCCTTGAAGCGTCGAGCAGCAACCGCAACATTCTTCGATGCCGGCTGGCCGGAGATTGCGTCTGTCAACGGCGCAACGACGGCGTCGATGCGAGCCTTGGCGGCAAACTGATCGTTCCAGTGCATCGGTACAAAAATGCTGCCGCGCGCCTGACGCTCGGTGATCAGGGCGCGAACCACGGCTTTGCCGTGCGGGCTCTCGATTTCGACGAGGCCGGCATTGCCGACGCCGATCTCGATCGCGTCGCGCGGGTGAAGTTCCGCGAAGGGTTCGGCGATATGGGACGAGAGCCGCGCGCTTTTGCCCGTGCGCGTCATCGTGTGCCATTGGTCGCGGATGCGGCCAGTGTTCAGGGTGAAGGGATAGTCGGCGCTGGTGCGATCCGAGGAGACCGGCTTGACGGCGATGAAGCGTGCCTTGCCGTCGGCGTGGTAGAAGCCGCCCTTGGCGAAGAAACGGGTCACATCAGTCTCACGGCCGGCAGGCTGCGGCCATTGGAACGGCGAGAGCTCGTCATAGGTCTGATGGTTCATGCCGGTATAGGCGCCGATATCGAAGTCGCGACGGCCGTTGTTCTCGAAAGCTGAGAGGGCAGCGTGTTCGTCGAAGATCCCGGCATTGGAGTCGAAGTCGAAGGCCTGCGTAAAGCCCATCCGTTGCGCCACTTCGGCAAGCTGCCACCAGTCGGCCCGAGCCTCGCCGGGTGCATCGAGGAAAGATCGCTGGCGGGAGATCCGGCGCTCGGAATTGGTGACAGTGCCGCTCTTTTCGCCCCAGCCGAGCGAGGGTAGAAGGACATGGGCGTGACGGGCGGTGTCGGTGCTTTTCAGGACGTCGGAGACGACAACGAAAGGACAGGCCTTGATGGCGGCCTCGACGGCGTCGGCGTCAGGCATCGAAACGACCGGGTTGGTCGCCATGATCCAGAGTGCCTTGATACGGCCATCAGCAACGGCCCTGAACATGTCGACCGCCTTCAGGCCCGGCTTTTCCGCAATGGTCGGCGCATTCCAGAAGCGCTGGACACGGTCGCGATCCTCGACACTTTCGATGGCCATGTGGGCGGCAAGCATGTTGGCAAGCCCGCCGACTTCACGCCCGCCCATGGCATTCGGCTGGCCGGTGAGCGAGAAAGGACCCATGCCCGGCCGGCCGATGCGGCCTGTGGCGAGGTGACAGTTGATGATGGCGTTGACCTTGTCGGTACCAGACGAGGATTGATTAACGCCCTGGCTGTAGCAGGTGACGACCTTCTCGGTCGTTGCGAACAAGCGGTAGAATTCGCGAAGCTGCATGGCCGGAAGGCCGGTCATATCAAGCACCTCGTTGAAGGAGACGCCTGTCGCAGCCGTAAAGGCCTCTGCAAAGCCGTTGGTGTGTTCGGCGATGTAATTCTGGTCGATGGCGTTGCTTGCGATCAGGTGTTCGAAAAGGCCGACGAAAAGCGCGACGTCGCTATCGGGACGGATGGCCAGATGCAGGTCGGCGATATCTGATGTCATCGTCCGGCGCGGATCGATGACGACAACCTTCATGCCGGGGCGCGCCGCCTTGGCGGCCGCCAGCCGCTGATAGATGACCGGGTGACACCAGGCGAGGTTCGAGCCGGTGAGGATCACCAGATCGGCAAGCTCGATATCCTCATAGGTGCCAGGCACGGTGTCCGAACCGAAGGCGCGGCGGTGACCGGCGACGGAGGATGACATGCAGAGACGCGAGTTCGTGTCGATGTTGGCCGAACCGATGAAGCCCTTCATCAGCTTGTTGGCGATATAATAGTCCTCGGTCAGCAGCTGGCCGGAGACATAGAAGGCAACGGAATCGGGGCCGTGCTCATGGATGGCGTCCGAAAACCGCTGTGCGACGAGGTCAAGCGCCTGTCCCCATTCCGCCCGCTCCCCCGCAATTTCCGGGTGGAGGATGCGCCCGTCGAGATCGACGGTTTCTCCGAGCGCCGAACCCTTGGAGCACAGCCGCCCGAAGTTGGAGGGGTGGTCCGGGTCGCCCTTGACGGACACCTTGCCGTCTTCCGCGACCTTGGCGATGACGCCGCAGCCGACACCGCAATAGGGACAGGTTGTCTTGACCTCTTTCTCCATCATTCGGCCGCCATCATCAGGCTTTCGAGCGCGATGTAGAGGGCGCCGTCCTCGTTGCGGACAGGAATGGTCCGCACTTCGCCCTCATCGGCTCCGAGCGCCTTGCCGGTTTCGAGCGAGATCACCCAGTTGTGCAGCGGGCAGGTGACGGCCTTGGCATGGACGATTCCCTGGGAGAGCGGCCCGCCCTTGTGCGGGCAGTGGTCCTCGATGGCGAAGACCTCGTTTTCGGCCGTGCGGAAGACGGCGATCTTGCCCTGGGGTGTCTTCACGCAGCGAGCGCCGCGGAGCGGAATGTCGGAGATGTCGCCGATTGAAATCCAGTTCATATCCATCTCCTTACTCAGCGGCCTGCGGGTAACCGATGGTCGCCATTGGCTTGAACTCATGCTTGTCCTTGCCGGAGACGCGCTCCGACCAGGGATCGACCTGGGCGAATTTCTGGGAGAAGACGAAGCGATCGTAGTAGGCCTTGCGCTTGTCGGCGTCTTCCATGATCTGGCGGCGGATCTCGTCGAGGCCGACGCGCTTTGCCCACTTGTAGATGCGCTCGAGATAGCGGGCCTGTTCGCGATACATCTGTGTCAGCGCCACGATATGCTCCAGCGCCTCGTCCTCGCTCCTGACGAGGCCGAGGACCTCCGTGCCCTTGATGTCGAGGCCGGCAGCACCGGCGAAGTGGATCTCGAAACCCGAGTCGACGCAGATGACGCCGATGTCCTTGCAGGTCGCTTCGGCGCAATTGCGCGGGCAGCCGGAGACCGCCATCTTCAGCTTCGCCGGTGTCCAGGAGCCCCACATGAACTTCTCGATGCGAATGCCGAGACCGGTGGAATCCTGAGTGCCGAAGCGGCACCAGTCGGAGCCGACGCAGGTCTTCACCGTGCGCAGACCCTTGGCGTAAGCCTGGCCCGAAACAAAGCCCGCCTTGCCGAGATCGGCCCAGACTGCCGGCAGGTCTTCCTTCTCGATGCCGAGCAGGTCGATGCGCTGACCGCCCGTCACTTTCACCATCGGGATTTCGAACTTGTCGACGACATCGGCGATGGCGCGCAGTTCGTTGGAGTTCGTCACGCCGCCCCACATGCGCGGAACGACGGAATAGGTGCCGTCCTTCTGGATGTTGGCGTGGACACGTTCGTTGATGAAGCGCGACTGGTAATCGTCGGCATACTCATCCGGCCAGTCGCAGACGAGGTAATAGTTGAGAGCCGGGCGACACTTGGCGCAACCGCACGACGTCTTCCATTCGAGCTCCTGCATGACCGCAGGGATGCTCTTCAGGCCCTTGGCCTTGATCAGGCGCCTGATGTCGTCGTGGCCGAGTTCGGTGCAGGTGCACATCGGTGTGACGGCGGCGGGGTTGTAGCTGTCGCCAAGCGTCAGCGTCATCAGCTTCTCGACGAGGCCGGTGCAGGAGCCGCAGGAGGCGGATGCCTTGGTATGGGCGCGCACATCGTCCAGCGACGTCAGGCCTTTGCTTGTGATCGTCGAGGTGATCTTGCCCTTGCAGACGCCGTTGCAGCCACAGATTTCCGCGTCATCCGGCAAGGCTGCAACGGCCGCCATAGGGTCCAGCGGCGACCCTCCCTGATAGGCCTGACCGAAGATCAGCGTTTCGCGCATCTCCTTAATATCGGTCTGTTTCTTTTTCAGATCGTTGAACCAGGCGCCATCGGCGGTTTCGCCGTAGAGCACGGTGCCGATGATCCTGTTGTCCTTCAGCACGAGGCGCTTGTAGACGCCGGCTGAAGCGTCGCGCAGCACGATTTCCTCGCGATCGTCGCCGTCGGCGAAGTCACCGAGCGAGAAGAGCTCGATGCCTGTCACTTTGAGCTTGGTCGGCGTGTCGGAATGCACGAAGGCAGCAGAGCGGTCGCCGGATAGATGCGAGGCGGCGACGCGGGCCATCTCGTAAAGCGGGGCGACAAGCCCGTAGACCATGCCACCGACTTCGGCACATTCGCCGAGCGCCATGATGCTGCCGTCCGAGGTCAGCATGCCGTCATCGACGACGATGCCGCGGTTGACGGCAATACCGGCGTCCTTGGCGAGCCCGACGCTCGGGCGAATGCCGACCGCCATGACGACGAGGGTTGCCGGAATGATGCGGCCGTCGTCGAGCTCGATGCCCTCGACCTTGCCGTTGCCGACGATGGCCTTGGTGTTGGCCTTGGTGATAACCTTGATGCCGCGTTCTTCCACGGCCTTTTGAAGCAGGTAGCCGGCAGCCGGATCGAGCTGGCGTTCCATCAGTGTCGGCATCACATGAAGGACGGTGACGTCCATGCCGCGCGAGGCAAGGCCAGCCGCGGCTTCGAGGCCGAGCAGGCCACCGCCGATGACGATCGCCTTCTCGCGAGACTGGGCGGCAAGCAGCATCGCCTGCACGTCGTCAAGATCGCGATAGGTGATGACGCCGGGCAGATCCTTGCCGGGCACGGGAATGATGAAGGGCACGGAGCCGGTGGCGATCACCAACTTGTCGTAGCTTTCGGTGACGCCGTGATCCGACGTGACCGTCTTGGCCGCACGGTCGATCTTGATGATCTTGTGGCCCTTGTAGAGGGTAATGCCGTGCTTGATGTACCATCCATCGCCGTGGATGATGATTTCTTCGTATTCCTTCTCGCCAGAGAGAACCGGCGAGAGCATGATGCGGTCGTAATTGACGCGCGGCTCGGCGTTGAAGATCGTGACCTGATATTGGCCCGGTGCCTTTTCGAAAAGGTGCTCGAGCATGCGCCCTGGCGCCATGCCGTTGCCGATGATGACAAGCTTCTCAGTCATGGTTTTCAAGTCCTCGGATCAGGTGGCAGCGACGGCTTGGGCGGAGAGGCCGCGTCGGTCGAGTTGCTTGACCGACAGGTGCATCCAGACCAGCGAGATGGCGACGATCGCAAAGAGCAGCATGAAGCAGCTCGACCAGAGGCCGGTCATGTCCTTGAGGAAGCCGAAGGCGATCGGCAGGATGAAGCCGCCAAGACCGCCCATCATGCCGACGATACCGCCGACGGCACCGACGCTCTCGGGATAGTAGGCAGGAATGTGCTTGTAGACCGCAGCCTTGCCGAGGCTCATGACGAAGCCGAGGGCGAAGATGACGACGATGAAGACGACAGGCGTGATGCCGACCGTTGCGCTCGCGCCGGCTGCCGGCAGCGACAGGATGAGCGTTGCGACGGCTGCGACTGCGAACATCACGTACATCACGCTACGAGCGCCCTTCTTGTCAGAGACAACGCCGCCGAAGGCGCGGAAGATGCTGCCCGGGATGGAATAAGCGGCCGCGACCATGCCTGCAGTTGCGAGATTGAAGCCGTAAACACCGACCAGATAGCGGGGCAGCCACAGAGACAGGGCAACGAAGCCGCCAAAGGCGAAGAAGTAGTAGAGCGAGAAACGCCAGACTTGGACGTTCTTCAGCGGCGCGAATTCCTGTGCCAGGCTCTTGGAGGCAATCTTGCCTTCGCGGCGAAGGCGGAATGCCGGGTCATCCGTCGTGGTGAACCAGAAGACGATTGCCATCAGCGCCAGGCCGACGGCCCAGATCTGAGCAACCGCCTGCCACCCCCAGGCGATCAGCACGAAGGGCGCTGCGAATTTGGTCACTGCGGCGCCGACGTTGCCGGCACCGAAGATGCCAAGTGCCGTTCCCTGCTTCTGAGCCGGGAAGAACGGCGAGACATAGGCGACGCCGACCGCGAAGGAGCCGCCGGCAAGGCCAACGCCGAGGCCGGCGATCAGCATCTGCGTATAGGTCTGGGCATAGGAGAGGAGGAAGGTCGCCAAGGCAGCGGCCAGCATGGTGAGCGTGTAGACGAGGCGGCCGCCATAGCGGCCGGTCCAGATGCCAAGGACGATACGGACAAGCGAACCGGTCAGAACGGGTGTGCCGACCAGCAATCCGAACTCGGCCTCGTTCAGGCCGAGATCCTGTTTGATGCGGATGCCGATGATCGCGAAGATCGTCCAGACGGCAAAACAGAGGGTGAAGGCAATCGTGGACATCCACAATGCTTTGGCTGGTTCGCCGGCGGACATGGACTGCGTGTTCCTGATAACAGACATGGCTTCTCCGGGGCCCGACAAGGTCGTGCCTATCCATCGCTAGGGGTTAAAAACAAAAAGCCGCTGGTCAGGGCGCGCTTACACGGGAGGTGCGCGAGATATCCTGATCAGCGGCTTTGCTGTGGGCGCCCGTCGTTGGACGCAAATTCTTGGCCTGTTGGCCTGCCTATAACAAAGCAAGGGCCGTGCCAGTTTAATTAAGTCATTGTTTTTGAATGGATAGCATTGATCGCGAAAATCAGGCGATCATTTATGCGCCAACGCATGCGCAGCAATCGCTCTAAAAATTGTGCAATGCGTATAAAATGGGCATGCTTTAGCTGCGGACCTGGCTGGCGATGTAACTGTCGACGTCAGCGGGATCGAACAGGCCGCCATCGAAGAAACCGTCCGGCCCCAGTGTCAGTGCGCCGCTTGAGCCGACAGGGGTTTCGACCTGAAGCGCACCTTCCACCTTGGAGCTTGCGGCCGGCATGGCAATATTCAGTGCCTTGAGGGCACTTCGGTAAATATCGGGCCGGTAAGTGTCGTTGGCGATCTGCTGATGCTCCGGAGTATGCCGGATGTGCTCCCAGCGAACCATCTGCGTATAGAACCATAGGGCGTGGCTCTTCCAGGGAAAGGTCGCCGCCTTGGCATTGGGGACGAAAAAGTCCCTGATGCTCAGCGTTTCGCCTCCGCCGATTTTCAGAAGGCCGGTTAGTGCGGGCAGCAGACTTTCTGCGGGCCGATCCACGTAGGCGGGCCGCGCCAGGAGGTTGGCAAGTTCCTCGCGATTGCCGGTGTCAGCGCACCAGAGGGAGGCGCCGTAAAGAGCGCGCAAGAGAGCCGCCAGGGCTTCAGGGTGACCATCGGCCCAGCGGCTGTTGACGCCAAGCACCTTCTCCGGACTGGATTTCCAGATGCCCGCCTTCACTGTCGCCAAGTGCGCTCCGCTGTGGAGCACGCCGAGCGTATTCCAGGGCTCGCCGGCGCAATAACCGTCGATCAGACCCGATGTCATCGCATCAGCCATATCGGGCGGCGGCAGGATGCCGATCTCTACATCCTCCTCGGGGTCAATGCCGCTTGCTGCCAGCCAGTAACGCAGCTCGTAGTTATGGCCTGAATAGGGGTGGACGACGCCAAAGCGCAGTCGTTCGCCTTTCCTGTTGTCGATGACCCTGCGCAAGGCGAGACCGCTGGAAAGTGCATCAAGATCCGGCGAGGCGCCGCATTCGGCCATCTCGCTCCACAGGCCCGCGGAAACGGTCACGGCATTGCCGCCAAGTCCAAGCGCCATCGGCACGATCATACGCGGTGCCGGTGCGGTCAGTCCGAGATTGCAGGCGATCGGCATGGGGGCGAGAATATGGGCCACATCGAAATGGCTGACCGCAAGCCGGTCGCGAATCGTCGCCCAGGAGCGTTCACGCACGAGCGTCAGCGCGACGTCCTGTTCGGCGGCAAGGCCCTTTTCCTTGGCGACAACCAAAAGCGCGCTATCGAGAAGCGGCAGGAAGCCAGCGGTAATCTGATGCGTGCTTGTCATGCGTCGGTTCCCGGATCGAGGAGGATTGCGGCTGTGATCAGGCTCTGCGCGATCTCGACGATCTTCCTGTTCTGGTTCATGGCCGTGCGCCGCATGAGCGCATAGGCCTCATCTTCGCTCAGCCCGCGGGATCGCATCAGCAACCCCTTCGCGCGGTCGATCAGCTTGCGGTTTTCCAGTTCGCCGCGCGTTTCCTCCAGCTCACGGTTCAGGCGCGAGAAGGCGTTGAAACGGCTGATAGCCATCTTGAGGATCGGGCGGACACGCTCTTGCTTCAGGCCGTCGACGATGTAGGCGGAAACGCCAGCTTCAACAGCGGCCTCGATGGAAGCTTCGTCCGACTTGTCGACGAACATGGCAATGGGGCGTTTTACCGCGCGGGAAATCTGGAAGATGCTTTCCAGCATGTCGCGGTTCGGGTTCTCGAGGTCGATCACGATGACATCAGGGTTGATTTCCATGATGCGCCTTGCAAGGCCTTTCATGTCATCGATGAGCGTGACGTTGTCATAGCCCGCCTCGCGCAGACCGACTTCGATGATCGACGCCCGAATGCTGTTCTCATCGATGACGAGCACGTTGAGGTCCCTGGGTTTGGCAAGAGGGGTCATTATGCGTCTACCGCCGTGTACTCGTGAGACGCATGGAGCGGACCGTCTTTGATGTCAGTTTGACCGGAAGGGATCATGGCTTCGTCGCAAACGCCCTTGAGTTTTGAGGTCATGCATAGACTCTCGCGAGGCGCATTGCTTGCGCGATGTTCGCCTTAAAATCAAGCTATTTTGCGAATCGCCTAATTATTGAGCTTTTGGAGATCGGGCGAGCATCTCGTCCTTTGTATCTTACTTTGTCCGCGCAAGCCGTAGTTACATCGCCTTTCAAATCCAAGGAGAGAGAAAACAATCGCGACACATGCCGGATGTTCTCTGGGACCGTAACGCAAATGGAGAAACCAACCACCATGTTCACATTTTTGCTTGTCATGGCCGCCACGGCTGTCGCGCTTGCTGGTAGCGTGTTCGCCTCCCGATCGGTTGACGTCGCTCTTTCGGTCGTCCCCGCGAAATATCGTCCCAGCCAAAAACAAACTCTTCGGGACGAGCTTCGGTGAACGCAGGGACTGCCCCAGGTCACATGCTTCATTTGTCGCGCTTGGGCTGGGCTGCCAAGTTTTCCGGTTCAGATCCACAACGGTTTTGGTTCAGCGGTCGCCGAAATATATAGCGGGTGGGAAGGATGCCCGTTGGATGTAAGCTTGAGTGCGCAGCACCGGGACGACCGGAGCATTTCGAAAACTCTGGAACCACGTCCGAGGTACGCGCCGTGTCTTCCCCACGCGCAGACGATTTGGCTGTAGTCCTTGCCGATCCTACGAAGATAACGATCGTTCGCCGGTCCAACAGGATCGGTGTGTTCGTAGATTAAACTTGGAGAGGTCGATCTCAGTGCAAACAGGTTGCCGACCACGAGACCGCCGAATCCCCACGACCTAGCGAAGGTGATGCATCGACGAAGGGTCGGGTCGTCGTCGCGTGCGTTCGCGGTGGATGGGTTGAGCATCAAGAACGCAACTGTTTTCTTCAGCGGGTCCCATTGGCGCTCGAGCCGGTATCGGTAGCAACCGCAACTTGAAAACACTGCTGACGAGACGATGAAATTGTCGCTCATTCGCCATTTTCCACTCGGCCGTCAGTGATGGACCGTCGCCGTTGCCGCCTCGCTTTCGAGGATGACGATGCCGGAATAAAGAACCGGCGTACCGTCGCGATCACGAAAGCATCTGCCAAATGCAGCCTCCCGCACGTAATGATTGTTTGCTGCCATGACACGGTAGACCGACTGCTGCGGTCGCTCGCCAACGATGGTTTCGGTGATGGCTTTCGCCAGCTTCGGTCGATCTTCGGGGTGGACACGGTCCAGATACGACTGAAGCGGCAAGCCGCGCATGGTTTCCCGGGCAGCCAGTCCGAACAGTTCCGCAGGCGCGGCGTCGGCGTACACGAGATCGTTGGTCATATCCCAAGTGAAGATCCCTGCATCCTCTGTTTCGGGGTCGGACAGGTCTACCCCGAAGATGCGGTCGGTGTCCGGTTTGTCGGCGTCCGGCTTCATGGATCCTCCAATTAGGAAGGTTTTAGAGCGTAGTCGCTGTGCGGCAAGGGGAGATCATTCCAGGGTCCGTCTCAGTAGGACCGCAGTAAGTCATCGCTCAATGTGAGGACTTCCATAGTTTATCTCCACCTGCTACTTAGGCGGTCGAAATGCGGCCACGTAAGAGGTTATATGACTGACGCGACAAACAGCATTGCAGCAACGAAGGCGCATGTCACCTTGCGTAGCGATCTGACGGGAACGTTGGCTTTTGTCTTTGTTGCCAGTCTTGCAATACTTGTCTGGGCGGGATGGGGAAAAACAAGCGACGTAGATGGGACCGTCCGGCCAATAGGTCCCAATCCGCAAATCAGCGCTCACCAGTAATAGTGCCTGTTTTAGAGGCTCGCTCAGGCGGTCGCTGACGGTCAAGCGCCGCTAGTGAACGTCGCGCTGTCCACGAGAGAAGCGCCATCGAGGCGAGCTTTCAGCGATGTCGGTCAACACCCGCCTTTTTGGAAGACATGCGTTGCAAGCATGGCTGGGATCGATTCTTGGCGCTCCAATCCCCCACATAGCGCCACTATATGAAGGCCATCGAAGTAATCGAAGCGCCAAGGACTGGCAGCTAACTTCGAAAGCCCAAGGAAAGGGGATTATCATGAATGTAGCACGTTCTTTCAACAATTGGCGCAAGTACCGTCAGACGGTCTCCGAGCTTGGCCGGATGAGCAACCGCGAACTGCACGACCTTGGCATCAATCGTGCCGACATCGAGACGGTAGCAAGGGCTGCCGCGCGCTAAGTAGCGCTATTGCAATGGTTTCGAAGCGCTCGTCTTTTCAGGCGGGCGCTTTTGTTTGTGCGGGCGCTCCCGAACCCACGATGAGATGTGTGCCGGGTTAGGAGAGAACTTTCCTGCGGATTATACGCGTCCAATTGTGGGCGCTGGTCGAGAGGCGAAATCAGCGGCTCTGCTACTCCTCATTCCTATGCTTGGTAGGAAAGAGGAGTAGGGTTCAGCAAGTAAAGGGCCGCGGAGAAGCCGCGGCGCTACAGTCCATCACTCCGCGGCCTGTCGAGCCATCGGGTTGTTCGGATGGGTCGTCCAGTTTGCATAATTCGGATCGACGATCTTGCCGGTGCGCTTGTCGAGATCGCCAACCGGAAGCTGCTCCATGGTGATGCAATTCTCGACAGGACAGACGTTGACGCAGAGATTGCAGCCGACGCATTCCTCTTCCATCACCTCAAACTTCCTGATGCCATTCACGAACTGGGTGATCGCTTGGTGCGAGGTGTCCTCGCAGGCGATGTGGCAGCGACCGCACTTGATGCAGGCATCCTGGTCGATCTTCGCCTTGGCGATGTAGTTGAGGTTGAGGTACTGCCAGTCCGAAACATTCGGGACCGCGCGGCCGGTGATGTCGTCGAGGTTGCGGTGGCCCTTGGCGTCCATCCAGTCCGAGAGACCGGTGATCATCTCCTGGACGATCTTGAAGCCGTAGGTCATCGCCGCCGTGCAGACCTGCACGTTACCGGCACCGAGCACCAGGAACTCGGCCGCATCGCGCCATGTTGTGACGCCGCCGATGCCTGATATCGGCAGGCCATAGGTTTCCGGATCGCGAGCGATCTCGGCCACCATGTTGAGGGCGATCGGCTTGACGGCCGGTCCGCAATAGCCACCGTGGCTGCCGCGCCCGTCGATCGACGGTTCCGGAGCAAAGGTGTCGAGATTGACCGAGGTGATCGAGTTGATCGTGTTGATCAACGAGACGGCGTCGGTGCCGCCAACCTTGGCGGCCCGCGCCGGCTTTCTGATATCGGTGATGTTGGGCGTCAGCTTGGTGATGACAGGCATGCGCGTGTATTGCTTGCACCAGCGCACGACCATTTCGATATATTCCGGCACCTGTCCGACCGCGGAGCCCATGCCGCGTTCCGACATGCCGTGAGGACAGCCGAAGTTGAGCTCGATGCCGTCGGCGCCGGTCTCCTCGACCAGCGGCAGGATCGCCTTCCAGGCATTCTCCTCGCAAGGAACCATGATCGAGGCGATCAGCGCCCGATCCGGCCAGTTCATCTTCACCTGCTTCATCTCGCGCAGGTTGGTGTAGAGGTCGCGGTCGGTAATGAGCTCGATGTTGTTCAAGCCGAGCAGGCGGCGGTCGGCGCCCCAGATCGCGCCGTAGCGCGGGCCGTTGACGTTGACGACGGGCGGACCTTCCTCACCGAGCGTCTTCCAGACGACGCCGCCCCATCCGGCCTTGAAGGCACGTTCGACGTTGTAGGCCTTGTCGGTTGGCGGTGCCGAGGCAAGCCAGAATGGGTTGGGTGATTTGATGCCGACGAAATTATTGCGGAGATCAGCCATTGTTCATTCTCCCATTCACGCGACGGCAACGGCCGGCTGCGCGCCGGCAGCAAGCATACGGTTGATGGATTCAGCGGCGTCGCGCCCTTGCGCGACCGCCGAAACGGTCAGGTCGTCACCGCCGACGACGCAGTCGCCGCCGGCCCAGACGCCGTCGAGCGAAGTCTTGCCATCCGCATCGATGGCGATGCGACCGGATTCCATGCGCAGAGCACCGAGGCCTGACGCGTCGAAGGTCTGACCGATCGCCTTGAAGACCTGATCGGCGGCGATGACACCGGTTTCGCCAGTCGTCGACAGGCGGCCATCGACTAGCTTGGTATATTCCACCTCGATCGCGGCGACCTTGCCATCCTGTGCAAGAATCGACTTCGGCGCCAGCCAATGGCGGATTATGACGCCCTTGGACGTCGCAAGATCCTGCTCGAATTCCGAGGCGTTCATGTGCTCCTTGCCGCGGCGATAACAGATCGTCACCTCTTCGGCGCCGAGGAGCTTCGCCTGCACGGCGGCGTCGATGGCGGTCATGCCTCCGCCGAGAACGACGACGCGGCGGCCGATGGCAACGTCGCCCTTGTCTGTGGCCTGGCGCAGGCCTGCGATGAAGTCGACGGCATCATCGACTCCGGCCAGGTTTTCGCCTTCGACACGAAGCGCATTGACGCCAGCAAGGCCGATCCCGAGGAAGACGGCATCATATTGCGACTGCAGGTCGGCGAGCGAGAAATCGCGGCCGAGCAGTTGGGCGTGACGGACTTCGATGCCGCCGATCGCAAGGACGTAGTCGACTTCCTTCTGGGCGAAGTCATCGACCGCCTTGTAGGTGGCGATGCCATATTCGTTGAGGCCGCCGGACTTTGCCTTGCCATCATAGATGACGACGTCATGGCCTTTTACGGCGAGGCGGTGAGCGGCGGCAAGGCCAGCAGGACCGGCGCCGACCACGGCGACCTTCTTTCCTGATGAGGCGGCGCGGCTGTAGAATTGTCTATCCGCCTCCATGGCGGTGTCGGTGGCGTAGCGCTGCAAGCGACCGATTTCGACAGGACGCTCCTCTGCCGTGTTGCGCACGCAGGCCTGCTCACACAAGTCTTCGGTGGGACAGACGCGGGCGCACATGCCGCCCAGAATATTCTGGTCGAAGATCGTCTTTGCCGATCCGATCGGATTGCCGGTGGCGATCTGCCGGATGAAGAGCGGAATGTCGATTGAGGTGGGACAGGCCGTCATGCACGGCGCGTCGTAGCAGAAATAACAGCGGTCAGCTGCAACCAGCGCCTCGTGCTTGTCGAGGCGCGGATGAAGATCGGAGAAATTCGACTCGTACTCTGCAGGCGAAAGCCGGCCAGCACGAATCCCAGTTCCCAGTCGTTCCATTGAAGTTCCCTCATTATTGGTAAACGGCCAGTGAGGGAAAGCGTAACTCAGCTTCAAAAATTTATCAAACGGTAAAATTTTCGAAGTTTTTGGTGTCTATATCTTTGTTTTTATATTGTTATTTTCTTTCGAGCCGAGGGCTGTCAGAGCCTGTTATCGCCCCGCAAATAAAAAAGTAAAGAAATCGATATTTTTCTGAGAAACGCCGGGAACCATTTGGATACCTGCTCGTTACTGCGATATCCAAACGATGACCGCATCGACCCAACATGCGCGCCCCCAACCCATCGTTTGGACGTACTCACGGTCCCCTCCCGGTGAGTGAAAGAACAGCCGGTGCGCCGCCCTCGCACTGGCTGTTCTTCGTTTAGCGCATGGCGGCTTTTTGAGGGGGGCGCCTAAGAATTTCGAATTCGGCGTCGGGGATTGTCAGGTTATATTCGATCCTACCAGGTACCAGCGTCAGTTCGGCCTTGCCGTTGACAGAGGAGGGTACGACGCGCTCCAGCACCGTTTTACCGAAGCTGTTCTCGCTGAATTCATGAATCTCGGCGGGATCGCACAGCGTCTCCGTCCATGAAATCTCGATGGTCCTTCGTCCGGCCGAGGCCACTTCGCGGCACGTTAGAGTGACGGCAGGCTTGCTGCCGGCGATTGCTCCGTAGGATGCCGAGTTGACGATCAATTCGTGGAGCGCCAGACCGACATGCACGGCGGCATTGGGAGTGAGGTGAACGTTTATCCCGGAGATCGGCAGCGGTCCCGCGGTCTCCGGCCAATACGGTGCGAACTGCTTCTCAGCCAGTTCGAAGAGGAAGGCACCACGCCAGCTGGAGTCGGTAATCAGGTCCTGAGAATTCGACAGCGATTGCAGCCGCCCCCGGAATTTCATCAGAAAGCTATCCAGTGATATGGTGTTGCGGGCTGTTTGGGTGGCAATGCCCTGGATAATTGCGAGAAGGTTCTTGGAGCGGTGGGAGAGTTCGCGAAGAAGGGACTTCAGCACTTTCTCGCGATGCCGTGTTTCCGTTACCTCTGAGATGACGGAAAGGATTCCGACCGGTTGATCGCCACCGGCGCGTTCGATTTTCAACTCGTAGGTGCGCATTTCACCGTCGATCGAAATGTCGACTTCGGTCGTAGCAGGTCTTCCGGTTTCGAATACCTGCTGCTTCAGTTTCGCCAGATTGGCTCCCTGCAGCTCGCCGAAAAGATCGGCGTCGGTTCCGCCTGGTATCGCCAGTGACTGGAAATGCGGAGGGAGGTTATCGGCATAGGTGATCGATAGGCGAGGATCCTGGTAGATCACGCAGATCCCTGCACTGGCGAGGGCTCGCTGCAGCAATACCGCTTTTTCTTCCAGCGCGAAGGGCATGCCGGGCACTGGTTCATTCGTATTCACCTAGTCGCCTTTCCCGTGTTGATCTTCTCTCAGTCCCCCTGAGAAAGATGCCCTTCGATAGGGAAGCTCATCCTAGAGTAAAGCGCTGAAACAAAACCTTAAGGCGGAAGAGCGTCTCGGATTTACCCGAAACGCACCCCCGTTTCCTTTTGTTCCTGTAAGGCGCCATTTCCTCAGGCAGCGGCCTTGGTGGATTCGTTGAAGAAGAGCGCCTGACTGATCAAGGCCTTGACCATGTCAGGATTGAACGGCTTCGTGACCAGGAATGTCGGCTCCGGTCGTTCGCCGGTCAGTAATCGCTCCGGAAAGGCGGTGATGAAGATCACTGGCACGCTCGCGGTCTTGAGGATGTCGTTGACCGCATCGATGCCGGAACTGCCGTCGGCAAGCTGGATATCCGCAAGAACCATGCCCGGTCGGGTCCTATTGTAAAGCGCAACTGCTTCGGCGTGGGTACGCGCAATGCCGGTGACGCGGTGGCCCAGGCTTTCTACCATCTGTTCGATGTCCATCGCGATCAGCGGCTCGTCCTCGATGATCATGACATCGGTCGCAACCTGGCGAGAGATTTCGCGTGATGCGCTGTCGAGCAGGCCGACCACTTCATCTTCTTCCACGCCCAAGATCTCGGCGATCTCTCCGACGCGAAAGTTTTCAACAGAGGCCAGGATAAAGGCCTGACGGGCGCGCGGCGAAACCTTGGCGAGGTTCAGCGTTGCACGCTGCTCCCACGCGTAAGGTGACGCCGGTTCCGGAATCTGGACCGTGACGGAACCAAAGAGCGCGGTGAAAAGTTTGTACAATGCGACGCGGTCATCCGCAGTATCCGGGAAAATGGATATGTCGGTAATGATCGCCTCAAGCACAGCAGCGACGTAGGCGTCGCCTGAGGTCTGCGTTCCGGTAAGCGCGCGGGAATAACGACGCAGGTAAGGAAGGTGCGGCGCGATTCGAGTCGAAAGTGTCATTTAAAGCTCCCACTAGAGGCCCGAGCGGCCCTCAATGGCGATTAAAACGTCACGGACTGTAAAAATGTTCCTGAGAAGTAGGAACTTTTTTTCCCTGGCAGCATTATCGTGCCTACAACAGAGGGCTCATCGCATTTGTTCCATGGCACCTGACGGGGTGTTCGCCAATCAGTCGGCCCAAGCGGCTGAATTAGTTAAGACGAACTTAAGGCGGGCGGCAGGACGGGCGAATAACAGAAGTAAAGTGACGATTGATGACGACACGGAAGAATGAAAAAGATCGGCAGCGGCTGGAAATGCGCGCAAGCGATATACTGGACCCGAACAGCCAGATCGGGGTGAAGTTACGATCGCTTTATGCTGCCGTGCAGGAAGAGGCTATTCCGGACCGCTTTCTCGATCTGCTCGAGAAGCTGGATCAAGCCGAACTTGTCGCTTCCGCCAAAGCCGCGAAGTAGGTGGCTCCATGGAAAAGCAGCAACCGAGCTTCAAACGCGAACTTCTCGCGTCTCTTCCCAGCCTCCGAGCCTTCGCTATCTCGCTGATCGGCCGGCACGACCGGGCTGATGACCTTGTTCAGGACACCATCATGAAGGCCTGGGCAAAGCAGGATCATTTCGAGATGGGCACGAACATGAAAGCCTGGCTCTTTACGATCTTGCGCAACGAGCTCTACAGCCAGATGCGCAAGAGCGGACGCGAAATCCAGGATAGCGACGGCTTGTTCACCGAGTCGATGGCAATGCACCCGTCGCAGTATGGGGCGCTTGACCTTCAGGATTTCAAGAAGGCACTCGACCAGTTGCCGCCCGATCAGCGTGAAGCGATTATCCTGGTTGGGGCCTCCGGGTTCTCCTACGAGGAAGCAGCGGAGATCTGCGGATGCGCCGTCGGGACTATCAAGAGCCGCGTCAACCGCGCTCGTCAGCGCCTCCAGGAGCTGCTTCAGATTTCCGGCGAGGCCGATTTCGGACCGGATGCGACGTCGTCGCCGCTGACCTCCAAGGCGTTCGCTTTCTGAATTCTGCACATCTCAGCGATTAAAGGCCGGCTGCCTCGGGGCGCCGGCCTTTTTCGTGAGAGTTGATTGCAGCAATGCGAGCCGTCAGTCGTCTCGCTTGGAACCCATGAGATTGGCTGCCACGATTGCTGCGAGCACTCCGGCGGTCAACAAGGGTTGCGCGCGGACGAGACCAATGCCGACTGCGGCGAGTGATTCCAGTGCCTGCTTGCGTTCCTGTGCACGACGGGCTTCCTGAGCGTTGATCACCATCATGATGACGAGGACCACGATCGCGATCAGCAGTGCTGCCGCGGCCAGGAAGAGGGCTGCGCCGATAGGCCCGTAGATCCCTGATAGCCATATCGCACCGGCAACGACCGCGAGTGCGTAGGCGGTCAACAAAAGCACGGCGGCAATCGCCACGAAAATACCGTTGCGCTTGGTACGCGCAACGGTCCGATGAACACTCGTGCCTACCAGCAGGCTGAGAATCGGGAAGAGCATCGAGCCTCCTTAACGGCGGGCAAGGAGGGCGAGGACAAGCCCAAAGGCTGCCGCTGCGCCGACGGTGGCGAGGGGATGCTTGCGCACCGTGTTGCGCATTTCATGCGCGCCGCGAAGATAGCCTTCCTGCAATTCGTGGATCAGGTCTTCGCTGCGAGCGACAAGATCGTCGTAACCTGCCGCCGCCTGATAGCGAAGGCGATCGCTCGACTTCCGAGACTGCTTTCCGGCAATCTTCGTTAGCGCTGCGATCTCCTCGCGAAGAGACTCGATCTGCTCTTCGATGGTGGATTCGATGTTGTGAAGCGTGCCGCCGTTACGCCGGCTGCGAATGGGGTGGAGGAGCGAAGAGGCCACGATTTTCTCCATCGGTAAGGCACGCTCTGGTGCGGCCTGGTTTAACACAGGGCCGTCGCCGACGTTTGCATGAAGATTGTCGCCCGGCAATGACCCACATCGTCAATTGCTTAACGCGGTCGTCCGGCAAAAAGTTCCGCTACGCTGGATTGTATCAGGCCTGGATCGCACTATGCGCAAGTACGAAAGGCGTGCCGTCCTTCGGGACCTGATTAATCCGCAGCGCACAGCCAAAGACGGATTCCATCGTCTCGTCCGTCAAGACATCGCGGACGCTGCCGCTGGCAGCCACTTGCCCCGATTTCATCAGGATGATCCGGTCGGCAAAGAGCGCGGTCAGGTTGAGGTCATGCATGACGGCGATGACGCCGCCGCCAGCCTCGCAGAATTTGCGCGCCAGCGTCATTATGGTCAGCTGGTGGCTGATGTCGAGGCTGGATACCGGCTCGTCAAGCAGAAGCCAGCAGGGCTTTTCGTCGACGACAGGCTCGGCGATCTGGCAGAGGACGCGGGCGAGTTGAACACGCTGCTGCTCCCCACCCGAAAGCTCCTGATAGAAACGGCCTTCGAAGCCGTCGAGATCGACGGAGGCCAGCGCATTCGCAGCAGTCTGCTCGGCCTTCTCGGGTTTTCTGTTGACGCCGGTGGTCAAGCCCATCCGCACCACTTCGCGCACAGTGAATGGAAAGGAGATCGAGCTTGCCTGCGGCAGCACGCCCCGCATTGTCGCCAGCTGCCACGGCTGCAACCGGTTGACTTCCTGCCCATTGAAAGCAATGGAGCCGGAGTAGGGAAGTTCACCCGAGACCGCCTTCATCGTCGTCGTCTTGCCCGAACCGTTCGGGCCGGCAATCGCGGTCAACTGTCCCGCCTCCGCCGTAAAACCGACCTGACTGACAATGGTCTTGCCGGAAAGGCGCACGGAAACGCCGGATACTTCAATCATTGCTCAATACTCAAAGGGCAAGGCGTGCGCGATGCCGCAACAGAATCCAAAGGAAGAACGGGCCACCGACAGCCGCGGTAATGATGCCGATCGGCAGTTCGGCCGGCGCGACGATGGTCCTTGCAAGCACATCTGCGAATATCAGCAGTGAGCCGCCGAGAAGCGCCGAGGCCGGCAACAGGAAGCGGTGATCGGGGCCGATCGACATGCGCAATACATGCGGAACGACGATGCCGACGAAACCGATACCGCCGCTGACCGCGACGGAAGCTCCAGTTGCTGCGGCGACGCAGACGATGGCGATGTTTTTCAACCGTTGAACGGGGACACCCATGTGAAACGCTGTGGCTTCGCCAAGCGTTATCGCATTCAGGCCACGCGCCATGAACGGTATCGCGGCGAAGGAGAGAAGGATGATGGGGCCGGCGGCGGCAATCTTTGCCCATGTCGCTCCAGCAAGTGAGCCCATGCCCCAGAAGGTGAGGTCGCGCAGTTGCTGATCGTTGGCCATGTAGATCAGCAGGCCGGTGAGCGCACCGGCAAGCGAGCCGAGCGCGATACCGGCAAGCAGCATCGTGGCGACCGAGGTCTGGCCGTTCCCGGTTGCGATCCGGTATAGCAACCACGTGCTGGCAAGGCCGCCGCCGAAGGCTGCGATCGGCAAAGCGTAGATGCCGAGCAGCGTGTAGAGCGGTGCTGCAAAGGTGCTGGCGAGCACAATGATAACGACTGCTCCGAGACTTGCCCCGGAGGAGACGCCGACCAGCCCGGGGTCCGCAAGCGGATTGCGGAACAGGCCCTGCATGATGGCGCCCGAGACGGCCAGCGAGCCACCGACGAGGAAGCCAAGGATGGCGCGGGGCATGCGGATATCAAAGATGATGATCCTGTCACGCGCGTTCAGCGCTTCGTCGGAGCCGGCGATGTTGGCAATGACATCGACAAACGAGGCGTTTGAGGCGCCTGTCGTTACTGAAAACAACAGCGACAGGACGGAGCCGGCCGCAAGCAGAAGGATCGCCAACAGGGCAAGGCGACTGCGATCGCCCGCCCTGTGGAGTTCCCGGAGACCTGCCAGCGAAAACATGGCGCGCTTCTGTCCCATGGCGTCCAAGAGAGCCATCATCAGCTCCCGTAGATCGCCGCGTTCAATTCGCGGACGGCGCTCGCGGTGCGGGGGCCGAAACCGAGGAGATGCAGACCATCCATGCGAATGATCGCCTTTTTCTGCGCGGCAGGCGTCAGGGCCAATGCTGGCTGCCTGAGAAGGTCTTCGTTGGTGGTGCCGGATCCGTCGCCGCGGTTCATCATCAGAATGACATCAGGCTTGGCTTCGACGATCGCTTCATCGGTGAGGGGCTTATAGCCGGGAAAGTTGCCCACGGCGTTGACCGAACCCGACAGCTTGATGATGCCATCAGCAGCCGTGCCGGTCCCAGAGGTCATGATCTTGCCGCCCTGCATGCTCAGAATGAAGAGGATGCGCTTGCGCTCGCTTTCGGGCCGCTTGGCGGCGTCGGCGATTGCCGCGTCCAGATCGGCGCCGACCTTGTCCTCCAGTGCCTTTGCCTTGTCGGGCTGAGCGAGGAGGTCGCCGACCCGGTCGATCTTGGCGAGGATGCCTTCGCGGGTATAGGCATTGGGCACCGTCTCGAAGGGGACGCTCGCGCCCTTGAGTACGTTGAGCGCTTCCGGAGGACCGGATCCCTCGATGGCGATGATCGCCGTCGGGTTCATCGCAAGGATGCCTTCCGGCGACAGCGCGCGCATATAGCCGACATCGGGCAGCTTCGTTGCCGCTTCGGGATACATGCTGGTCGTGTCGCGCGCGATCAGGCGGTCCTGCTCACCAAGCGCGTAGATGATCTCGGTGACGTCACCGCCGACGGAGACGAGGCGGCTCGTATCCAGCTTGTCGGCGGCCATCACATCGGGCGCGGCAGCGAACGACGAGATGATCGCCGCCACCGAAAATGCCATTGCCCGAAGCCGCTTGCTTTGCGGTTCCTTACGCATCGTCATCTCCCGCTCAAGCCGCGACGCTGGTTCCTGCGCGCGGCAGGTTTTCCATGATGCCGCGCCAATCGTCGCGCTCGTCGGTGCCTTCCTTACGCTTGCCGAAGAACTGGATGATCATTTCGCCCTCGGCATTGTAGGCCTCGAGCGAGGTCACATGGCCGTCCTTCGTCGGCTTGCGCACGGCCCAGGTCTCGGTGATGTGATCCTGCCTGAGGTGCAAGTGGAAGGTGGGGTCGAAGATGTTGATCCACGGACCCATCGGCTGCACGTTGAAGATCGGGCCGGAATGGATCTGGACGATGCCGTTGTTGGCGACAAAGCACATGACCGGTAGGCCAGCCTTGACCGAGGCATGCATCATCTCCGCCGTCGCGGTGTTGTCGAGCTGCCATGCATAATCGTCGCCGACGGTGCGAACGGCGGCCTGGCGGCCGATCTTCAGCTTGCGCAGCATGCCGAAGAATTCGTGCGTGTCGGTGAGCTTGCTCCAGTGCTCCCGCAGTTCGTCGCGCGTGACTTCGCCGCTCTCGTCCATGGACGAGGGTGTCGGATCAGCGACGAACTCCTGAGATTGATCGTCGAGCTTCAGATTGCTGACGATTGCGTGATAGGCCTCGACATTAGAGTTCGGGCGAAGATGGATCTTGTGAACGGCGTTGCCGGCCTTGTCGAAGTACTGCAGGCTGAGGCGCTCCTGGTCGCCGTCCTTCTTGGAGACGGCGAAAGCATGCGCCCAGCGGTTCGGGAAAATGCGGAGGTCGATGTTTTCCCCAAGCACGATCGAAGCGTGCGGTCCGGCGGTGATGTTTTCGTAAACGCCGATCTTTTCGTGAACAGCGCTTTCGTTGCGGGAAAGGGCCATGACTTCGCCGAGTTCAGCGACCCGCTCCAGAAGTTTCAAGGCGCTGCCGTCGATACGGGTCGCGCTGACGCCGACCTCGGCTGCAACTAACGCGGCTTCCGGAATCTGAAGCTGAGCGGCGATGTCACGCTCGCGCATCTTCGGATTCTCTGCACGGAATGCGCGAATGTCGGCGGGAGCCGGTTTCGTGGTTTCAGTCATGTCCTAGCCCTACTTATTGAGAATGAGTTTGCCCTGACGGGTGATTTTCATGCGGTAGACCACGCCATCGTGGCGGATCATGATTTCGGTCGCTCCGCGAAAAATGTCCGCACTTTCCAGAACGCGCATTTCTGCCGTTGGTTCGCGCTGCAGCGACGCATGACTAAAGGTGTCTGGCTTCTCAACCATCATTTCCGGTCGGTTATTTCTGCTTGATCCGCGGCGCGCAACGCCGGGAAAATCCATTATTATCTTGACTCTCATAGTCATCATTTTTTAATGACGCAATAGCGGAGTTTATAAGTCAAGTTTTAGGTTCTACTGATGGAAGGAATGGCAGTGAGCAAGATTGCGGCGCTTTTGACGAGCGGTCTGATCATGGTTGCGGGTGCTTCGCAGGTTCTTGCTCAGGATGCAGCCGCAGCATCGCCGTCCAAGGGGCTCGAGGTCGAGTTGAATGGCCTTGCGCCCTCGCAGAAGGGCTGCATGATGACCTTCGTCGCGCTCAACAATCTCGCTGCGCCGATCAGCAAAATCTCCTTCGAGCTTGCTTTCTTCAACGACAAGAATGCGGTGGACCGGGTCACCGTACTGGATTTCCGTGATCTTCCACAGGGCAAGAAGCGAGTGCGTCAGTTCGATATGCCGAACGTCAAGTGCGAGAGCGTCACGCGTCTGCTGATCAACGACGCGCCGATCTGCGATGGGCCGGCCTCGGGTGAATGCATGAAGGGGCTCGTCACGCGTTCACAGGTTTCCGTTCCCTTCGAGGGTTGAGTGGTTCGCCGGCATGACAGCCGGCGATTTTCTGTTTCAACTGGCCGAGGCAGGCGCAAATGGCAGTTTCAGCAAAATCCAAATCGAGAGTCATTCTCGTCGAGGAGCCGGTCGCCGACAGCGGAATGAACGACAACAATCCCGGAATGCATCCCGGGCATGAATTGTCCGATCTTCGCAATGCACCGCGCCAGCCAGCTGCGGAAGTCTCCATTCATTATGCCCGCTTGGCATTGATCGAATCCTTCCCGCAAGACCCGCAGAGCGCCAGCAGCAGCGTCGCAGCGGCGCCGGCGCTGGACGCAAGTGCCGAAAGGGAAAGGAACGAAAAACCACGTCAGCGCAATGTGGTGATGGCTTGCCTCAGTTCCTTGGCGTGCCATGCGGCCGTCATCGCGATCCTGGTGGTCGGATTTGTGGTCACACCGCACGATCCGGTCGAAGAAGCCGGCGAGGTGGTGAGCGTCATTATTCTTGGCGATTCCGAGGCGGACCAGGCGGCGGCCGGCGAGAAGGCTGAGGAGTCGCAACCCGAGCAGATCGTGGCCGAGACCGTACAGACGCAGACGGTCCGGCCGATGGCGGCGACGCCGACGGAGTCAGCGACAACGGAGCCGGTGACCATTGCGCCGACGCAAGAGGTTACTCGTGTCTCGCCGGAGAGCGTCGTTGCCGCTGAGCCTGAAGTGTTGACCTCGCTGTCGCCATCCGAGACAACCGTTGTGCAGCCGATGGCGACCGAAGTAGCGGCCGCGGTTCCTGCGGAAACGCCTTCGGTTACTGAAGGAGCGCCGGAACAAGTCAAGCCAGTTCAACCGGTCGAAACGGCAACTGTCACTCCCGAGCCGGATAAGCCAACGCCGGAGCCCAAGCCGAAAGCGGAAAAGCCCGTCAAAAAGCCCATCGAGAAGAAGGAGCCGCCCAAGAAGGCTAAACCATCCGCTGGATCGGGCGGTGAAAACAAGCAGGACTCCAAGAGAGGGGCCGCCGACGGGACCGAGACGGCAACGTCGAACCAGAATTCGCGCGGCGCTGGCAGCAGTGGCGGTGCCGGGAGCGCGGCCGTTGCCAATTATCCCGGCAAAGTGCAGTCGCGGATCAAGCGCTCGGTCAGGGTGCCGTCGGAATACAAGCGCATGAGCGCATCGATGAGTGTCCGCGTTCGCCTGACAATCGGCGCCAGCGGCGATCTGAGCGGTCTTTCGATCGCGCGTAGCTCAGGGATTCCTGAGCTGGATCAGGCTGTTGTCGAGGGTATCCGGCGCGCTGCGCCATTTCCTCCGCTCCCTGCAGAGTGGGGCAAACCGGTCTGGTCGTTCACTCAGGACGTCCAGGTGACAGGCCGTTGACAAAATATGACTATCATAATCAACTTTATACTTTACTCTAAAAATCAAGTTTAATAAGGTCCCCCGGCACACGCAGGAATCGTGTGACGATCAACGAGCGAACGGGTGGGCAATGGCTCGAAAGACGAAGAAGGGTTCCAACCGCGAGATCCGCGTCAGCGCCGATATCGAGACGGTTCAGGAAACGTCCGGGCGGTCCAAACTTGATGGACGCAGCTTCCTGTATGTCGGCGGACGGGACTGCCAGGTGGCGCATCTTCGTCAGATCGCAAGCAGCTTTGGAGCAGAACTGATCCACCACGATGGCGGTCTGCGCGAAGCGGTCTCGCGCATCGACACCGTGCTTCCGTCCGTCGACTGCGTCTTTTGCCCGATCGACTGTATCAGCCACGATGCCTGCCTGCGCGTGAAGACCGGCTGCAAGAAGTTCGGCAAGGCCTTCATTCCGCTTCGGAACGGCAGCAAGTCCAGCCTGGAACGTGCGCTGCAGACCATGAACGAACGAGACAATTCCCGATGAATGAAGAACGCCCTGACGGGGTCATGATGATCGGCCTGCACAAGCTCGCCGCTCAAAGAGGCGACGGCCTTGTGCCGGAGCTCTACGATCTGCTCTTGCGGAACGCCGAGCGACGCCGAGAGTATCCCAACGTGTCCGAATTTCCGCTGTGGGAGGCAAGAATGCCCGGGCAGGAGCCGGAGAAGCCACTTGGTCTGGAGGCCGCGAACGGCAATAATGTCGTGGCCTTCGCGCCTGTGCGGACCGGCACAAAAGGAAAGGGATAGGGATTCTCCATGTATATTGCGATGAACCGATTCAAGGTTGCGATCGGATCTGAGGCGGATTTCGAGGATGTTTGGCGCAACCGCGATTCCAGCCTTTCCGAGGTTCCCGGCTTTGTCGAATTTCGCCTGCTGCGCGGAAGGACGAATGCCGAGGAAGACTACACCCTGTTTTCCTCGCATACACTCTGGCGGAGCGAAGAAGACTTCGTGAACTGGACGAAGTCTGAGAACTTCCGCGCTGCGCATCGCAGCGCCGGCGAGCGCAAGGCGATGTACAAGGGACCGCCGGTTTTCGAAGGCTTCAATGTGGTGGCTGGTATCTAACCGCCGAACTGGATCCGGATCGCGCGGAGGTCTTGCCGGTTGCCGTCGCTTGGTCTCGATGAAACGCTGGCCTTCTATCGCGAGGTGCTGGCCTTGACCGGATCATTTACCATTCTCCGGACTATCTGATGTTTCGCCGGAACGAGATGGAGCTGCATTTCGGGCTCGTCGGCGAGCGAGCGCCGTGCGAGGCGACCGTCGGAGAGCCGCGCTCCATGCTGAGCTCAATAAAGACGAGTGGCGCGCCTGACCGGCACTTGAGCGACACCCGTGGGGCATGGAGACTTGTATGTCCACGACCCGCACGGCAACCTGATGCGGCTTGGGCGCATACCGGTCAGCTGATCGATCAGCTTCGGCGGAAAAGGGCGCCCGCCGCGATCGCTAGCCAGCCGAACATCATGGCAAATCCGCCTGTCGGCGCGGCCATTGGGAACAATCCGGAACCTGCATAGCGCAACGCGACGAGATCGCCCGCAAAGAGAAGTGTACCCGCGCCTATCAGTATGCCGGCGAGCCATGCGGTGCGGAGTCTTTCAGCCCCGATGGCAAGCGCGAGCAGGGCAGGGGCGTGCGCCAGGCACATCGTCGAAGCCGACGCAACCAGATGCGCTTCGCCGCCACCGTGCGCCGCAGCAGCCGCCAGTGCCACGCCGGCAAAGCCGAACAGACCGGCGAATAGGTAGAATAGCGGTGCGATCCGCGTGTTGAGCGTCATGGTTGTTCTATTCCTTGTTCTGCATGTGATAGGCAAGTCGCTCGATCGGCGGCAGGACGATTTCGCGCAGCTTCGGGTTGGCGACGGTTTCCTCAAGCGCGCGGCGGAAGCAGAGAAGCCATTCATCGCGCTCCACAGGGCCGATCTCCGCAACAAAGTGCCGGCTTCTGAGGCGCGGATGCCCACGCTTTTCGGTGTAGAGTGGCGGTCCGCCGAGATACCCCGTCAGGTATTCGTAGAACTTCTCCTCACTGCCTGCCAGCGCCGGCGGGTGGACCGCGCGAACGTGCTTTGCCTCCGGCAACGCATCCATCAGCTCGTAGAAGCGGTGCGTCAGCGCACGGACGACGGCGTCGCCGCCGATTGCCTCGTAAAGCGTGATGACTTTTTCCGTCACGGTTCCGTTCCCTCAAAATCCCTTAATGCCTTGGGAGAAAGGGAACTGCAACTGCCAGAAATAGTCCGCGGCAATTCGTCGTCGCACTACAGGCTACTTGACAAAACCGTCTGGACGGTATCTTTTACGATCATGTCACTCGCTCATCACCGACGTAAGCAACCTCTCGTCGTACGCCAGCAGTTGCTGGACGTAGCCGCGCGACTGACGATGGAGCAGGGCATGGCCGCCCTGACGCTGGATGCCGTCTCCGGTGCTTCGGGTGTGAGCAAAGGTGGGTTGCTCCATCACTTCCCGACGAAGAACGCCTTGCTTGACGCGCTTTTCGAGAGCCTCCTCGATCGTTTTGATGTCGATATCAATGAGCGCATGCGCGAGGACCCGACGCCGCATGGCCGTTTCAGCCGGGCTTATCTGCATGCCGTCGCCGATCTGAGGGGGCGCCCCGACGAGGCTGCCCACTGGGCGCAAGTGACCGTCGCGCTGCTTGCTGAGCCGCGACTTCGGCAGCGCTGGCGCGAGTGGATACAAGAGCGGACCGAAGAATACGTGGGTACGGATTCGTCCGTCGACGCGCAGATCGTTCGGTTCGCGGCCGACGGCCTCTGGCTTGCCGACATGCTCGGTAGTTATGACGACGGCGGCGATCGCCAGGCGCTGATTGCCCGCCTTGTCGAATTGACCAACAAGTAAAATAGGATCGCGCCATGGCTCCCGCTGCAGTCTACGCCCTGCTCTTTGCTGCGATTGTGCTCGAGGTTATCGGCACAACGGCACTGCAGTTGTCGCAGCAGTTTACCCGCGCCGCGCCGACGATTGTCCTGGTTGTCTGCTACGCGGCGGCATTCTATTGCCTGTCGATGACATTGAGGATCATTCCCGTCGGTATCGCCTACGCGATCTGGAGCGCGCTCGGCATCGTGCTGATATCCGCGGTCGGCCTCATCTATTTCAAGCAACGGCTCGATCTGCCGGCCATCATTGGCCTGGGGTTGATCATTGCCGGCGTGCTGGTGGTCAACCTTTTCTCTAAATCGATATCCCATTGATTTTATCCGTATCCGGACTTATCTGGCTAACGATCTTGACCCGCTACGGCGCGGCAGATGTCGTCGCGACATTTTGACCACCGCTGCGCGGGCTTGTGAAAAATGGAGCCATCTCCATATCTTTTTGAACTTTTCACGGCTTATCCTACGCATTGGACAACCCATGGCCGACGGCACCGCTCACGCAGGTCTTTCCGAAACTCCAGCTTCTCCCGCGAAGGGCCAATCCTTCAGCACCGTCGGCATCGAGCCGATGGGCCGGCCGAGCGCTATCACGCGCTTCTTCATGGGTATCGTCGCCTGGGCGGAAAAGCTTAACTTCAAATATGCAAAGCTCGGTAATCCGCCGGTCTATGATAACGCGACCTTCCCTTGGGCCGCCGAGGTTGAAAAGGCCTGGCCGCAGATCCGCGCCGAGCTTGACCGCGTGCTCCTGCGACAGAGTGAGCTGCCGACATTCCAGGACATCTCGACTGACGTGAAGTCGATCTCCAGCGATAACGGCTGGAAGACATTTTTCCTGGCCGGGTTCGGCTTGAAGTCGGAGCAGAACATCAAGGCCTGCCCGCAAACCTGGCAGTCGGTGCAGAAGATACCGGGACTGAAAACCGCCATGTTCTCGATCTTCGAGCCCGGCAAACATCTACCGGCTCACCGCGGCCCTTACAATGGTGTACTTCGCTTGCATCTCGGCATGATCGTGCCGGAGCCTGCAGACAAGCTCGCTATCCGGGTCAAGGACCAGATCTGCCACTGGCAGGAAGGTAAGGTTCTGATCTTCGACGACGCCTACGAACACGAAGCCTGGAACCACACGGACAAGACTCGCGTGGTGCTGTTTGTCGATTTCGTGAAGCCGTTGAAATTCCCGGCACGCCTCGTCAACTGGGCGCTGATGAACGTCGCCGTGTTCACGCCCTTCATTCGAGAAGGGCTGGATAACCACAAGGAATGGGAAAAGAAGTTCTACGCGGAAGCGGAAGCCTTCAGGAACAGGCCGCAGAACTAGCGATCATTTCCGAAACTGAGAAGGAGGCCCCGCACACGCGGGGCCAGTTGATTCAGGATCAGTCGAGAACCTGAACAACGCGGTGCGTCTGAGGTTCAACGATGATGTGGCGGTCATTGATAGCGGTGTAGGCGTACTTCGGGTTGTCTGGAAGCGGTGTGACAATAACGTCCGCCGGAATGGGCTTGCCCACGACGATTGGCTGCTGGATCACGACGGGTGCGGTCGGCGCGGGTTGTGACTGAACGTAGGTGACGACTTCGTGCGGTGGCGGATCGATCACGGCGCCGGCAACGGCGCCCGCCACACCACCGACTGCAGCCCCAACGGGACCGCCGACAATCGCACCGGTAACCACGCCACCGGCTGCGCCGGTTACGGCGCCATCAGCCAGAGCGGTCGTGGCCAGGGATGACAGCGCGATCGCGCTGCTGACAAGTAGAGCCCTGTACATTTGCTTCTCCGTAGCTCGAGTTTGCGGAACACAGAACGAGCATGGAGGGCCGTTGTTCCCGAAAACACGGCACTTGCAAGGGAGACGCTTGAAGCCCAGGCGTCAGATGAAGTGATCGGAGATACCTCGAACCTGAGCCGATGGAAAGGGGTCTCGAGGCCGTTCGGGGGACTGCTCAGTTGTTGTTGGCCGCCATCACTTTGCGTTTCGCTTTGGTGGCCAGGTACATGACATAATTTTCCGCAGCGTCTGCGAGATGGAGAGCAATTTCCTCTTCCCGCCATCCCGCCGCTACCGCGCGACGGACAACATCGGTGATTGCCGCTTTGCAGACGGCTTCGCATTCTCGCGAGCGACCCGTGTCTTCGGCGCTGTATTTCGGAGAATTGATATTCGATAAAGCCCCGCGATTGCGGGGCTTTCTGTCTCGTGTGGCTCAGCTCGCCTTGGGCGGTGTTGTCGTGCGCGGTGCGCCCGGATTGTAGCCGCCGCCGATGGCGACGTTGAGGGCGACATAGTCCTTGGCCATCTGCTGGATGGAGGCGGCCAGGCTTGCCTGGGCGAGCGATACCTGACGCTGCGCATCGAGCACGTCGAGCAGCGAGGAGGCGCCGTCCTTGTAGCTGGCGGTCGACAGTTCCAGGGTTTCCTGGGTCGTCTTCACCTGGGCGCGCAGCGCTTCCACCGTCTCGGCGTCGCGGCGCACCGCCGACAGCGCGTTCTCGACCTCTTCGACGGCGGTCAGCACCGACTGCTTCCAAGCAAGATACTGGGTCTTGGCATCCGACTTGGCGATGTCGACATTGGCGCGCAGACGGCCGCCGTCGAAGATCGGCAGCGTCAGCGTCGGGCCGAACGACCAGGTGGTCAGGCTGCCGCCGGAGAAGCCGGCCGGCTTGACGTAGGAGGGCGAGATCGAGCCCGACAGGGTGATCGTCGGATAGAGCTGCGAGATGGCAACGCCGATATTGGCGGTGGCAGCCGCGAGATTGCGCTCGGCGACGCGAATGTCGGGCCGGTTGCGGATCAGGTCGGCCGGAATGCCGGAGGCGATGCC